>NZ_JBITDL010000024.1:83381-126076 GCF_044454225.1 Streptomyces sp. NPDC051563
GTTCGCGTTGGGTCCCCACCCCCCCCCGGGGGGCGGGGGGCCCGCCCACTCCGCACATCACACCCCCCTCCGCTTCAAGCGGCGCCCCCCGGGCACCGTCCCGGGGCGGCCTCCGCGTCGTTGTGGAGGGAGAGACCTGAAGACGAACAGCAGGGGGTGTCCCATGGGTCGAGTGGTGTTGGAGCGGTTTCCGGCCGGAAGTCCGAGGGGAAGCTGGCCGGCCGAGGAGTACGCGGCGCAGCGGACGCGCGAGGGCGTGCCGGCGGAGGTGGTCATGGATCTGGCGAGCGACGCCTACCTCGTGGTGGTCCGTCCCAGGGAGGCGCGTTCCGGTCACTGATCCGCTGCCGGGCCATCCTGGCCGCGCACGCCCCTTGGCCTTCGCGCCCCGCGCCCCCACACTGACCCGATGACGCAGCGTGTGGACCTTGCGGGCGTGATGGACCGGCTGGCGATCGACGAGCTGGTGACGGGGTACGCCCTCGCCGTGGACGACGGGGACTGGGCCGCGTACCGCGCCCTGTTCGCTCCGGGCGGGCGGGCCGACTACCTCTCGGCCGGCGGGATCGAGGGCCCGGCGGGCGAGGTCGCGGACTGGCTCGCGGAGACGATGAAGCTGTTTCCGGTGCGCCAGCACCTCATCGTCAACCGGCTGGTCCGGATCGCGGATCAGGGCGGCTCCCCCGGTGACACGGCGCAGGTCCGGGCCTACTTCCTCAATCCCATGCGGCTCGCCGGGGAGGAGCCCGACGACGGCGCGGCTCCCGTCACCGCGCCCAACTTCGTCGAGGCGGGCCGGTACACCTTCGCCGTCGCCCGGACCGCCCGGTCCGGCTGGCGGCTCTCGCGCGTCACCGTCCACGAGACGTGGCGGCACATGTCGTTCTGATGGTGCGGTGACCCATCGGTCCGGGCTGTTCCCCACGCGAAGCGGAGGCCCTTGGTGATGACGTCGTTCCCGGCCGTCGCGACGGTCCCGGGGCGGGTCCCGAAGCGGGTCCCGTGGTGGCGGGCGGTGGTGGCGGTCGCCGCGGGGGCCCTGCCCTGCCTCGCCTTCCCGGCGCCCGCCCTGTGGTGGTTCGCGTACGTCGCCCTCGTGCCCTGGATCCTGCTGCTGAGGTCGGCCCCCACCGGCCGGCGCGCCGCCCTGGAGGGGTGGCTCGGCGGCGCCGGCTTCGTCTTCGCCGTCCACCACTGGCTGTTGCCCAGTCTGCACGTGTTCCTGTTCGTGCTGTCGGCGCTGCTGGGCCTGCTCTGGATCCCGTTCGCCCTGCTGGTGCGGGAGTTGCTCGGCGGCCGGCCCGGCGGGGCCCGGGCGGGCGCCGCGCTGGTCCTCGTGCCGGCGGGCTGGCTGCTGTCGGAGCTGGTGCGGTCCTGGCAGGGGCTGGGCGGGCCGTGGGGGCTGCTCGGCGCCAGTCAGTGGCAGGTGGCGCCCGCGCTGCGGCTCGCTTCGGTGGGCGGGGTCTGGCTGGTCGGGCTGCTGGTCGTGGCGGTGAACTGCGCGGTGGCGCTGCTGATCGCGGCGCCGGGGGCGCGGGCACCGGCGCTGGCCGGGGTGACGGGCTGCGCGGTGCTGACCGGGGTGGTGTGGCTGTGGGCGCCCCGGCCGGAGGTCTCGGGCGTGCTGCGGGTGGCCGTCGTACAGCCGGGTCCGGTCGAGGACGGCCCGGACGCCGCGGAGCGGCGGTTCGCCGCAGGGGAGCGGCTGACCGCGGGCCTGGCGGGGCAGCGCCCCGACCTGGTGGTGTGGGGGGAGAGCAGTGTCGGCGAGGACCTGACGGCCCGTCCCGGCCTGGCCCGGCGGCTCGCCGGCCTGTCGGCGCGGGTGGGGGCTCCGCTGCTGGTCAACGTGGACGCGCGGGCCGCCGACCGGCCGGGGATCCGCAAATCGGCGGTGCTCGTGGGTCCCGGGGGCCCGACCGGCGACCGGTACGACAAGATGCGCCTGGTCCCCTTCGGGGAGTACGTTCCGGCCCGCGAACTGCTGGGCTGGGCCACCTCGGTCGGCAAGGCGGCGGACGAGAACCGGGTCCCGGGCGACGCGCCGGTCGTGATGGACCTGCCCGGGCGGCCGGACGTCCGCCTCGGCCCGCTGGTCTGCTTCGAGTCGGCGTTCCCCGACATGAGCCGGCACCTGGTCCGCGACGGGGCCGCCGTGCTGATCGACCAGTCGGCGACCTCCACCTTCCAGGACGGCTGGGCCCCGGCCCAGCACGCCTCGCTGTCCGCGCTGCGGGCCGCGGAGACCGGCCGGCCCGAGGTGCACGCCGCCCTGACCGGGATCAGCGCGGTGCACGGGCCGTCCGGCGGACGGATCGGCCCCGCACTGTCCACCTCGGCGCGGACGGCGCGGGTGTACGAGGTCCCGCTGGCCCGGGGCACGACCCTCTACGTCCGCTTCGGGGACTGGGCGGTGGGCGCGGCGCTGGCCGCCCTGGCCGCGTACTGCACGGTGTCGGGCGCCCGCTCCGTACGGCTCGGCCGGCCGCCGGGGCGGCCCGTGGCGGCCCCGGCCGGGGATCCGGCCCCGGATCCGGCCGGGGCGCCCCTCGGGGAGCCGCTCAGGACGCCTGCCGTGCCTGCTCCAGGGCGGAGTGCACGACCCGCTCGCACAGTTCGTGGGTCAGCAGGGCGTCGCGCGCGCTGAGGACCGAGCCCGTGGCGACGGCGTCCAGGAAGGAGTCGACGACCTGCTCGATGCCGCGCTGACGGGCGACCGGCACCCAGTCCCCGCGCCGCCGGAGCGTGGGCTGGCCCTTGTGGTCGATGACCTCCGCGAGGTTGACCACCTGGCGCTTGGTGTCCTGCCCGGAGACCTCCAGGACCTCCTCGGTGGAACCGGAGAGCCGGTTCATGATGCCGAGCGCGGTGAAGCCCGGACCCGACAGCTGGAGCACGACCTGGCTCATCAGGCCGTCCCGCACCACGGCCCGTACGTCGACCTGGTCGGCCTCGCCGGGCAGCAGGAAGCGCAGGGTGTCGACGACGTGGATGAAGTCGTCCAGGACGAAGGTCCGTACGTCCTCGGGCAGGCCGACCCGGTTCTTCTGCATGACGATCAGGTCGCGCGCGTGGTCGGCGCACTGCGCGTAGCCGGGCGCGTGGCGGCGGTTGAAGCCGACGGCGAGGGAGATCCCGCGGTCCTCGGCCAGTTCGACCAGGCGGCGCGATTCCGCGAGCTCGTAGGCGATCGGCTTGTCGACGTAGGTCGGCACGCCCGCTTCCAGCAGCCGCTCCACGATCTCGGGGTGGACGGCCGTCGGGGCGTGCACGAAGGCCGCGTCGAGCTTCTGCGCGAGCAGCGAGTCGAGGTCGGTGTGCAGCTGCCCGGCGGGGATGCGGTGCTGGGCGCCGACCCGGTCGAGGGTGGCCGGGGTCCGGGTCTGCAGGTGCAGTTCGAGCCCCGGGCGAGTGGTCAGGACGGGCAGGTACGCCTTCTGCGCGATGTCGCCGAGTCCGATGCAGCCGACCTTCACCGGGACCTCCAGGTTCGTTCCTTGTGGGAGTACGCAGCCTAATCGGTGGTGACCTCGACCGTGTTCGACCACGATGGGGCCCATGACGACCAGTACCGGATCCCACCGCACCGAACCCTCCACCACGGCCGGCGAGCGCGAGATGCTCGACGGCTGGCTCGACTACCACCGCTCCACCCTGGCCTGGAAGTGCGAGGGGCTGTCCGACGCGCAGCTGCGCACCACCCCGCTGCTGCCGTCCGCGCTGAGCCTGCTGGGGCTGGTGCGGCACATGGCGGAGGTGGAGCGGTACTGGTTCCGGGAGGTCATGCTGGACGAGGACCTGCCCGAGCTGTACAGCACCCGCGAGGACCCGGACGGGGACTTCCGCTTCGCCGACGGGGACACCTGGGCCGCGGCCGAGCAGGTATGGCGGACCGAGATCGAGCTGGCCCGGCAGGCCGCGGCCGGCCGCTCCCTGGACCTCGTCTCCCGGCCCGAGAGCCACCGCCGGGGCGAGGTGTTCAGCATGCGCTGGGTCTACACCCACATGATCGAGGAGTACGCGCGCCACAACGGGCACGCCGACCTGCTGCGCGAGCACCTCGACGGCGCCACGGGCGAGTAGCCGTCACCCGTGCGGGGTGAATATCGGCTCCGGGTTTTCCGGGCGGGGTCCTCGCACAGCAGAGTTGTGTGAGTGCATCCAACCCGAACCACGACAAAACTGCTGCTCGGCGTCGCCTGTGCGGTCTCGGCCGTCTCCGGCTGCGTGAACGTGACCCCGGCCCCCGTGCAGCCGGTGCCCGCCCCCGGCACCCCGGGGGCGCCGCCCCGGCACGAGCCCCGCGGCGGGCCCGGGGCCGCGCCGGTGGTCGTCCGGGCACCCGCCCTGGAGGCGCTGGAGGCCGTGGAGGCCGCCCCGGGACGTCCCGCCGGGCCGGCTCCCTCCACCTCCGGCCGGGCCGCCGTCCCGCGGGCCGGAGCCCCGGCGGCGGAGGCGGCCGGGAACGGCCGGCCGGGAGACCGCGGAGCCCCGGCGGCCGTCGCACCGGTGCCGGACATCCCCGAGCCCCGGCGGCCCGGGGGGCACCGGGACCACGCCGACGGCCGTCCCGGTGGGCAGCGGCCCGGGGGGCCCGGTTCCGGGGGCGGGGAGGTGCCGCGCGAGCTGATGCGGGAGCTGCCGGTCCGGCCGGCCGACGTGTGCGCCCTGGGCCGCCGGCACGGGCGCTGGCATCCGGACAGCCCGGAGGCCCGCATCTGCGCGGGCGTCCACGGCGGCTGACGGGTGCCGGGGCCCCGGACCGCGTCTGCGGACCGGGTTCCCGCTACTGGTTCTGCTCCGGGAACGGCCGGGGCCCCTCCGCCGGTTCCGTCGCGAGCCGGTGCTCCAGCCGGGCGATGGCGGCCCGTACGCCGTTCCCGTAGCCGTCGTCGGCCAGGACCCCGGTGGCCGCACGGGCCCGCGCCAGGTGGATCCGGGCCGCCTCGGGGCGCCGTAGCTTCACGTAGTCGGCGGCCAGGCTCAGGTGCAGCGACGGGTAGAAGACCCGCACGGCCGCCGGGGGTCCGGGACCGTCGGAGTCGGCGTGCGCGGCGGCCAGGGCCCGCAGGTCCCAGGCCAGCTCCTCCGCGGGGTCGTCCTGCGCGTCGGCCAGGTAGTGCGCGAGCGTGCAGCGGTGCAGGGAGTCGCCCTCCGTGCCGAGCTCGGACCAGATCTCGCCGAGCCGGTTGCGGGCCTCCTCGCGGTCGCCGGCGTGCAGCAGGATGGCCGCTTGGCCGATCCTGGTCATGACGGCGTCCTCCGACGCCTCCTGCTGCTCCGTCAACGCGGCCTCCGGCTCGTTCCCGTCAGACCTGCTCCGGTCCGATCGTCAAGACGCTAGCCGGAGGCACCTCCAATGCCGCCTAGGCGCGGTCGGTCAGCGGCCCAGGTCCGGGATCCGCCAGTCGATCGGCGCATGGCCCTGGGCGGCGACGGCCTCGTTGATCTGGGTGAAGGGCTTGGAGCCGAAGAACTTCTTGGCCGACAGCGGGGAGGGGTGGGCGCCCTTGACGACCGCGTGCCGCTCCTCGTCGATCAGCGGGAGCTTCTTCTGCGCGTACGCCCCCCAGAGGACGAAGACGGCCGGGTCGGGGCGCGCGGCCACCGCGCGGATCACCGCGTCGGTGAACTTCTCCCAGCCCTTGCCCTTGTGCGAGTTGGGCTCGGCCTCGCGGACGGTGAGCACCGCGTTGAGCAGCAGGACGCCCTGCTCGGCCCACGGCATCAGGTAGCCGTTGTCCGGGACGGGGGTGCCCAGCTCGGCCTGCATCTCCTTGTAGATGTTGCGCAGCGAGGGCGGGGTCTTCACGCCGGGCTGCACGGAGAAGCACAGGCCGTGGCCCTGGCCCGCGCCGTGGTACGGGTCCTGGCCGAGGACCAGCACCTTCACCTGGTCGAACGCAGTGGCCTCCAGGGCCGCGAAGACCTGCTCGCGGGGCGGGTAGACCGGCCCGTTCGCCCGCTCCTTCTCGACGAACTCGGTGAGCTCTTTGAAGTAGGGCTGCTCCAGCTCTCCACCGAGGACGGGGAGCCAGGAATCGGGCAGCATCTGGGGCACGGCGACAACCTCCGGTACACGGTGTTCGAGACGTCTCGTCTGCGCGCCGGCGCGTGTGCACGCGGGCGCGCTCGCGCAACTGCTTCGCGCGACTGGTCCAGAACTTACCGGTGGCCACTGACAGCGCGGCGCCCGCCCGCCCCGCCCGGGTGGGCGGTGCGGACGGGCGGGGCGGCGTACGGGCCTGCTACCAGCTGGTCTTGCGGTACAGCTCCCAGACCTGCATGACGGTCTGCGGGTCGAGCGCCCGCTCGGCGCCGGCGATGTCGTCGCGGGCGGCGACGTACAGCTTGCCCTGCCACAGGGGCAGCAGCCGGACGTCGTCGGCGAAGATCTGCTGGGCCTTCTCGAACTCGTGGATGCCGGCCGACCGGTCGCTCTCGCGGCGGGACTTGGGCAGGATCGTGTTCAGGATCTCGGCGGACTCGTACGGGGTGCCGACCGCGTTGTCCTTGCCGACGAACGGCGCGATGAAGTTGTCCGGGTCCGGGAAGTCGGGGAACCAGCCGCGGCCGAAGACCGGGTACTCGCCCTTCTTGTAGCCCTCCTGGAAGGCCTTCCAGGGCTGCCCGCGCAGGGTGATCTTGAAGAGTCCGCTCTCGTCGAGCTGGCGCTTCAGTTCGGTGAACTCGTCCGCGGTGGAGGCGCCGTAGCGGTCGGTGGTGTACCAGAAGGTCAGGTTCACCGGCGTGGGGATGCCGGCGTCCTTGAGGGCCTTCTTGGCCTTGGCCACGTCCGGCTGGCCGTAGGAGTCGTAGAACGGCGTCTTGTGGCCGACGACCCCCTTGGGGACCATCGAGTAGAGCGGCTCGGCCGTGCCCTGGTAGACCTTCGAGACGAGCGCCCCGCGGTCGACGATCTGCGCGATCGCGCGGCGCACCTCGACCTTCGCGACCTGCGGGTCCGTGGGGTTGAAGATCAGGTAGCGGATCTCCGAGCCGACGTTCTCGACGACCTGGACGCCCGCGTCGTGCGAGGCGGGGGACTGGAGGTCCTTGACCTCGTCGGCGGAGAGGCCGCGGTAGGTCGCGTCGATCTCCTTGCCCTTGAGGGCGGCGATCATCTTCTTGGAGTCCGCGAAGTAGCGGATGGTGACCCCGCCGTTGCGGCGGTTGGCGAAGCCGTTGTAGCTCCCGTTGCGGTTCAGGACCGCTTCGCCGGCCTCCTTGTACGACTCCAGGGTGTACGGGCCGGAGCCGGTGACCTTGTCGCCCTCGCGGAGCTTGTCGGCCGGGTACTGCTTCGGCGAGACGAGCGAGGCGGCCGGGGAGCCGAGCACGAAGGGGAACGTGGCGTCGGGGGTGTTCAGGTGGAAGACCACCGTCTGCGAGTCCGGGGTCTCGATCTTGTCGAGGCTGCCGAACAGCGCCTTCGGCCCGGACGGGGCGTTGATGGTCTTGATCCGGTCCAGGGAGTGCTTGACGGCCTTGGCGTCGAGCGGCTCGCCGTCGGAGAACTTCAGGCCCTTGCGGATGGTGCAGCGGTACGACTCGTTCCCGGCGTCGGTGAACTCGCAGTTCTGCGCGGCGTCGGGCTGGGGCTTGGTGGCACCCGTGGGGAACGCCAGCAGGGTCTGGTAGACGTTCCGGTAGAGCTCCCAGGAGCCGTCCCAGGCCGCGGCTGGATCGAGGGTCGTGGGTGCGCTCGTCGTTCCGACGACAATCCGCTGTTCTCCATTGCCGCCGTCGTCCGAAAACAGGCCGCATCCGGAGAGCAGGGATATGGACGCAAGGGCCGCAGAGATCTGCAGGCATCTGGTCCGGTTGAACACGTGCACGCTCCTCGATCAGCCAGGGGTGCGGCAGACCCTACCGCAGAGCATCACGAATCCAATGGGCAGGTTTCGTGCGGCACTTGACCGATTACATGCCTATTCGGTACGCATTTGCCTCCCCCTTGGAGGCAAATGCGTCCGACTATCGGTCAGTGCACTCCGGCATTGAGGAACATTCCCCCGTCGACGACGAGAGTTTGTCCCGTGATCCATTCCGCTTGTGCAGATGTGAGGAACGCGGCGGCCCCGCCGATGTCCTCCGGGACCCCGAGGCGGCCCAGCGGATAGGCCGCCGCCGCCTCCTGTTCGCGGCCCTCGTAGAGCGCCTGCGCGAACCTGGTCTTCACCACCGCGGGGGCGATCGCGTTGACCCGGACCCCCGGCGCCATCTCGTGGGCGAGCTGGAGCGTCAGGTTGACCATGGCCGCCTTGCTCATCCCGTACGCCCCGATGAAGGGCGAGGCGGAGACCCCGGCGATCGAGGCGATGTTGACGATCGCGCCGCCGTTCTCCTTCTGCCAGGCGTGCCAGGTCCGCTGGGCGAAGCCGAGCGCCGAGATCACGTTGGTCTCGAAGACCTTGCGGGCGACCCCGAGGTCCAGGTCCGCGATCGGCCCGAAGACCGGATTGGTCCCCGCATTGTTGATCAGGAAGTCGACGCGGCCGAAGGCCTCCATCGTGCGTTCCACGGCGACGGCCTGGTGGGCCTCGTCGTGCGCCTTGCCCGCGACCGCGATCACCCGGTCCGCGCCGAGCCGCTCCACGGCCTCCTTGAGGGCCTCCTCGTTGCGACCGGTGATGCAGAGCCGGTCGCCGCGGGCCACCAGGGCCTCGGCGATGCCGTAGCCGATGCCCCGGCTCGCCCCGGTGATCAGCGCGACCTTGCCGCTGTCCGTTCCGTCGTACGTCATGGTGTGCGCCTTCCTCGTCAGCTGAGCGGGCCGCCGGCCACGTACATGACCTGGCCGGAAACAAAACCGGCGGACTCGCCGGTGAAGAAGGCGATGGCGTTGGCCACGTCGTCCGGGCGCCCGACGCGCTGCACCGGGATCTGGGTGGCGGCCGCGGCCTGGAAGTCCTCGAAGTCCATGCCGACCCGGGCGGCCGTGTGGGCGGTCATCTCGGTGACGATGAAACCGGGGGCCACGGCGTTCGCGGTGATGCCGAACTTGCCGAGCTCGATGGCCAGGGTCTTGGTGAAGCCCTGCAGACCGGCCTTGGCCGCCGAGTAGTTGGCCTGGCCGCGGTTGCCGAGCGCCGAGCTGCTGGAGAGGCTCACGATCCGGCCGAACTTGGCTGCCACCATGTGCTTTTGACAGGCCTTCGACATCAGGAACGCACCGCGCAGGTGCACGTTCATGACGGTGTCCCAGTCGGTGTCGCTCATCTTGAAGAGCAGGTTGTCCCGGAGCACGCCCGCGTTGTTGACGAGGATGGTCGGGGCCCCGAGCAGGCTCACCACCCGCTCCACGGCCGCCTCCACCTGCGCGCTGTCTGAGACGTCGCAGCCGATCGCGACGGCCGTGCCGCCGGCCGCCGTGATGGTCTCCACGGTGTCCTTGCAGGCCGCCTCGTCCAGGTCGAGTACGGCGACCGCCCGGCCCTCGGCGGCCAGGCGTACGGCGGTCGCGGCGCCGATGCCCCGGGCCGCCCCGGTCACGATCGCGACGCGCTGCTCGGTGGTGGACATGCTGGATCTCCTCGCACTGGGAAAAGCGGCCCCTCAGGGGTGAGCAACCGCTTAGTAGCTTCAGCTGAGGAGACGCTAGGAGCCCTGGCACCCGGTGTCAACGCCACCACGTGCCAGGGCTCCGGACCCGCGCCGACGACCCGCGTCCCGCGCCGGTGAACCGCGCCGATGAACCGTGCCGACCACCCGCGCCGATCAGCGGCTCACCGGACCAGGAGGTCCAGCAGCCGCTCCACCTCGGCGGCGGCGTCGGCCGTCAGCCCCGTGTGGACCGGGCCGGGCTGCACCACCGTGCTGCGCGGGGCGATCAGCCACCGGAACCGCCGTCCCGCGTCGTCGCCCGCCGCCTGGCCGGCGGACTCGCCGCCCTCGCACACGCCCTCGACCCCGCGCAGGGCGGCCCGCACCCCGGCCACGTCGGCCTTCGGGTCCAGGGCGAGGAGCTTGGCCTCGTCGAGGTGGGTGCGCGCGCGGACGTAGGACTGCGCCCGGCAGTAGACGATCACGCCGGCGTTGAAGCACTCGCCGCGCTCCATCCGGGGCACCACGCGCACCAGCGCGTACTCGAACACGTCCCGCTTGATCACTCGCTGTCGCTCTTCATCTTCCGGGGACGGGGGTCGAGGCGGTCGGCGAGCCAGCCGGGCGGACCCGTCCGGACCTTCACCTCGGCCTCCATCGTGATCCTCTCGTGGATCGTGGCCGCGCGCGGCAGCAGGGCCTCCACGTAGGCGCGGCGCAGTGCGTCGGTGGAGTCGAAGCCCGGCTCGTCCACCAGCCATTCGTCGGGCACGTCGGCCGCGACCTCGGTGAGCAGTTCCTCGGTGACCAGCGGCGCGAGCGCGGCGGCCGCCGCGGCGATGTCCGGGCCGACCGGGGCCAGTACGTGGTCGGAGGCGTTGTACGGCTTGGCCGCGGCGCTCTGGGCGGTGGGCCAGTTGTGGTGCCAGATCATGGTGGCGCCGTGGTCGATGAGCCAGAGGTCCCCGTGCCAGACGAGCATGTTGGGGTTGCGCCAGGACCGGTCGACGTTGTTGATCAGTGCGTCGAACCAGACCACGCGCCCCGCCTCCACGGGGTCCACCTGGTACGCGAGCGGGTCGAAGCCGATCGAGCCGGGGAGGTAGTCCATCCCGAGGTTGAGCCCGCCGCTGGCCTTGAGCAGCTCCTGGACCTCCTGGTCGGGCTCGCCCAGCCCGATGACCGGGTCGAGCTGCATCTGCACCAGCGTCGGGACGCGCAGCCCCAGCCGCTGCGCGAGGCGGCCGCAGATGACCTCGGCGACCAGGGTCTTGCGGCCCTGGCCGGCTCCGGTGAACTTCATGACGTAGGTGCCGAGATCATCGGCTTCCACGATTCCCGGGAGCGAGCCGCCCTCCCGCAAGGGCGTGACATATCGGGTCGCGATCACTTCTGTGAGCATTTCCCCAGGCTAACCGGCGATCACGGATCGCCTTCCGGGGTTTTTCCCGGGGCGCGGGAGGCGGCTCCCGCGCGGCGGCCGTGCGGCGCTCCGACGGATCGCGCCCGGGGTCTTGCGCGGCGCCCCGTTCCGTTCCTACGCTCTCGGCCAATGGTTAGGAACCATTCCTAACCATTGGCCGGTCCCCCGAATCGGCGCTCCCCCCACTCGCGCAGCACTCACCCGAGGACGCCCGATGTCACGAGCACATCAGCAACGTTCCGCGCACCGAGACCGTCGCTACCCCCGCCGGCACCGCCCGCTGGCGGGCTTCGCCGCCCTCTTCGCCGCCGTGGCGGGCCTCTCCGGCCTCGGCGCCCCGGCCGAGGCCGCCGGAACCGCGGTCCGGGCCCCTGCCGCCGTCGCCCCGGCCCGGGCCGCCGCGGTGCTGGTGTCGACCGGAAAGCCCACGACCGCCTCCTCCGTCGAAGGGAGCGGTTTCGAGGCCGCCAAGGCCGTGGACGCCGTCGCCTCGACCCGCTGGGCCAGCGCGGAGGGCGCGGACCCCCAGTGGATCCGCATCGACCTCGGATCGGCGCACACCATCAGCCGGGTGAAGCTCGACTGGGAGGCCGCGTACGGGAAGGCGTACAGGATCCAGACCTCGAATGACGGGACGAGCTGGACCGACGTCTACTCCACGAGCACCGGGAACGGTGCGACCGACGATCTGACGGTCGCCGGAACCGGGCGCTACGTCCGCATGTACGCCACCGCGCGGGGCACCGCGTACGGCTACTCCCTCTGGGAGTTCGGGGTCTACGGCTCCCCGGTCTCCGGCGGCTCCGACACCACCCCGCCGAGCGCCCCGGGAAGCCTGCGCTCCACGGCCGCCACCGCGAACAGCGTCTCGCTGGCCTGGAACGCCGCCACCGACGACGTGGGCGTCACCGGCTACGACGTCTACCGCGGCGCCACGCTCGTGACGACGGCCACCGGGACCTCGTACACGGACACCGGCCTCACGGCCTCCACCGGCTACGGGTACACGGTCAGGGCGCGGGACGCGGCGGGCAACGTCTCGGCGGCGAGCAATGCGCTCAGCGTCACCACCCTGCCCGCGAGCGGCTCCGGTCCCGCGGTTCCGTTCGGCGGCCACACCCGCCCCTACGCCGCCGGGACGCTGAAGCCGACCGGCGCCCAGGGCACGCTCGACCAGAAGACGATCGACTACTACACCGCCTGGAAGTCCGCCTTCGTCCGGCAGAACTGCGGCAACGGCTGGTACCAGGTCATCTCCCCCGACGCCGACCACCCCTACGTGGCCGAGGCCCAGGGGTACGGCATGGTGATCGCCGCGACGATGGCCGGCGCCGACCCGGACGCGAAGAAGATCTTCGACGGTCTGACCAAGTGGACGATCGACCACCCCTCTTCGGTCAACTCCGACCTGCTCGCCGCCGAACAGGACACCGCCTGCCGGAGCGTCAACGGCGGCGACGGCGCGACCGACGGGGACATGGACGTCGCGTACGGACTGCTCCTCGCCGACAAGCAGTGGGGCAGCGCGGGCACTTACAACTACGAGGCCCTCGCGATCAAGCACATCAACGCGATCAAGAAGGGCGAGCTCAATCCGTCCACCAACCTGCTCAAGCTGGGCGACTGGAGCAGCTCCGGCGACCAGTACTACTGGATCACCCGCACCTCGGACTGGATGGTCGACCACTTCCGGGCCTTCCGGACGGCCACCGGCGACGCGGCCTGGGACACCGTCCGCGCCGCGCACCAGAACCAGATCACCGGCCTGCAGGCCTCCTACGCCCCGAACACCGGGCTGCTGCCCGACTTCGTCGTCACCACCAACACCACCCCCAAGCCCGCCCCCGGCAAGGTCCTCGAGGACCCGAACGACGGTGCCTACTGGTGGAACGCCTGCCGCACCCCGTGGCGCATCGCGGACGACGCGGTGACCAGCGGGGACGCCAAGTCCCTGGCGTCGGCACGGAAGATCAACGGCTGGATCAAGGCCAAGACGGGCGGCGACCCGAACAAGATCGCCGTCGGCTACAAGCTCGACGGCACGCAGATCTCCTCCGGCAGCGAGGCGGCCTTCTTCGCCCCGTTCGCCCTGGCGGCCATGACCGACCCCGGCAGCCAGGCCTGGCTGGACGCGCTGTGGAACAAGATGCTGGCCGCCCCGGTCGACACCAGCAGCTACTTCTCCGCGAGCATCCAGCTCCAGGTCATGATCACCGCTTCCGGCAACCACTGGGTCCCGTAACCCGAAGGGGAGCCGAGGGTACGGCTGCTCCGGCGGACGCGGCCGTACCCGTTCCTCAGTGCCCCCCCGACGGCTCCGGGCGGCCCGCGTCGTTGACCACGGCCACGATCGGCGCCGGGGTCCACTGGGCGAGGACGGCTTCGGCGGTGGTGATGGCGGCGACCAGGGAGAGGGAGTTGCGGATGACCTCGGCGGTGCAGGCCGCGGGCACCCCGGCGATGGCGTCGGAGGGGACCACGACCTGGTAGCCGAGGTTCACCGCGTCGAAGACGGTGTTCGGGATCGCGATGTTGGAGGAGACCCCGGTGACGACGAGGGTGCGGATGCCGAGGTTGCGGAGCAGGGCGTCGAGGTCGGTGCCGGCCATCGGGGAGAGCCCGTGCAGCCGGCGCAGCACGAGGTCCTGCTCGGCGACGGTGATGGGCGCGGCGACCTGTACGGCCGGGCTGCCGGTCAACTGGCGCACCGGCAGCTTGCCCGCGGCCCGGAACAGCCGGGCGTTGGCATTGGCTCCCAGGCCGTCGGGCCGCCGCTCGGCCACCGCGTGCAGCACCTGCACCCCGGCTCCGCGCGCGGCCTCGACCAGCGCGGCGACGCGGTCCAGCATGCCGGAGTCCCGCGCCTCCTTCGCCAGTTCCGGGAGGGCGCTCTCCTCACCGACGACACCGTTCTGGCACTCGACGGTGAGCAGTGCGGTGGTGGCGGGATCGAGATCGGCCATGGCTCCCCCTGGCGTGGCGACGGAAGAGCACGCATGATTCCTGACACACAGTCAGATGTGAAGGGGCGCGGACCACATGGACAGCACACCCACGGACAGGGCCCAGCGGCGGGGCCGCCGCATCATGATGACCGACGAGGAGACGGACGCCTTCCTGCGCGAGCAGCGCACCTGCCGGGTGGCCACGGTCTCCCCCGACGGGCGCCCGCACGTGGGCGCGCTCTGGTTCGTCTGGGACGGCGCCTCCCTGTGGCTGTACTCGATCACCCGCAGCCGCCGCTGGTCCGACCTGCGCAAGGATCCCCGCATCTCGGTGGTCGTGGATGCCGGCGAGGCCTACGACGAGCTGCGCGGCGTCGAACTGTCCGGCACGGCCGTCTTCGTGGGCGAAGCCCCCCGTACGGGAGAGCCGTGCGGGGAACTGGCGGAGCCGGAGCGGCTCTTCCCCGTCAAGAACTTCGGCATCACGGAGATGCCCCACGACGGGCGGCACGCCTGGATCCGGCTGACCCCGGACTCGATAGTGTCCTGGGACTTCCGCAAGATCTAGGGGGTGTCCGGGAACGACTCAGGCCACCGCACCACCGCCCGCGACCTCCCCGACAGCCGCGGCCTCCCCGACAGCGGCGACCCGGCCTGCCGTCGCGGCCTCCCCCGCCGCGGCCGATGCCGCCCTCCTCAGGGCCTCGACAGCGGCCCGGATCGACGGCCGGCGGTCGGCGTCCGCGCGCCAGACGACGTACACGTGGCGCCGGACGCTGTCGCACACCGGCAGCAGCCGGACCCCCGGCGGTACGGGGCCGCGTCCCAGCCGGGGGGCCACGCACACACCCAGTCCGGCCTCGACGAAGGCCAGTTGGGTGTGGTGCTCCTCCGCGATGTGCGTGATCCGGGGCTCGATGCCGGTGCCGCGCAGGGTGGAGACGAGCCACTCGTGACAGAACTGGCCCTCGGTCCAGGAGATCCAGTCGTCCCCGCCGAACTCGGCCAGGGAGATCTCGGAGCGCCCGGCCAGCGGATGCGCCGCCGGCACCGCGATGTCCAGCGAGTCGTCCAGGAGATGGGCCCGCGTGAGCTCGGCCGGTACCGGCATCCGCTTGTTGTGCCAGTCGATGGCGAGGGCCATGTCGAGGTCGCCCCGCACCACGGCGGCCATGCTCTCTCCAGGCTCCTGCTCCCTTACGCGGGGCCGCAGTTCGGGGTGGTCGGCCCGCAACTCCGCCAGCGCCTGCGGCAACAGCCCCCGCATGGCGGTCGGGAAGGCGGCGATCCGCAGCTCGCCGACCGCGCATCCGCGCGCGGCCTCGACGTCGGCCTGGGCGAGCTCGACCTGCGAGATGATCCGGGCCGCGTGCTCGGCGAGGAGCCGCCCCGCATCGGTGAGCCGGACCCCGCGCCCGTTCTTGGCCAGCAGCGGCTGCCCGACCTCCCGTTCCAGCTTGGCCATCTGCTGGGACACGGCGGAGGTGGTGACGTGGAGTCCGTCGGCGGCGCCGCCGACGGAGCCGTGGCGGGCGAGGGCATCAAGGGTGCGCAGCCGCTCCAGATTCAACATGTAAGCAATCCTACGACGTCACCCCCAACAACTCTCGCTTGTCCTACGAGGTCGCCAGGAGCGAAGGTGGCTGTCATGAGCGCCCCCAGCACCCCGCTTCCCCACCCCACCCCGGCTCCACCGAGCCCCTCCGCCCCGCACCCGTCTCCGGCCCCCGCCCCGGCCACGGCCTCCACCCCCGCCCTCCTCGACGGCGCCACCACCAAGGCCCGCGCCACCGGCCGCCTGGACTGGCGCCTGCGCTTCGCGATCCTCTCGGTGATCTGGGGCTTCAGCTTCCTGCTGATCAAGGTGGGCACAGAGGCGTACGCCCCGTTCCAGGTCGCCCTCGGCCGGGTCTTCTTCGGCGCGCTCGCCCTGCTCACCGTGCTCCTGATCCGCCGCGAGCCGCTCCCCCGGGGCGGGCGCACCTGGGCCCACCTGTCGGTGGCGGCGCTGCTGCTCAACACCGTCCCGTTCTCCCTCTTCGCGTACGCGGAGCTGAGCATCCCCTCCAGCCTGGCGGGCATCTGCAACGCCACCTCTCCGCTGTGGGGCATGGCGCTCTCGCTGGTCGCCCTCTCCGAGGACCGCCCGACGCGCCGCCGCTTCGCGGGGCTGGGCCTTGGCTTCCTCGGCGTCCTGACCGTTCTCGGCGCCTGGCAGGGCTTCTCGGGTCTCGACGCCAAGGGCACGGCGCTCGCCCTGCTGGCCGCGCTCTGCTACCCGATCGGCTGGATCTACGTACGCCGCACCCTGGCCGCCGCACCGGGCTCCCCGGTGGCCCTGACCGGCGCCCAGCTCCTGCTTTCGACCCTCCAACTGGCCTCGGTCAGCGCCCTGTTCACCTCGACGCCGACCTCCTTCCCGCTCTGGCCGACCCTCTCGGTGATCGCCCTGGGCGCGCTCGGCACGGGCATGGCCCTCCAGATGCAGTACGGCCTGGTCACCGAGATCGGCCCGACCACCGCGCAGATGGTCACGTACTTCATCCCGGTCATCGCGACCACGGCGGGCGTCCTGCTCCTGGACGAACAGCTCCACTGGAACACCCCGGTGGGCGCGGCCATCGTCCTGGCCGGCGCGGCCCTCACCCAGACCCGCCGCCGCTAGGAGGTGTCCGCAAAGTACCGCCTGCCTCACGACGCCCGGCACGCGCTCTCGGTGTGCCGGGCGCCACTGTGCGGACACCCCCTTGGGGTGTGACGCCTTGTCGATCAGGCCCCGCGAGCCCGGCCCGATCGGCAAGACACCCCCGAGGGCCCGCCCTCAGTCGAGCCGCCCCCCGGCCGCCGGCCGGACGGCCGAGGCCACCGCCTCCGCCAGCCCCGGCACGTCCGCCGGGGACAGCGTCGACACCGTCATCCGTACGGCCGGGCCCGATTCCACCCGGAACCGGGCCCCCGGAGCGACCGCCCAGCCCGCGCCCAGCAGACGCGTCACCACCGCCGTCTCCTCGGCGACGGGCACCCACACGTTCAGCCCGCTCCGCCCGTGCGCCCGCACCCCGTGCCGGGCGAGCGCCGCGACCAGTACGTCCCGGCGCTCGCCGTAGGAGCGCGCGACCGCAGCGTGGTCGACCGCTCCGGCCTCCCACAGCTCCACCGCGGTGTACTGCAGCAGCCGACTCACCCACCCGGGGCCCAGCCTCTGCCGTCCGCGGACCCGGTCGAGCGTGACCCCGTCGCCGGTCAGCAGGGCGAGCCGCAGGTCGGGGGCGTATCCCTTCGCGGTGGAGCGGATCACCACCCAGTGGCGGGTCGCCCCGCCCAGCACGTTCAGCGGCAGGTCCACGATGCCGTGTCCGTGGTCGTCGTCGATGACCAGCACCTCCGGGTGCCCGGCGAGCACCGCCCGCAGCTCCGCAGCCCGCTCCGCGCTCACCACGGCGCCGGTCGGATTCTGCGCCCGGGCGGTCACGAGCAGCGCCCGGACCCCCAGCGCCAGCGCGCGTTCCACCGCGTCGGGCAGCGGCCCGTCGTCGTCCACGGCCACCGGTACCACCCGCAGTCCCAGCGCCGGGACGAGGTCGAGCACGCTCCCCCACCCCGGGTCCTCGACCGCCACCGCGTCTCCGGGCCGCAGGTGCGCGGCCAGGACCCGTTCGATGCCGTCGAGCGCGCCCGAGGTGACCGCCACCTCCCCGGCCGGGACCCCGTCCGCGTCGAAGGCGGCCCTGGCGAACCGGGCCAGCTCCGGGACCACCGGGTCGTGCCCGTAGAGCGTGGGCTCGGCGGCGTACCGCCGGGCCGCGCCCGCCAGCGCCACGTCCAGCGCGGGCAGCAGCCGCACGTCCGGGTTGCCCGAGGCGATGTCGTGCACCCCCGCCGGGACGGCCATCCGCAGTTCGTCGCGCGGCGCGGTCGCCGGGCGGGACCGCACCCGGCTGCCGCGGCGCCCGTCGGTCTCGATGACCCCGCGTTCGCGCAGCGTGCGGTACGCGGCGGCCACGGTGTTGGGGTTCACCCCCAGCACACCGGCGAGCTCCCGCATCGGCGGCAACATCGCTCCCGGTGCGAGCGCGCCCGAGGCGACGCCCGCTTCCACGCTCGCGGCGATTTCCGATGCACGCCGCCCGATGATCAGATACTCTCCTAGCACAAAGCTAAGTATGCACTAATACAACGGAGTCCGCACGATGAGCGTCACGCCCGCACCCGAGGCCACCCCGGAGACGTCGACGGCAACGCCCGCGCCCACGGAGGCGCCGGCCGCCGGATACGCTCCCACGGACCGTACCGTTCCGAGCCGGTACCGCGACCGCGCGCACTACGACCACGAGACGGTGCACTCGATACTGGACGCGGCCTACCTCTGCCACCTCGGTTTCATCCGCGACGGCGCGCCGGTGGTCCTGCCGACCCTCTTCGGCCGGGTCGGCCAGACCCTCTACGTGCACGGCTCCACGGGCTCGCGCCCGCTCCTCGCGGCCGGCCAGGCCGATCCGGGGCTGCCGGTCTGCCTCACCGTGACGCACCTCGACGGCCTGGTCCTGGCCCGCTCCGCCTTCAACCACTCGCTCAACTACCGCTCGGTGGTCGTGCACGGCACCGCCCACGAGGTGACCGACCCCGAGGAGCGCCGGATCGCGCTCGACGCCCTCGTCGACCAGGTCGTCCCGGGCCGCTCGGCCGACTCCAGGCCGGCGAACGCCAAGGAGCTCGCGGCCACCGCCGTGATCCGCCTGGACCTGAACGAGGTCTCCGCCAAGGTCCGCAGCGGCGGCCCGGGCGACGCCCCCGAGGACCTCGCGCTGCCGTTCTGGTCCGGCGTGGTCCCCGTGGCGCCGGCGTACGGGACCCCGGTCCCGGCCGCCGACCTCGCCGCGGGCATCCCCGTCCCGGACTACATCACCGCGCTCTGACGGCCGCCCCGTCGGCAAGGGCGGGCCGGACCTCCGGCCCGCCCTCCCGCATCTGCGCGTCCCCGGCCTCGGCGTCCCCGGTCTCCGCGCCCCCGGTCTCCGCACCGCCGGCCACCGCCGGCCCCCGCGACTCCGCGGCGATCAGCGCCCCCACGGCCGTCAGCAGGAGTACGGTGCCCAGCACCACCGGGCCGGTCAGCCGCTCCCCGAGCACCAGGACGGCGATCGCCGCCGCGCCGACGGGCTCGATCAGCATGATCACGGACACCGTCGCGGCCCGTACCGCGGCGGCCCCGCTGAAGTAGAGCGCGTAGGCCAGGGCGGTCGGCACGGTGGCCATGTACGCGAGCAGACCGAGCACCCGGGCGGGCTCCGCGGTGTGCGGCATCAGCCCCTCCACGAGGGCGAGCGGCAACAGGCACACCGCGCCCACCCCGACCGACCAGACGGTGGTGACCAGCGGGTCCCCTCCCGTTCCGCGCCGCCCCAGCAGCCGGGCCCGCAGGGTCATGGCCCCGTAGCCGGCGGCGGACAGCAGCGCCCAGCCGATGCCGAGCGGCCGCACCTCGGCGCCCGCTCCGCCGAGGACGAGCACGGCCAGCCCGGCCAGCGCCCCGCCGACCGCGAGGATCCCGCCCCGGCCGAGCCGCTCCCCCATCCAGTACCGGGCCCCGAGCGCGATGAGCACGGGCCCGGATCCGAGGGTGGCCACGGTGGCCACGGCGAGGCCGGTCTCGCGGACGGCGGCGAAGTACGCGGCCTGGAAGAGGGTGAACAGCAGCCCGGTCCCGATCAGCGACCCCACCGAGGCCCGGGCCCGCACGGCGCCCGCCCCGGCCGCACCGCCCCGCGGGCGGCGGCGCACGGCGAGTACCGCGAGGAGCACGGCCAGCCCGCCCGCGCACCGCCAGAACGACAGGGCGAGCGGGCCGAGGTCACTGACGAGGTAGAGCAGCGAGGCCGCCGCCCCCGCCGTGCCCCAGGCGGTTCCGGCGATGACGAGGAAGAGCAGGCTGCGCCCGTTGGAGGGCATGTGGTCCGACTGATTCGACACAGGGGATCTCCGCGCGTGCGTGAAGGATGAAAGGAGCAGGTCATCGCTTCGCGGGCAGCGCGAATCCGCCCGGGTCACGGCCCGGGCCGGGTTCTCCTACGGTGTGGCAGCCGCCCGCGCTAGGCGGCGGGAGGCGGAAGCACGGTCATCGGCATGATCGGGAGCCTAGACCTTGCTCGGATCGCGGTCCAGAGCGGCCACCGGCTCGGCGACTCCGGGCGCGGGCGCGGCCTGCCGGGAGGTCTGCGCGATGAAGGCCCCGCCCAGCACCAGGGCGCCCCCGACGATCTGCCAGGTCGAGAGGTGCTCGCCGAGGAGCACCCAGGCCAGGACGGTCGCCACAACCGCCTCGAGACAGGCCACCACGCCCGCGACCTGCGGCGACAGCTTCCGCACGGAGACCACGCCAGTCAGGTACGCGAACACGGTCGCGATCAGCACCACCCAGCCGAGCAGCACCGGCGCCGGCACCATCAGCTCCCCGAGCGCCGCGTCGCCGCCCAGGACCTGCCAGTCGATCCGCCAGGGCCGGGCGATGACGGTCATCACGAGGGTGCCGACGATCATGCCGTACGCGATCATGCCCATCGGGTCGGGAAGGTCATCGCCGTCGCTGCCCTGGTCGGCGAAGACGAAGTAGAAGGCCTGGCAGCAGGCGGCCGCGAGGCCGAGCAGCACGCCGAGCAGATCGAGGCTCAGCCCGGCCCAGATCTGCACCACGCAGGCGAGGCCCACGACGGCCACGGCGGCGCCGGCCGCGGCGGCCCGGGTCACGGGCCGCCGCTGCACGAAGCGGATCCAGCCGAGCAGCAGCGCGGGGCCGAGGTACTCCAGCAGCAGGGCGACGCCGACCGGGATCCGGGACAGGGAGGCGAAGTAGAAGGCCTGGACGCCGGCCACGGCGACGAGCCCGAAGCCCGCGAGCAGCAGGGGTTTGCGGCGTACGAGATCGCGATGGCGCCAAGCCAGCGGGGACAGCACCAGAGCCGCCCCGGCCACCCTGAGCCAGACCATGTGGAGCGGGTCCAGACCCGCCTCGATCAGCGGCTTCGCCGCCACACCCGAACCACCGAACGCGATCGCCGAAATGAGGGCGAGGCCCAGTCCGGCATGTCTCCCTGACGCTTGCATTCGGACATCATGGCAGGACCGGTCAGGAGCCACGGGACCGTGACACCTGTTGAGACGCTCCCGAGACCGACCCGGTACCGACCGGGCCCGAACCCGCCCTTCGCCTCCCTCCCGCTCGATATCTGACAGGTCGTCAGTCTTGAATGTTGCGTCCGCCGGGACTACCTTCCGCCGCACGTACTGACGAGAAGGGGTGGTCGCATGGCTGAAGTCACCGCGGAATCACGCATCGAGGCGCCCGCCGCGAAGCTCTGGTCCCAGCTGACCGACTGGGACGCATACGGCCAGTGGAGCATGACCCACACCAACTTCCCCAAGGGCGGCCCCGAGACCCTCGCGGTGGGATCCACCTTCGCCGAGAACATGAAGATGATGGGCTTCCCCGCCGAGGTCCTCTGGACGGTCTCGGAGCTGGAGGACGAGCGCGTCTTCACGCTGACCGGCAAGGGCCCCATGGGCGTGGCCATCCTGACCCGCTACACCCTGATCCCGGACGGCGAAGCCACCACCGTCCGCATCGACGGCGAGTTCACCGGCGCCGCGGTCTCCCTCATGGCGGGCAAGCTCAAGGACTCGGCCACCGCCGCCCTGAACGAGTCGCTCCGCAAGCTCTCCGGCCTGGTCGCCTGAGCAGCGCTCCCGGCCGAGCAGGCCCGTAGAGCCCCACACATGACGGCGCGCCCCGCGAGGAACCTCGCGGGGCGCGCCGTCATGTCGACGATCAGTGCTCGTCGGCCAGAATCAGGTAGAGCTTCTTGCGGGCGTCGTTGATGACGGCAAGGGCCTTCTCCCGCTGCGCGGGGGTGCCGGTCTTGAAGACCTGCCCGAAGGCCTCCATCAGGCCGAATCCGGCCGTCCGGACCTCGTTCACGGCCTCGAAGTCGAAGCCCCGGCCGGCCTCCGCCCAGGGGGCGTCCGGGCCGGACTCGGCCTCGGTGCGACCGGCTTCGGTGAGCGTGAACAGCTTCTTGCCGCCCTCGCTCTCGCTGGTGATGAGACCCTCGTCCTCCAGCATCTGCAGGGTCGGGTACACCGACCCCGGGCTGGGCTTCCACGCCCCGCCGCTGCGCTCGCCGATCTCCTGGATCATCTCGTAGCCGTGCATCGGCCGGTCGGCGAGCAGTGCCAGGATCGAGGCGCGCACATCACCCCGCCGCGCCCGGCCCCGAGGCCCGCCGCGCCCCCCGAAGGGCCCACCGCCGAAGGGCGGCCCGAACGGCCCGAAGGCGGCCCGCCGCTGCTGGAACTCCTCCCGACGGTCCGGCCCGCAGTGGCCGTGACCCCGTCCGTGCTCATGTCCGTGGTCGTGTCCGTGCTGTCCGTGTGAACGCATGACTGCGCTCCTTTCCTCATTCGGTGATCTCGTTGTCGCTGATGCGATGTCTCTACTATCGCTGACCCATCGCGATGCGTCAACGATATATCGGAAACTTTCTCAACGAACACCCCGGACCACCCGCAGTTGGCATTGACGGCCCGACTACGGTGGCCGGGTGAACGCATTGAACGGACCGGCCGGCACACCCACCCACCCCGTAGCCCTGCTCCCCCTCCTGGGTGCCGACGAAGGGGCCGTCGCCTACTTCGCCGAGGTCGCGGATCTCGACGCGACGAGCCCGGCCGACCATCTGCTGGAGGACGGAGTCCGGCTCGCCTCCGGGGCCCGGCTGGAGCCGTTCGCACGGGCGGGCTCGGGGGACGCGTTCTGCTTCGTCGGCGAGGGCGGCGAGGAACGCCCGGTGGTGTACGTCAGCCTCGACGGCGAGGCGGGACCGCTCGCCCTCGGCCTGCCGGAGTTGGCGCGGCTCTTGCTGGTGTCACCGTGGTGGCGGGATGCTCCGGGACGGACGGCCGACGAACTCCGGGCCGTCGCCGACGAGTACCGGGAGGACGTGCCCGACCTCGACCGGCGACGCGACCGCGCGGCCCGGGCACTCGGTCTCGATCCGGCCGGGCTCCCGCCCGAGACGGCGGTCCTGGCACGCCTCGTGGAGCTCTCCCGGAGCCCCGTAGCCGCAACCTGCCTCGTCGTCGGCCGCGAGGGCGACCTGCTCGACCCCCTGTTCGACGCCGGCACCTAGGCCCAGACCCAATCCCCCCAGACCAGTCCAGTCATCCCGAATTGGCCTTTGCAGCCGGCTCCGCCGCGTCCCTACCGTCGGTGACATGCGCATCCGAATCGTCGACGCCTTCACCGACCGCCCCTTCGGCGGCAACCCCGCCGGGGTCCTGCTCCTCGATGGCGCGGGCGGGTTCCCCCCGGACGCCTGGCTCCAGCAGGTCGCCGCCGAGGTCAATCTCTCCGAGACGGCCTTCGCCCATCCCCTGCCGCCCGGCGGTGAGGCGGACTGGGCGCTGCGCTGGTTCACCCCGGCCGCCGAGGTCGACATGTGCGGCCACGCGACCCTGGCCACCGCCCACGTGCTGGCCGCGAGCGGCCTCGCGACGGGGCCGGTCCGCTTCTCCGCGCGCTGCGGGGTACTGGAGGTCACGGCCGCCGCGGACGGGACCCTGGTCATGGACTTCCCGACCTCCTCCCTGACCGAGGTCGAGCGGGACCCGGCCGTGGAGCGCGCGCTCGGCGCCCCGGCCAAGTCGGTCCACGACACCTCCGAGCACATCGGCGACCTCGTGGTGGAGCTGGCCGACGAGCGGGCCGTACGCGAGCTGACGCCGGACTTCGCCGCCCTGCGCGGCCGCTCCCGGCGGGGGATCATCGTGACCGCGGCGGCCGAGGACCCCTCGCGCGGCTACGACTTCGTCTCGCGCGGGTTCTTCCCCGCGCTGGGCATCGACGAGGACCCGGTCACCGGCAGCGCCCACACCGCCCTGGCCCCGTTCTGGGCGCAGCGGCTGGGCCGCACGGAGCTCGTCGGCCTCCAGGGCGGAGCCCGCACCGGCCTGGTCCGGGTCCGGCTGCTGGGCGACCGTATGCTGCTGATCGGGCGCGCGGTCACGGTCATCGACGGCGAGCTGCTCACGGCGCCTTGAGCCGGGCGGCCTACGGCGTGGGCAGCCAGCCCACCTTGCCCGCGAGCAGGGCGTACCCGCCGAAGGCCACGATGTCGAGCAGGGCGTGCGCGACGACGAGCGGACCGACCCGGCCCCAGCGCCGGTAGGCGAGGACGAACACCACGCCCATCACCACGTTGCCGATGAAACCGCCGATGCCCTGGTAGAGGTGGTACGAGCCGCGCAGTACGGAGCTGGCCAGCAGCGCGGCCATCGGCGACCAGCCGAGCTGCCCGAGCCTGCGCAGCAGGTAGGCCAGCACGATGACCTCCTCCACCACGGAGTTCTGGATCGCGGAGAGGATCAGCACGGGGAACTTCCACCACACGTCGGGCAGCGCCTCCGGCACCACCGTGAGGTTGAAGCCGCTCGCCCGGGCCCCCAGGTAGAAGGCGAGGCCGGCGCTGCCGATGCAGGCGGCCACGAGCACGCCCCGGCCGAGGTCCGGCCAGCGCTGCGTGCGGTCGAAGCCCAGCGCCTTCAGCCCGGGCGCGCCCTCCCGGGTCAGCAGGTGCGCGACGAGCAGCACGGGGACCAGGGCGCTCGCGATGCCGAACAGCTGCCAGGCGAGGTCCAGCCAGGGCCGGCCGGGGGCGTAGGACCCGTTGAGCGTGGCGGCCTGGTCCTTGAGCCCGCCCGGCTTGGTCAGCGAGCCGATGAAGCTGATCAGCGCCGAGACGCCGCTGGCGCCCAGGGACAGCGCGAGCACGAGCAGCGTCTCGGAGCGCAGCATCCTGCGCTCGCCGGGGCCCCCGCCGAGCTCCCCGATCTCCGGTTCCGGCACCGTCCGCACGCCCGTCTCCCGTTCCGCCACCGCTGCGGCATCCCGCGGGGCGGCCCGCCCCGATCACCCCATACTGCCTCCTCGACGGAGCGAAGGGATCACCGGGCGGGACCGGCACGGCTGCGGGATCAGTCGGCGGCCGCCGGTCCGACCGTCCCTCCGACCGCCCCTCCGGCCGCTCCGCGTGCCGCCGCGGCCCCACCCCCCAGACCCGCCGGCCAGGTGTGCACGGGATCGCCCCGGTGGCTGAGCTCGCTGTAGCGGCGCGTGGTCGCGGCCAGCGCCGCGTCCCGCTCCAGCCCGCCCGCGAGCGCCCGGTGGTACGTGTCCACCTGCCAGGTGGCTCCGTTCACCCGGCGCCGGCACCGCTCTTCGATGATGCCGAGGTAGTGGTCCCGGTCCGCGGGCTCGATGCCCCACGCGTCCAGGCCGGCGGCCGCCATCGGCAGCAGTTCCTCCAGCACCAGCCGGACCGCGGGCACGCTCGCCAGTCCCCCGCCCCGGCCCCGGCGCGGCCAGCGCAGCCGGGCGTCGATGCCGTAGCGGCAGGCCGCGTCGAAGTTGGCCTCCGCCTCCGCGAAGGGCAGCCGGCTCCACACCGGGCGCTGCTCGTCGGCGAGCGTCCGTACCAGCCCGTAGTAGAAGGCGGCGTTGGCGACGACATCGGCCACCGTAGGGCCGGCGGGCAGCACCCGGTTCTCCACGCGCAGGTGCGGCACCCCGTCGGCGACCCCGTAGACGGGCCGGTTCCACCGGTAGACGGTGCCGTTGTGCAGCACGAGTTCCTGGAGGCTCGGCACCCCGCCCTCGGCGAGCACCCGCAGCGGCTCCTCCTCGTCGCAGATCGGCAGCAGCGCCGGGAAGTAGCGGACGTTCTCGGCGAAGAGCTCGTAAGCCGAGTCCACCCAGCGCTCGCCGAACCAGGTGCGCGGCCGCACCCCCTGCGCCTGGAGCTCGGGCGGCCGGGTGTCGGTGGCCTGCTGGAAGAGCGGCGGCCGCGACTCGCGCCACAGCTCCCGCCCGAACAGGAAGGGCGAGTTGGCGCCGACGGCTATCTGTACGGCCGCCACCGCCTGGGCCGCGTTCCACACGTCCGCGAACCGGGCCGGGGTCACCTGCAGGTGCAGTTGTACGGAGGTGCAGGCGGCCTCCGGCACGATCGACCCGGAGGTCCAGGTCAGCCGCTCGACCCCCTCGATGTCGAGCACGAAGTCCTCGCCCCGCATCATCAGGATCTGCTCGTTGAGCAGGGAGTAGCGGTCCACCGCCGAGAGGTTGGCGGTGACCAGGTCGGTGCGGGAGATCGTCGGCAGAATCCCGATCATGACCACCCCGGCACCGACCTCCAGAGCCTGCCGGTGGGCATAGCCGAGGCCGGCGCTCAGTTCCTCGGCGAGCTGGTCGAATACCCGGCCGCCGAGCCGGTGCGGAAGTACGTTGACCTCCAGGTTAAACA
This sequence comes from Streptomyces sp. NPDC051563, assembly GCF_044454225.1. Classification (NCBI taxonomy): domain Bacteria; kingdom Bacillati; phylum Actinomycetota; class Actinomycetes; order Kitasatosporales; family Streptomycetaceae; genus Streptomyces; species Streptomyces sp. NPDC051563. The sequence goes on from NZ_JBITDL010000024.1 coordinate 109,649, forward strand.
TTCCCAGTTCGGTCTGGAAATCGTTGCTCGCAATACGCTCGAGGACCTGCGCATTCACCATTCTCGGCAACCCGTCGGCACCCGCGAGATTCAGCTCGATCTCCAGCCCCATCATGTTCTTGGGGCGATCGAACCTCTTCTCCTCCAGAAGTCGCTCCAGTACCTCCAGGCACTCGTGAAGCTTCCTCCGGTACCGTTGCCGATCGGACAGGTCGAATCCGCCCGCCACGACCTTCTCCCCCATCGGAGCGTCCCTCCTCGACTGGGCCCGGTAGGCGGTCAGTGGATCCGGGATCCGCCACCCGGGCGCGCGTTACGGTCGATGATGCCCCGGCCGCGTGATCGATAACGCGGCGGGGGCGTGACTGTCGGGGAGCGCGCGCCGGTTTGGCCGAAGGGCGCTTTGGCACATTCACCTGGCAAGCGGCCTTGCGCAAATACAGCGTAGACCTTGCCGGTTATCGATAACCGGCGCTTTTCAGCCGAGCCCCCATCCGGTAACCTCCGAGGTCAGCGCCGAAATTTTGCGCGCACCCGGCATGAATGCCACGTCAGCGGGACCGGTAACCGCCTTGTCGGCAATAGGCGGGACAGCTAGCGGAAACACTGCGTGAACACATGTCAGATAAACTCCGCAAGCGAGGCAGAGAGTTGGCGCGCGGCCATTGCCCCTCAGCCCTCCTCTGACCCCAGAATGCGACAGCGCCGTCCGCACCCCGCACCCGCCCCGTTCCACAGGTCTCCCTAGCGAGAGGCGACCCACCATGCCGCTGCACGTCCCTCCGGCTCCCGCGCCCGCCCTGCGCAGTGTCCTCGCGGCCCTCGGTTCCCCCACCGCCGTCCACGAGGCACACACCCCGGCCCTGCGCTCCCTCCAGGGGCCCATGACCGCCGAACTGCCGCTGCCCGTCCACGTCCTGGACCGGCTGCACGTCTCCGGCCTGACCGCCGGCGGCAGGCCGCCGCGCACCCGGCTGACCGGCTGGCGCTTCCTCATCCGCAGCGGGGACCGCTACGTCGCAGCCGCCGACACCAGGCTGACCCCCGACGGCTGGGCCTTCTCCCACTTCTTCGAGGGGCCCTACGTCGCCGCCACGGAACGCGCGCTGCGCCAGGCCGAATCGCTCGGCAAGAACTACCAGCCGCGCCTGCTCTCCGTACCGGAGCTGTACATGCTGACGCTGTGGCTGCACGGCTCGGTGGGCGCCGACGCCTCCGCCGGCCTGCCCGCTGCCGCCGACCTCCTGGTGCCCCTCGCCCCCGCCCCGCCCGGCATCGCCGCCTACCGGCCGCACACCGTGTCCGAGCTCCTGCCCGTCCTGACCCATAGGCTCACACCGACGGCTCCCCCGGTCCCGCCCTCCATGGCGGCGCCGGCCGCCTGAACGGCCTCCGGCCGGCCCCCTGGCCGGTTATGCCCATTCGGCCTAGCCCACTCGGGCCCCCCGCGAACCATCCGAATTGGCAGGGGAGTTGAGCTGAACCGCCCGCACGGGTGATGCGTCATCAATCTATGAGGACAGCTGCCGCGAAATCCCTCCGGACACCGTGCCGTGGGGGAACACTGGGGACTCTGACCGAGCCAAGTCGTTGATACGGGGGGCGGCCATGACCAACGCATCGAGCCGCAGCACACAGACCACACCGCAGCGAAAGAACGCATCCATGTGCCAGCACAAGCCAGCATGCCCGTCCGCCGACTCCGCCGACCGGGAGGCCGCGCACCCTGTGGCCGTTCACCCGGAACAGGGATGGAGCCTGCTGTGCAACGGCGTCCTGCTCTTCGAGGACACCGGTGAGCTGCTGCCGGACGGCCAGATCATCGCCCCGCGCCGCCCGCTCGCCGCGACGCAGGTGATGAAGGCAGCCTAGCCGCGGCGCAAACGAAAGGGGCCGGTCCAGGAGAGAACTCCCGGACCGGCCCCTTCGTCATGTCACATGTCGATCAGTTGTCGTACTCGTTCAGTTGTCGTACTCGTCCAGCGGCGGGCAGGAACACACCAGGTTCCGGTCCCCGAAGGCACCGTCGATGCGGCGCACCGGCGGCCAGTACTTCTCCGCGGCCGACACCCCGCCCGGGAAGACGGCCTCGTCGCGGGTGTACGGGTGGTTCCACTCGCCGCCCAGCGCCGCCGCCGTGTGCGGCGAGTTGGCCAGCGGGTTGTCGTCCACCGGCCACTCACCGCCCGCGACCCGCTCGATCTCGGCGCGGATCGCGATCATCGCGTCGCAGAAGCGGTCGATCTCGGCGAGGTCCTCGGACTCCGTCGGCTCGATCATGAGCGTGCCGGCGACCGGGAAGGACATGGTCGGCGCGTGGAACCCGTAGTCGATCAGGCGCTTGGCGATGTCGTCGATGCTCACGCCCGTCGCCTTCGACAGGGGGCGCATGTCGATGATGCACTCGTGCGCGACCAGGTTGCCCGGGCCGGTGTAGAGCACCGGGTAGTGCGGCTCCAGGCGCTTGGCGATGTAGTTGGCGCCGAGCACCGCCACCTGGGTGGCGCGCTTGAGGCCCTCGCCGCCCATCAGACGCACGTACGACCAGGAGATCGGCAGGATGCCCGCCGAGCCCCACGGAGCGGCCGAGATCGGGCCGACGCCCGTCTCCGGACCGGCGGTCGGCTGGAGCGGGTGGTTGGGCAGGTACGGGGCAAGGTGGGCCCGGACACCGACCGGACCGACGCCCGGACCGCCGCCGCCGTGCGGGATGCAGAAGGTCTTGTGCAGGTTCAGGTGCGAGACGTCGCCGCCGAAGTGACCCGGCTTGGCCAGGCCCACCAGGGCGTTGAGGTTGGCGCCGTCCACGTAGACCTGGCCGCCGGCGTCGTGCACCTGGGCGCAGATGTCGGCGACGTGCTCCTCGAACACACCGTGGGTGGAGGGGTACGTGATCATCAGCACGGCGAGCTCGTCGCGGTACTGCTCGATCTTGGCGCGCAGGTCGTCCGCGTCCACCTCGCCGTCGTCGGCGGTCTTGACGACGACCACCTTCATGCCGGCCATCACGGCGCTCGCGGCATTGGTGCCGTGCGCGGAGGAGGGGATGAGGCAGACGGTGCGCTGCTCGTTGCCGTTCGCCCGGTGGTACGCGCGGACGGCCAGCAGGCCGGCGAGCTCGCCCTGGGAACCGGCGTTCGGCTGAATGGAGACCTTGTCGTAGCCGGTGACCTCGCAGAGACGTTCCTCCAGCTCAGTGATGAGCGTGAGGTACCCCTCGGCCTGCTCGACCGGGGCGAACGGGTGCACCTGGCCGAATTCCGGCCAGGTGACCGGCTCCATCTCGGTGGTCGCGTTGAGCTTCATGGTGCAGGAGCCCAGCGGGATCATGCCGCGGTCCAGCGCGTAGTCCTTGTCGGAGAGCTTGCGCAGGTAGCGCAGCATCGCCGTCTCGGACCGGTGCTGGTGGAAGACCGGGTGGGTCAGGTACTCGTCCGAGCGCAGCAGGCCCTCGGGCAGCGCCTCGGCGGTGCTCTCGTCCAGCGCCTCGATGTCCGCCGTGACGCCGAAGGCGGCCCAGACGGCCTCGATGTCGGCGCGCAGGGTGGTCTCGTCACAGGCGATGGAGACGAGGTCCGCATCGGCCTGGAAGAGGTTGACGCCACCCTCGCGGGCCGCGGCCACGACCTCGGCGGCCCGGCCGGGAACCCGGACGGTGAGGGTGTCGAAGTACGAGCCGTGCACGACCTCGGCCCCGCCGGCCGTCAGGCCCGCGGCCAGCAGGCTGGCGTAGCGGTGGGTGCGGCGGGCGATCGTCCGCAGCCCGTCCGGGCCGTGGTAGACGGCGTACATGCCGGCCATGACGGCGAGGAGCACCTGCGCGGTGCAGATGTTGGAGGTGGCCTTCTCGCGGCGGATGTGCTGCTCGCGGGTCTGCAGGGCCAGGCGGTAGGCCTTGTTGCCGTCCGCGTCCACGGAGACGCCGACCAGGCGGCCGGGCAGCGAGCGGGCGTGCTTGGCCTGGACGGCCATGTACCCGGCGTGCGGTCCGCCGAAGCCCATCGGGACGCCGAAACGCTGGGTGGTGCCGACGGCGATGTCCGCGCCCAGCTCGCCCGGGGAGGTGAGCAGGGTCAGGGCGAGCAGGTCGGCGGAGACGGCGACGATCGCACCGAGCTCGTGGGCCTGGTCGATGACCGGCTTGATCTCCCGCACGGCGCCGGAGGCACCCGGGTACTGGAGCAGCACGCCGTAGACGCCGCGCTCGGCGATCTCTGCCGGAATCCCGTCCGTCAGGTCCGCGACGACGACCTCGATGCCGATCGGCTCGGCACGGGTCTGGATCACCGCGATGGTCTGCGGCAGCGCGTCGGCGTCGACGAGGAAGACGTTGCCCTTCGCCTTGCCCACGCGGCGGGCCAGGGTCATGGCCTCGGCGGCCGCGGTGCCCTCGTCGAGCAGGGAGGCACCGGAGGTCGGCAGGCCGGTCAGCTCGGCGACGACGGTCTGGAAGTTCAGCAGGGCCTCGAGGCGTCCCTGGGAGATCTCCGGCTGGTACGGCGTGTACGCCGTGTACCAGGCCGGGTTCTCCATGACGTTGCGCAGGATCACCGGCGGCGTGAAGGTGCCGTAGTAACCCAGGCCGATCATGGAGGAGAGGACCTGGTTGCGGTCGGCGAGCTCACGCAGCTCGGCGAGCACCTCGGCCTCGGTCCGCGCCTCGGGCAGGTTCAGCGCGTCGGTCGTCTTGATCACATCCGGCACCGCGGCAGCGGTGAGCTCGTCCAGCGAGCCGTAGCCCACATGGGCGAGCATCTTCGCCTGCGCCTCGGCATCCGGGCCGATGTGGCGCTGCTCGAAGGGGATGCCTCGCTCCAGCTGGGAGAGCGGAATGCGGTTGGCGGTCATGTACGGAGGCCTCCTGGTCGTACGACCTGCGAGGGGCACCACGGCGCGGGCACCCGGACGGCCTCCCCCTCTGTCATCACAACCTGAGAGCTTCACCGGGCTGCACGGGGATCGCCCGCGAAGACCGGCTTTCACCGTCGGTGAGGAGAGGGACCGGCACTGCGCGCCCGGTACCCGCCCCTGCTTTCCAGAGTGGCCTCACCACGTGCGGTACGTATGCCTGAGAGATTCCGGGGAGGATTTGCTCCTTCGGCGCCTCCGTCTCACTCATTCGGAGGACTCTCCCGCACAGGGTCAACAGCCATCACCCAGCCTACCAGCGACGATCTGCGGGCCTCCCTCGAGTGGCCCCCTCTCCGGAAATGCACTTTTGTAGTCATTACGGAGGAGTTGCGCCCCAATGGAGGGACCGGACCGTGCAGACCGACATCGATCCCCGCAGCCTGATCGGCCGCAAGGCGTTCGACCGCAATGGCACCAAGATCGGCACCGTCGACGAGGTCTACCTCGACGATGCCACGGGCGTCCCGGAATGGGCCGCCGTACGCACCGGACTCTTCAGCCGGGACGCCTTCGTCCCGCTGGAGCCCAGCGAGATGGTGGGCGACACCCTGCACGTGCCCTTCGAACGCTCCCTCATCAGGGACGCCCCCGACTTCGGCGTCGGCCGCCACCTCTCCCCCGAACAGGAGCTGCAGCTCTACCACCACTACGGCCTGGACCTGACCCTCCCCTCGGACTTCCAGCACGACTTCGGCCACAAAACCCCCGACGCCCCCTAGCCCGGACCAGCCCACATCCAGGGGCCCACATCCAGGGCCCAAATCCAGCCCCTCCGGCGTCTGAGGAGCGGGGCCCAAATCCAGCCCCTCCGGCGTTTGAGAAGCGGGGGCCAAATCCAGCCCCTCCGGCGTTTGAGGAGCGGGGGTCCGGGGGCTGGCCCCCGGCAACGGCGCCGCACGCGGACGGGGTCCGGGCGGAGCCCGGGGAACGGTGGAAGGGCGGGTAGGGGACCCAGCCCCGCAGGGCGACCTACCCGACCCCCAGGGACTGCTCCCCGACCAGCGGCATCGGATCGGACGGCTCCAACTCGGGGTCGTCCACCAAGAACGTGCGCACCCGCCCCGGCCCGGACCCAGGCTGCTCGAACCGCACGGTCACCCGCCCGACCCCGCTGCCCTGCACCCACCCCGGCCCGTACTCCGCATGCCGCACATCGCGCCCGGCCGCCCACACCCGCTCACCCACGGCTTCGAGGCCGCCGGCCCCCGGCCCAGCCCCCGGCCGGTCGGGGGCTGGCCCCTGCCCGGAGCTCTCATCCTGCTCCGCCCCGGCACCGTCCCCCCGTCCCGCGGCCTCACCGCCTCGCCCGGCACTCTCCTGCCTCCCGACGGCCTCGACGCCCTCAACCGCGCCCCCGTCCGAACCAGCCTCCGCCCCAACCCCCGCCCCGTCCCCGTCCCCCGCCCCCGCCCCCGCAGCCATCGCATCGGCAAAAGCGAAAAGATCCTCCTGCGTATAGTCCGCCAGCCCCGTCACGCCCACCCCCAGCAGCCGCACCCCACCCGTGGTGTCCACGGCCTCCAGCAGCCGCGCCGCCGCCTCCCGCACCACCGCGGGGTCGTCCGTGGGCCCCCGCAGGGTCTCCGAACGGGTCAGTGTGGAGAAGTCGTACCGCCGGACCTTGAGCACGATGGTCCGCCCCGAGTGCCCCGACGCGCGCAGCCGCTCCACGCACCGGTCGGCGAGCCGCTGCACCTCGTTCCGGATCCGCACCCGGTCGTGCAGGTCGACGTCGAAGGTGTCCTCCACCGACACGGACTTCGCATCGCGTTCGGCGACCACCGGCCGCTCGTCCACGCCCAGTGCCATCCGGTACAGCCCGACCCCGTGGGACCGCCCCACCATCCGGACCAGCTCGTCCTCACCGGCTTCCGCCAGCTCCCCCACCGTCGTGATCCCGGCCCGCCGCAGGTGCTCCCCGGTGGCCGGCCCCACGCCGGGCAGGGTCCGTACCGACATCGGTGCGAGGTGCGCCCGCTCCGTGCCCACTTCGATCAGCAGCAGCCCGGCCGGCTTCGCTTCCTCGGAGGCGACCTTGGCCAGCATCTTGGACCCCGCGAGCCCCACCGACCCGCTGAGCCCGGTGGCGGCGGCGATGTCGGCCCTCAGCCGCTCGCCGACGGCCCGCGCGGTCGGCGCGTCGAAGGCGACGCCTCCCGCCTCCAGGTCCACGAAGGCCTCGTCCAGGCTCAGCGGCTCCACGAGGGGGGACAGCTCCCGGAGCAGCCCCATGACCGTGTCGCTGACCTCGCGGTACAGGCTGAAGCGTGGAATGAGGCACGCGCCGTTCGGGCAGAGCCGCCGGGCCTGGGCCATCGGCATGGCCGAGTGCACCCCGAAGCGCCGGGCCTCGTAGGAGGCGGTGGCGACGACCCCGCGCGGCCCGAGCCCGCCGACGATGACGGCCTTGCCGCGCAGGCTCGGCTTCGAGGCCTGCTCCACGGAGGCGTAGAAGGCGTCCATGTCCAGGTGCAGGATGGTCGGGGCGGCTCTCACAGCTCCGATGCTGCCCTACACCACTGACAATCGGCCCGAACCCGGCCCGCCGGGGAAACTCAGACGGCCCGGTTCCGCCGCGCGGCCAGCTCATCGGCCGGGTTGTGCCTGACCACGGTCTCGCCCGTGTCCACGCGCTCCCCGTGCAGCTGCGACAGCGCGTTCTCGACATCGCGCCAGACCACGCCCACGGCGATCCCGAAGACTCCCTGGCCGCCCTGGAGCAGGCTGACGACCTGGTCCGACGAGGTGCACTCGTACACGGTGGCGCCGTCACTCATCAGCGTCATCCGCTCCAGGTCCGAGAAGCCCCGGTCACGCAGGTGCTGCACGGCGGTGCGGATGTTCTGCAGCGCCACCCCGGTGTCCAGGAAACGCTTCACGATCTTGAGGACGACCACGTCCCGGAAGCTGTAGAGGCGCTGCGTCCCCGACCCGTAGGCCGGGCGCACCGTGGGCTCCACCAGCCCCGTGCGCGCCCAGTAGTCGAGTTGCCGGTACGTGATGCCGGCCGCGGCACACGCCGTCGGCCCCCGGTATCCGACCTGCTCGGGTGCGGAATCGCCCCCCGCCGACTCGACCGGCCCCACCGAACCGACCGGCGCGGGCTCCGGCTGACGGCGCGCGGAGTTCACCGCACCACCGTGCAGCGGGTACGGCCCACCGTCACTCCGTGCGGGGATGCCCCCGGTCATACCGTCGCCCGTGACTCTCACGCCGACCCTCCGTCCTTGACCTGCCACCTCGAAGGTAGGCAGTCACCAGGGGTGCGTCAACGATCGCCACACTCGGCACGCCGAGTGATAATCACCCTGAGAGTGGTTTCCCGTACCCCATTGCGGGGAAAGGCTACTCGAATGGGCTGAAATATCCGGGAGGTCGGCGCGACCCGCGCCTCACTGCGGGCCGGTGCCGAAGTCCTCTGGCGAGATCTGGTCGAGGAACTCGCGGAACTTCTCCACCTCGTCCTCCTGCTCGTCCGGGATCGCGATGCCGGCGTCGTCGAGGACGCCGTCGCTGCCGAAGATCGGCGTCCCGGTCCGCAGGGCGAGCGCTATGGCGTCGGACGGCCGCGCGCTCACCTCGACTCCGCTGGCGAAGACGAGCTCCGCGTAGAAAACGCCCTCCCGCAGATCTGTGATCCGGACTTCGGTCAGCTCCTCGCCGATCGCCTCCAGCACGTCCTTGAACAGGTCGTGCGTCAGCGGCCGGGCAGGGGCCATGCCCTGCTGCGCGAAGGCAATGGCGGTCGCCTCCCCTGGTCCGATCCAGATGGGGAGGTACCGGTCGCCTCCCACTTCACGCAGGAGCACGATCGGTTGGTTCGAGGGCATTTCCACCCGGACACCCACAACGTCGAGCTCGTTCACACAGCAACCCTAGGACCTGCCCGGCAGGTTTGGGTAGTCGGGCTCCCCCAAGCCTGCCCCGAAGCCCCTCCGAAGTCGCCCGAAGTCGGCCCGAAAACCCCTCGGGATCAGTGCAGCCGTACCCCGAGAGCCGTCTGTACGAGGGCCTCGTGCAGCCGTACGGAGAGCCCCGCGAGCTCCTTCATGGTGGCCTCCGCATGGGCTCTGGTCTGCGGATTGCGGTGCCGGCGCAGCGGCGAGACGACCTGTTCCACCAGACCGGCCTCCCGGTCGGCGGCGGCCTTCATCGCGCGCAGGTGGCGCGGCTCCAGGCCGAATCGGCCGAGATCGGCCACCAGACGGGCCACGGTGACCGTCTCGGCGTCGAAACCGCCGCCCGGTGCTTCCGCGATCAGCCCGTACGACTCCCACTCCACGAGCTGGACCTCGTCGACCTCCGCCGCGGCGATCAGCTCGGCCCGGCCCACCCGGGCGACGGTCGGCCGCTCCCGGCCCACTTCGCCGTAGAGGGCGACGGGGCTCGCGGGGTCGACGGACTCCCCGTGCGCCGCGGGCGCCGGGATGCGGATCTGCTCTCCCCGCGCGAGGGCGTCGAGCTGCTCGCGGATGACCTTCAACGGAAGGTAGTGGTCGCGCTGGAGCCGCAGGACGTGGGCGAGGCGCTCCACGTCGTCGGTGCTGAACTTGCGATATCCGGAAGGTGTGCGCCGGGGCTCCACGAGCCCCTCCGCTTCCAGGAAACGGATCTTCGAGATCGTGACCTCGGGGAACTCGTCGCGCAGCATCGTGAGCACCGTTCCGATGCTCACCAGCCGCACGCCCGAGGGGGCCGCGGTGGCGGTACCGCTCTTGGCGGCACCGCCTGCCGGGATACGCAGCATGGGACCTTCCCTTGAAGGGTCAGTGCCCCCGCAGGCTCGCGTAGAAGACCAGCCGGTACTTGCCGATCTGCACCTCGTCGCCGTTGTGCAGGGCGACGGAGTCGATCGGTTCACGGTTCACGTACGTGCCGTTGAGGCTGCCGACGTCGGAGACGGTGAAACCGTCGTGGCTCCTGCGGAACTCGACATGGCGCCGGGAGACGGTGACGTCGTCCAGGAAGATGTCGCTCTGCGGGTGCCGGCCGGCCGTCGTCAGCTCACCGTCCAGGAGGAACCGGCTGCCGGAGTTCGGGCCGCGCCGCACGATCAGCAGGGCGGAACCCGGAGGCAGCGCTTCCACCGCGGCCTGGGCCTCGGGGGACAGCGAGGACGACACGTGCGTCTGTCCCGACAGCTCGGCCTCGTAGGCCTCCAGGCCCGAGATCGAGATGGTGGACGTGGTCTCCGAGGCACGCTCCGGCGTCAGGCCCGCCCGCAGCGGCGCCCCGCAGTTGGAGCAGAACCGGCTCGCCGCATCGCTGCGGTGCCCGCACCTGCTGCAAATCTGCTCGGCCGACATGGACGGCTCCTCGCGCCGCGGCTGCCCCGCGGAGGCGTTGGTGGCATACGGGTCGGGGGCAAACCCTCCACCCGTACTTGAGGTTGATGGTTCACCGAAACCTATGCGTCCGGTACCGGCAGGGTCAACAGCCGACGCGCCGTGCGCGCCCGAAATATCACCCGCCCCGGCGACCTCGTCGCGGAAGAGCGGCCGGTCGCCCTGCCCTTCCACGTCTCCATGCCCCGCACGGTGCCTGGCCGCACCGCTTTCCTCGCGGTTCTTCTTGCCGAACAACTTCTCAAACAACTTCACGGGCGATTCCCCTTGACCGAAACAGACCCGCCCGTGGGGCAGGACGAACTCCGAATGCAACACCTGCCGACCCGGACATACTTACAACGTCCGTAACCATCAGACAGTTTCCACCACGCACCGCGACTTCGGTGCGTCGACCCCCCGCAGGCATTCGCCCGCGTGAGCCCGTCTCCCGCCCGTCCCGCATCACGACGATGACGACCGAGCGTAGTCAGGCTGCTTCGCAGCCCGCAAGGCATCCACAACGATCTTCGCCGGACGTGTGACGCCGACGACGGCCTGCTCCTTCTCCAGCGACTGGACGACGCCACCGGGAATGTTGAGCGCCGGCTCCAGGTCCTGCGGCTTGCCGATCACCTTGAACTCGTAGGGTTGTGTGATCTTCTTACCGTCGATCGCCACCCCGTCCTCCTCGTCCGAGAAGTACGAGTCCGCCACGATCCGCACCCCGTTGATCTGGATCGCCTCGGCCCCGGCCGCCCGCAGCTCCTGGAGGGTGTCCAGCAGCTTGTCCGACTGCACCTGGTTCTTGGGGTCCGTGATCTTCAGCACGATCCCCGGACCCTGCGCGGCCACCGTACCGGCCAGGATCCCGAGTTGGCGCTCCTTCTCCACGGTCTGCTTCCGGGCCTCCTCGGCCTGGTTGGAGCTGCTCTCCAGCTCCCGGCGCTGGTCGTCGAGCTTCTGCTTCTCGTCCTCCAGCCGCTTGGTCCGCCCGTCGAGCTCGTCGAGGATCCGTACGAGGTCCTCCTGACGGGCGCCCCGCAGCGCACTGGAGTCGCTATTGGACCGTACCTGGATGGCCAGGCCGAGCCCCAGGACGAACAGCAGCACCGCGACGATCAGTTGGGCACGGCTCACCCGCGGCGGCCACAACCCGGCCGCCAGTCGCTGCCGCCCGGTCTGTTCGGGGCCGGTCTGTTCGGGGCCGGTCGGCTGGTATCCAGCCGGCTCGGACCCGCTCGCCTGCGCCCCGCTCGCCTGCGGGCCCCGCTCCCCGGCCACCGGCCCGGGCTCGTGGCCCACAGGCCCGGGCTCGTGGCCCACGGGCCCGGCCGGCGGCTCCAGCGGAGGCTGCGCCTCCGGACGCCGCGCAGCGGCCCCGGGCTCCTCGGGCGGTGTGTCGTTCGTACTCATCGGCCTCACGCCCTGAACACGTGCCGGCGGATGGCCGCGGCGTTGGAGAAGATGCGGATGCCGAGGACGACGACCACACCGGTGGACAGCTGCGAGCCGACCCCCAGCTTGTCGCCGAGAAAGACGATCAGCGCCGCCACGACCACGTTCGACAGGAACGACACCACGAAGACCTTGTCGACGAAGATGCCGTCCAGCATCGCGCGCAGACCTCCGAACACCGCGTCCAGCGCCGCGACCACGGCGATCGGCAGATAAGGCTCCATCACGGCCGGCACTTCGGGGCGGACGAGAAGTCCGACCACCACTCCGACCACGAGGCCCAGTACCGCGATCACGATGCACCCTTCTGCTGCTCTGCTGCTGTAGCCGTACGTACGGTGAGGCTCGACGCGGCCGGAAGGCGCATCTGGGCCTCGGACGACAAGGAGGAGCGGATGCCGTAGTTCTCCTGCAGCACGTGCAGGTACTGGCCGTCCGCGGAGTCCTGGAACGCGGTCCCGAGGCGCTTCTTGTCGCCGATCGCCAGTACCTCGTACGGCGGCACCAGCGGCCTGTTGTCGACCAGTATCGCGTCACCCGCGGCCCGGATCGCCGAGAGGGACGTCAGCCGCTGCCCGTTGATCGAGATCGCCTCCGCCCCGGACTGCCACAGCCCGTTGACGATCTTCTGCATATCGCGGTCGCGGAGCCGTCCGGTGTCCGAGAATCCGGCGCTCTCGCGCGGCTTGGAGCCGTTTCCGCTCGTGGAGTCCTTGGCGTCGTCCACCGTCAGTTTGATTCCGGGCCCGTGCACCTCGGTGGCCCCCGACAGCAGCGCCACGAGCTGGCCCTGCTCGCCGCCGTGCTGCTTGAGCGCCTCGCGCTGCCGGGCGGCGACGGTGTCCCGGAGGCGTTCGATGTCCCGCTCCAGACCGTCCGCGTGCGCGTCGGCCGTCTCGACCCGGTCGATGAGTTCCTGACGCTCCTTGGCCAGCACCGGCGCGGTCGCCCGCGCCTGCGCGGCGCCCAGGGTGACGACACTGGCGGCGAGCACGAGCCCGGCGGCGAGACCCAGTTTGGCCTTCAGGGTCCGCGGCAGGCCGGAGGTGCCCTCGGCCAGGCGGCGGGCCGAGGCCTCCGCGTAGCCCTCGTCGAGGGAGTGGTCCATCACGTGCGTCAGCAGCGACATGGAGGCGTCCGGCCGCGCGGGAGGTGCCGAACTGCGGTGGTGGGGCGGCTGCGACATGCCGCACATCGTCGCATGTCGGCGCCGCTCCCACCGAATGCGGACGTCCGGTGGTCCGGCCGGGGCTCGCGCCCCGCCCGCTCCACCGGACTTCCGGCCCTACGACGTCGCCTTGAGGCCTACGTCCCGCCCTTCAGGCGGCTCAGTTCCCGGCGCCGTCCACCACCGCGGCCCAGTCGTCCAGCAGCGCCTGCGCGGACGCGTCGTCGGGCCCTTCGGCCCACAGGTGGGTGACCGCCTCCGCCGGATCCGGCAGTACCAGCGCCCACCGCCCGTCGGCCTCCACGACCCGTACCCCGTCGGTGGTGTCCACCTGCCGGTCCCCGGCCGCTTCCACGACCCGTCGCATGACGAGCCCCTTCACCGCCCACGGGGTCGGCACGTCCCGCTTGAGCACGTGCGCCCGCGGGATCCGGGCATCGATCTGGCTCAGCGTGAGCTGCGTCCGCGCCACCAGTCCGATCAGCTGCACGAAGGCGGCCGAGCCGTCGAAGACGCTGCTGAACTCGGGGACGATGAATCCGCCCCGCCCGTCACCGCCGAAGATGGTGTTCTCCGCCCGGCCCACCCGGGTCAGGTCGTCGGGCGAGGTAGTCGTCCACTCCACCTGGGTCCCGTGGTACGCCGCCACCTGCTCGGCGATCCGGGTGGTGGTCACCGGCAGCGCCACCTTGCCGCTGCGCTTCTCCGCGGCCACCAGGTCGAGCAGCACCAGCAGGGCCCGGTCGTCCTCGATGATCCGGCCGCGCTCGTCGACGAGGGAGATCCGCTCGCCCACCGGGTCGAAGCGCACCCCGAAGGCCGCCCGCGAGGACGCCACGATCTCCCCGAGCCGCACGAGTCCCGCCCGGCGGGATTCGGCGGTCTCGGTGGGCCGGGACTCGTCGAGCCCCGGGTTGACGGTCAGGGCGTCCACCCCGAGCCGGCCCAGCAGGCTCGGCAGCACCAGCCCGGCGCTGCCGTTGGAGGCGTCCACGACGACCTTGAGCCCGGAGTCCGCGACCCCGGTGATGTCCACGCGCCGCAGCAGCGAACCCGTGTACGCGTCGAAGACGCTCCCCGGGAACTGCAGGTCACCGATCTCACCGGGGAACGCCCGCCGGTACTCCTGGCGCGCGTAGACCCGGTCGAGCTTGCGCTGCTGCTGGAGGGAGAGGTCCGCTCCGCGCTCGTCGAGGAACATGATGTCGACCGAGTCCGGGATTCCCGGTGAGGTCCGCAGCACGATCCCGCCGGCGCTGCCGCGCGCGGTCTGCTGCCGCGCCACGGGCAGCGGCACGTTCTCCAGGTCCCGCACGTTGATGGCACTGGCCTGGAGCGCCGAGATCACGGCCCTCTTGAGCGCTCGCGCGCCTCGGGAGTGGTCGCGGGCCGTGGTGACCGTCGCCCCCTTCTTCAGGGTCGTGGCGTAGGCACCGGCGAGCCGGACCACCAGCTCCGGGGTGATCTCCACGTTCAGGATCCCGGTGACCCCGCGCGCCCCGAACAGATGTGCCTGTCCGCGGGACTCCCAGATGACCGAGGTGTTGACGAAGGCGCCCGCCTCGATCGTCTTGAAGGGGTAGACCCGCACGTTCCCCTGGATGATCGATTCCTCGCCGACGAGGCACTCGTCGCCGATGACGGCCCCGTCCTCGATCCGGGCGGCGCGCATGATGTCGGTGTTCTTGCCGATGACACAGCCGCGGAGATTGCTGTGCGGGCCGATGTACACGTTGTCGTGGACGACGGCCTTGTGCAGGAAGGCGCCGCTCTTCACGACTACGTTCGATCCGACGACGGTGTGCTCGCGGATCTCCACGCCGGCCTCGACCTTGGCGTAGTCACCGATGTACAGCGGTCCACGGAGCACCGCGTCCGGGCTGACCTCGGCCCCTTCGGCGATCCACACGCCCGGGGAGATCTCGAAGCCGTCCATGTCGACCTGGACCTTGCCCTCGAGCACGTCGGCCTGGGCCTTGACGTAGCTCTCGTGGGTGCCGACGTCCTCCCAGTAGCCCTCGGCGACGTAGCCGTAGATGGGCCGGCCTTCCTTCATGAGCTGGGGGAAGACGTCACCGGACCAGTCCACCGAGACGTCGGCGTCGACGTAGTCGAAGATCTCCGGCTCCATGACGTAGATGCCGGTGTTGATGGTGTCCGAGAACACCTGGCCCCACGTCGGCTTCTCCAGGAAGCGCTCGACCTTGCCTTCCTCGTCCACGATGGTGATGCCGAATTCCAGCGGGTTCGGCACCCGGGTGAGGCACACCGTGACCAGTCCGCCCTTCTCCTTGTGGAAACGGATCAGGTCGGTCAGGTCGAAGTCGGTCAGCGCATCGCCGGAGATGACGAGGAACGTGTCGTCCTTCAGAGCCTCCTCGGCGTTCTTCACGCTGCCTGCGGTTCCGAGTGGCTTCTCTTCGTTGGCATAGGTGAGCTCCATACCGAGCTCCTCGCCGTCACCGAAATAGTTCCTGACGAGCGACGCCAGGAACTGCACGGTGACCACGGTCTCGCTGAGCCCATGCCGCTTGAGCAGCCTGAGCACGTGCTCCATGATCGGCCGGTTCGCCACCGGCAGGAGCGGCTTGGGCATGCTTGAGGTCATGGGACGAAGCCGAGTGCCTTCGCCACCGGCCATCACGACGGCCTTCATGTCGGAAGAGTCCTCCTAGAGAGACGGCGTATCGCCGACCTCACCCGTCCCGGACGGTGACTGGACCACTCCTCCGCGTCAGTCACGCCGAGCGAGCTCAATCGGCCGTGGCGTCCGCCTTCACGAGCCGGCG
The DNA here is from genome assembly GCF_044454225.1 of Streptomyces sp. NPDC051563. Taxonomy (NCBI): domain Bacteria; kingdom Bacillati; phylum Actinomycetota; class Actinomycetes; order Kitasatosporales; family Streptomycetaceae; genus Streptomyces; species Streptomyces sp. NPDC051563. The sequence goes on from NZ_JBITDL010000024.1 coordinate 125,299, forward strand.
GACTTGCACCACGTATAGGACTCCTGCCCACCAATAGAGCGTTGTACCCCATCCGGCGAACGCCCATCCGAAAACTGACCCCATCCAGGCCAACCAGCCCGACCAGGTGCTCACCAGGAGGAAGGGGAACGCGTACATCAGGTTGAAGGTCGCGGCCTTGCCGAGGAAGTTCACCTGCGGCGGCGGATAGCCGTGCCGGCGCAGGATCCAGACCATGACCAGCAACATCAGCTCACGTGCGAGCAGCGCCCCGGTGAGCCAGAGCGGCAGAATCTCCCGGTACGTGAGACCGAACAGGGTGGACAGGATGTAGAGCCTGTCCGCGGCGGGGTCCAGCAGCCGACCGAGGCTGCTGATCTGATTCCAGCGCCGTGCCAGCTTCCCGTCGAGGTAGTCGCTGATCCCGCTGAGCATGAGGACGGCAAGGGCCCAACCATCGTGCTCGGCCAGGATCAGCCACAGGAACAACGGTACGCCTGCGAGGCGAGCCATGCTCAGGATGTTCGGAATGGTGAAAATTCGGTCAGTCTGAACCCGAGTCTCCTGGACCTCCACCCGGGGGCCTCCACTGTGACTGTAGAAATGTCGAACGATGCCCCCTGACCCTACAGGAGCCGGTGCACCGGTCCGTAAACGCAGAAAAGCCCCGTACCGGTTTCCCGGTACGGGGCTTTCCACAATGATTGTTCGGCGGCGTCCTACTCTCCCACAGGGTCCCCCCTGCAGTACCATCGGCGCTGAAAGGCTTAGCTTCCGGGTTCGGAATGTAAACCGGGCG
>NZ_JBITDL010000025.1:0-101073 GCF_044454225.1 Streptomyces sp. NPDC051563
TTTACATTCCGAACCCGGAAGCTAAGCCTTTCAGCGCCGATGGTACTGCAGGGGGGACCCTGTGGGAGAGTAGGACGCCGCCGAACAATCATTGTAGAAAAGCCCCGTACCGGGAAACCGGTACGGGGCTTTTCTGCGTTCACGGGCAAAAATCGCTGGCCGGTGCTTCGGTACCGGTGGAATCCTTGCCGGCATGGACGCAGACCCCGCAGACCCCGCAGACCTCGTCGAGCAGGCGCGACGCATCGCCCGCGCACGTTTTCCGGATGCCCTTGCCGTGATCCTGGCCGGCTCCTCGGCCGCGGGGAGGGCGAGGTCCACGAGCGATCTCGACATCGCGGTGCTCGTCGAGGACGGCGGAGAGACCTACCGGGAGACGCTGCGGTTCGAGGGGCGCCTGGTGGAGCTCTTCGTCCACACGCGGGCCGGGCTGGCCGAGCTCTTCGCCGCGGACGTCACCACCCGGCGTGCGGTGCTTCCCCTCATGTACGCGAGCGGTGTCGTGCTGGTGGACCGGGACGGGGAGGCGGGACGGGCCCGGGCCTCGGCCGAGGCGGTCCTGCGGCTCGGGCCGCCGGTGTGGGATGCAGATGCGGTGGAGAGCAGGCGGTACGGGCTGACGGACGCCCTGGACGATCTGGGTGACGCGGAGGACCCCGTCGAGCGGGTGGCCGTCGCCGGGGTGGTTCTTGCCGGGGCGGCCGAGCTGCTCTTCGACCACCGCCGGGCGTGGAGCGGCGGCGGGAAGTGGCTGCCCCGCCGGCTGGAGGAGGCGGACCCGCGGCTCGGGAAGGCCCTGCTCGACGGGCATCTGCACGTGTGCGCGACCGGAGACCCGGCGGGGTTGGCCGCGGCCGCCTCCGAGGTACTGGACCTCGTCGGCGGGCCGCTGCGCGAGGGCTATCGCAGGACCTGGCCCGGCGCCGTCGACCCGGTCGCGACGGCTCCCGGGCACCGGGCCGGGTGAGCGCAGGTTCTTTGGATGTCCTGCGGATGCCCGGCATGGGGTCCGGTTGGATTGGCACTTTCGGCTCGTAGGGTTGTCGCATGGGCTACGACCTCGTCATCTTCGACAACGACGGCGTGCTGGTGGACAGTGAGCCGCTCGCCAACAGCATCCTCGCCGGGTACCTGACCGAGCTGGGCCACCCGACCTCGTACGAGGAGTCGCTCCGCGACTACATGGGCGCCGCGGTCCACCGGGTCCACGACCTGGTGCGGGAGCGGACCGGGCAGGCGCTGCCGGCCGACTTCGACAGCACGCTGCACGCCCGTACCTTCGCCGCCTTCGAGCGGGAGCTCAAGCCGGTCCCCGGGGTCGAGGGGGTGCTGGCGGCCCTGGTCGAGAGCGGGACGGCGTACTGCCTCGCGTCCTCCGGGACCCACGAGCGGATCCGGGTCGGGCACCGGGCGGCCGGGCTCGACGAGTGGTTCGAGGAGGAGTGGATCTTCAGCTCGGAGGACGTGGGCAAGGGCAAGCCGGCCCCGGACCTGTTCCTGCACGCGGCGGACCAGATGGGTGTGGCGCCCGGCCGGTGCGTGGTGGTCGAGGACAGCCCGCTGGGCGTCCAGGCCGCGCTGGCCGCCGGGATGGACGTGTTCGGGTACACCGCGATGGTGCCGGCCGACCGGCTGCCCGGCGCCACCGGCTACTTCGGCGACATGAACCAGCTCGCAGGGCTGCTGGGGCTGGCGGAGAGCGCCGGCTCCGAGACCGGTTACACCGGCTACAGCGGTGGGTTCTCGCACTGACCCAATCGATATGTGATCGCTCTACCCACCGGTAGGACCGGCGCCTACGCTGAGCCGCCATGACAGCAGACGTGCGGCTGCGCCGCGGGCGCGGGGCGTTGGGGTTCAGTTTCTTCGTGCAGGGCGTGGCCTTCGCCCTGCTCGTGACGCGGATCCCCGCCATTCAGGACCGGTACGGGATATCCGACGCACTGCTGCCCGTGTTCCTGGCCGCCGTGCCGATCCTCGCCGGTGTGTCCAGCGTGGTCACCGAGCACCTGGTGAAGCGGGTCGCGCCCAGCACCGTACTGCGGTGGGCACAGCCCCTGGTGCTGCTCGCCCTGCTGGGGGTCGGCGCCGGCAGCGAGATGTGGCACGTGGCACTCGCACTCGGTGCCTTCGGGCTGTTCGTGGGGGCGCTCGACGCCTCCATGAACATGCTCGGGGTGAGCCTGCAGGGCGCCTACGGGCGCAGCATCATGCTCGGCTTCCACGCCTCGTACAGCCTCGGCGGGATCCTGGGCGCTTCCGCCGCGTGGGCGGGGGCGCACTGGCACCTCTCGCTCTTCAGCTCGTACGTGCCCGCCGTGGTGGTCCTGCTGCCGCTCGCGCTGCTCGCCAGCCGGTTCTACGTGGACCAGGACGCCAAGACGGCCGGATCCGGCGCCGCCAAGGGGCTCGGGCCGGGCGGCTTCAAGCTGCTGCTGCCGCTGTGCCTGGTGATGGCGTGCGCGTACATCGGGGACTCGACGGTCTCGAACTGGAGCGCCAAGTACCTCCAGGACGTGCTCGGCAGCTCCGAGCAGCTGGCCACCGTCCCGTACAACGTCTACATGGTGACCACCCTGCTCGGGCGGGCCGTCGGGGACCTCGGGGTGCGGCGCTTCGGGGCCGTGGCCGTCGTCCGGATGGGGACGGTCGTCGCGGCGGGCGGGTTCGCCGTGGTCGCGGTGGCGCCCGGGGCGTGGGTGGGCATGCTCGGCTTCACCCTGCTGGGGTTCGGGCTGTGCGTGATCGTGCCGCAGACCTTCGCCGCCGCGGGCCGGCTGTTCCCGGACTCCTCCGACACCGCCATCGCGCGGCTCAACATCTTCAACTACGTCGGATTCCTCATCGGAGCACCGCTCGTCGGCGGGATCGGCGACGCCTGGAGCTACCGGGGGGCGATGCTCGTGCCGATGGTGCTGGTGCTCGTCACTCTTTTCTACGCCCGCTCGTTCGCCCCGGAGCCCGCCCGATACGGTGTCCGGCATGAGCGGCGAACCGGTGACCGGGCTGTTGATGTGGGACGAGGCGGTAACGAAGTATGACTTCGGGCCGGGCCATCCGATGGACCCGGTGCGCCTTGAACTGACCATGGGCCTCGTACGGGCCTTCGGGCTCGACCGGGAGCTGGAGGTACGGGCGGGCCGGCCGGCCGGTGACTCGACGCTGCGGCTGGTCCACCGCGAGGACTACGTGGCGGCCGTGCGCGAGGTGTCGGCCGACCCCGGGGTCGCGGACGGTTCGTACGGGCTGGGGACGGCGGACGATCCGGCCTTCCACGGGATGCACGAGGCGTCCGCGCTGATCGCCGGGCAGTCGGTGGCGGCGGCCGAGGCGATCTGGCGCGGGGAGGCCGGGCACGCCGTGAACTTCGCCGGCGGGCTGCACCACGCGATGCCCGGCGGGGCGGCCGGGTTCTGCGTGTACAACGACGCGGCGCTGGCGATCGCCCGGCTGCTGGAGCTGGGGGCCGAGCGGGTCGCGTACGTGGACGTGGACGTGCACCACGGGGACGGGGTCCAGGCGGCTTTCTGGGACGACCCGCGGGTGCTGACGATCTCGATGCACGAGCATCCGCGGACGCTGTTCCCGCAGACGGGCTGGCCGGAGGAGACGGGCGGGCCGGCGGCGGAAGGGTCGGCGGTCAACATCGCACTGCCCGCCGGGACCGGGGACGAGGGGTGGCTGCGGGCCTTCCACGCGGTGGTGCCGGAGCTCTTGGAGGAGTTCCGGCCGCAGGTGCTGGTGACGCAGCACGGGGCCGATACGCACGTCGAGGACCCGCTGGCACACCTGGCGGTGTCGCTGGACGCGCAGCGGGCGGTGATGGAGGCGTGCGATGAGCTGGCGCACGCCTGGGTGGAGGGTGGGCGGTGGCTGGCCCTCGGCGGGGGCGGGTATGCCGTCGTGGACGTGGTGCCGCGGTCGTGGACGCATCTGGTGGCGATCGCCGGGCATCGGCCGATTCCGGGGGAGACGGCTGTGCCGGGGTCTTGGCGGGATGCGGTGTATGCGCGGACGGGGGGGCTGGCGCCCGGGCGGATGACGGACGGGCGGGTGCCCGACTGGCGGAGCTGGGATGCCGGGTACGACCCTGCGGACCGGATCGACCAGGCCGTACTGGCCACCCGGCGGGCGGTGTTCCCGCTGCGCGGGCTGCTGGCCTGAGCCCTGCGGGGCCGTCCCCTACCCGCCCTTCCACCGTTCCCCGGGCTGCGCCCGGACCGCTTCTGGGGCTCCGCCCCAGACCCCGGTCCTCAAACGCCGGACGGCTGAACATGCCCGGGGTTACGCCAACGGGTGTGGGATTGGCCGGAACTGGTGAGCCGTCAGGGTGGGTGCGGGAGCATCGGGAGGGTGTTGAGTACCGGCGCGTTGCGTGCGCATCTGCTGGCCGCCCGCCTGGCCGGGCCCGTCGCGACCTCTCGGGAGGAAAGCCTGCGCAGTTACCGGCTGTTCGCGGCGCGGGACCCGCGGGTGCTGCTGGGGCTGGATCCCGCGTGGGGGTGGGGCGAGGGGGACCTGCTGCGGCTGATGGCGCAGAAGTGCGGGGTCTCGGCGGATCCCGCGCACGTCAGCGGGCCGGACTCGATCGATCCGGAGCTGACGGTGGCGGGGCTGGAGGCCTTCGCGGAGCGGCTGCGGGCGGTGGCGGCGGCCCGGGCGCCGGTGCTGTTCGGGACCGGTCACCCGCACCGGCTCCTGGGCTTCTACGCCACTTTGGCGGGGTCGTTGTCGGCGGCGGGATGTGAAGTCCTCACTCCGGCGCGGGGGGCACCCGTGGACATGCAGACCCGGTTCGGCGTACGCACGCACCGCATCGATTACGTACGAGGGGTCGCACTGGTGCGGGAAGACGGCGCGCGGCCGGACGGGAGTGACACCGGCGCACACTCCCATTCGCCGCTGCCGGTTCGGATCGCGCTCGGGGCGCTGGCGGAGGCCGGCGGGCCGTTGCCGGAGCTGGTGGTGGGGGACCACGGGTGGGTCTGCGGCGCAGGTCAGCTCGGTGTGGAGGCGATCGGGCTGGCCGATACCGATGATCCCGCTCTGTTCGTGGGGGAGGCCGAGGGGCAGGTGTCGGTGGCGGTTCCACTTGATGACGCGGTGCGTGCGGACTACTACCGACCGCTCACTCGCTATGTACTCAATCGGGCGAGTCTGTCGCTTCGTCAGGAGTGGACGTAGCTCCTCTTCCCCACTCGTATCACACGCCCCTACTCTGGGGAGTGAGCGTGCGACGACGGGGCGTAACCGGAGGGGAAGCCGGTGCCCGTCATGCGCGGAAGGTCAAGGTGTGTCATGGCTGCTGGCGAGAGGCCTCTCAGTGAGGTTCAGTTCCTGACCGTGGCGGAGGTCGCCTCGGTGATGCGAGTGTCGAAGATGACCGTGTACCGCTTGGTGCACAACGGTCATCTGCCCGCAATCCGGGTGGGACGGTCCTTCCGGGTCCCCGAGAATGCGGTGCACGAGTACCTCCGCGAGTCCTTCGTGGGGGTGGAATCGGCCTGAGGGCAAGGGCCGGGAGCGCGCGGTTACCCCTCGGGGGCACTCGGATTACAAGCTCAGAGCTCGGGCGGGTAGGCTAGGCCGACGTAGGTCGTGTGGGCCCCGACGCCCCGCACCGAATAAAGAGAAGTGAGCGAGGGTAGTCGTGGGCTCTGTTATCAAGAAGCGGCGCAAGCGGATGGCTAAGAAGAAGCACCGCAAGCTGCTCAAGCGCACCCGCGTCCAGCGCCGTAACAAGAAGTAAACGGCAGCTGTACGTGTTTACCGCAGCCCCTCCACCATTCTGGTGGAGGGGCTGCGGTGCAGCCGGGGGACTTCTTCGAGGGAGGCGCTGAGCTCGTGGGGAAGGTCGTGCTGGTCACCGGGGCTGCCCGGCAGCTGGGGGGCCGCTTCGTGCGGCGGATCCAGCGGGACCCGGAGGTCGAGCGGGTGATCGCGGTCGACGCGGTGACCCCGCCGCACCGGCTCGGCTCGGCCGAGTTCGTCCGTGCGGACATCAGGCAGTCGGCGATCGCCCGGGTGCTGGCCGAGAACGCCGTGGACACGGTGGTCCATCTCGCGGTGACCGGGGGAGCGGGGACGGGCGCGGGCTCCGTCTCGTACGGCACGGTCAAGGAGACCAACGTCATCGGGACGATGCAGCTCCTGGGAGCCTGCCAGAAGTCCCCGACGGTCCGGCGGCTCGTGGTCAAGTCCAGTACCAGTGTGTACGGGGGCACCTCGCGGGATCCGGCCGTCTTCACCGAGACCACGCAGCCGAAGTCGCTGCCCACCGCCGGCTTCGCCAAGGACGCCACCGAGGTCGAGGGGTACGTACGCGGCTTCGCGCGCAGGCGGCCCGATGTCGCGGTGTGCGTGCTGCGGTTCGCCAACATCCTGGGGCCCTTCGCCGACTCGGCGCTCGCCGAGTACTTCTCGATGCCGCTGATCCCGACCGTGCTGGGCTACGACCCGCGGTTGCAGTTCGTGCACGAGGACGACGTACTGGACGTGCTGCGGCTGGCCTCGCAGACCAGCGGGCCCGGCGGGCTCAGCGGGACCTTCAACATCGCCGGCGACGGGGTGCTGCTGCTGTCGCAGTGCGCGCGGCGGCTGGGACGGCCGACGGTGCCGCTGCTGCTGCCCGCGGTGACCTGGGTGGGTGCGGCGCTGCGGGCGGTCGGGGCGACGGAGTTCTCGCCCGAGCAGATAAGGCTCCTCACGCACGGGCGGGTCGTGGAGACCGCGCAGATGCGGGAGGTGCTGGGATTCGAGCCGATGTATACGACCGCCGAGACCTTCGCCGACTTCACGCGGAGCCGGAGCGGCGGGCTGCTGCCCCCGGACCGGGTGGCGCGGGCCGTGGACCGGGTGGCCGGGGTGCTGGACGTGGACATGGATGGAGCGCAGCGATAGTGGCGGACGCCAAGGTCATTCCGTTCGACGAGGACCGGCCGCGACGGCGGTCCTCGCCCGCCCGGCGGGTGCGGGTCGCGCCGGAGGTGCCGCTCGCGCCCGTCGCGGAGCCGGTCGGGCCGGAGCCGGTGGTGGAGGCCGTCACGGAGCCGGCGGGCGACGCCTGGGACCGGCGGATCGCCGGCGGGCTGGCGTTCCTGCGGCGCCGGATCACCGGGGAGTACGAGGTCGACGACTTCGGCTACGACAAGGAGCTGACGGACCAGGTCCTGATGTCCCTGATGCGGCCGCTGTACGACAAGTACTTCCGGGTCGAGGTCAAGGGCATCGAGAACATCCCGAAGGAGGGCGGTGCGCTGATCGTGGCGAACCACTCCGGGACGTTGCCGCTGGACGGTCTGATGCTGCAGGTCGCCGTGCACGACCAGCACCCGGCGCAGCGGCACCTGCGGCTGCTGGCGGCGGACCTGGTGTTCATGCTCCCGGTGGTGAACGAGCTGGCGCGGAAGGCCGGGCACACCCTGGCGTGCGCGGAGGACGCGCAGCGGCTCCTGGAGGCCGGGGAGCTGGTGGGCGTGATGCCCGAGGGCTTCAAGGGGATAGGGAAGCCGTTCGGGGACCGGTACAAGCTCCAGCGGTTCGGGCGGGGCGGGTTCGTGTCCACGGCGCTGCGCGCGGGGACGCCGATCGTGCCCTGCTCGATCGTGGGGGCGGAGGAGATCTACCCCATGATCGGGAACTCGAAGACGCTGGCGCGGCTGCTGGGGATCCCGTACTTCCCGATCACGCCGACGTTCCCGCTGCTGGGGCCGCTGGGTGCGGTGCCGCTGCCGACGAAGTGGACGATCCAGTTCGGGGAGCCGATCCCGACGGACGGGTACGCGGCGGAGGCCGCCGAGGATCCGATGCTGATGTTCAACCTGACGGATCAGGTGCGGGAGCAGATCCAGCACACGCTGTACAAGCTGCTGGTGCAGCGGAGGTCCGTCTTCTTCTGACGGGCGGGTTCTGACGGGCGGGCACGACGCGAACGAACGCCGGTGGGGCTGGATGTCCAGCCCCACCGGCGTTCGTCGTCAGTCGGCGTCCTCCGCCTTGATGCCCAGGCCCGGGAGCAGGCCGGGGAGGAGGGGCGGGAGGGTGATGTCCGGGTGGGCGGGCGTGGGAGTGCCGGCCGGTTCGGACGGGGTGGACTGGCCCTGGCCCGCGGGCGGGTTCAGGAGGTTGCCCGTGCCGCCCAGGAGGCCGCCGCCGTCCGGGGGCGGAGACTTCGGGGAACCCGATGCCGACGGCGTCGGGGCCGCGGACGGGTTGCCCGAGGAGGGCGCCGTCTGCTGCTTGCCCGCCGGGGCGCTCGGCTTCGTGGAAGGTCCGGAGCCGCGGGTCTGTTCCGGAGGCTTCGGGAGCAGGCTCTGGAGCGGCTCCACGTCTTGGTCTATGGCCTGGAAGACCGACTCCACCTCACCGCCCACGTCCGTGAGCTGCGCCGGGAGGTTGCCCCGGAGCTTGGCCCACGCGTCCCGGTGTGAACGGGAGAACGAGGACAGCGCCTGGATCGGGCCGAGCGAGCCGTCCCGTTCGTAGGCGGCCTGGAGCAGCCGGTGGCCCTCCGAGGCATCGTGCTTCATGCCCGCGAGGGCTCGGCGGATCGCGCCGAGCGACTCGTGGTCGAGCGCGCCGAGGCGGCCGCGCTCCATGAGCCGGCGGGCTTCCGACAGGCGGCTCGAGGCCTGGTCGAGATAGAGCTCGCCCCGGTCCGAATCGCCGTCGGCCATCCCGAGCCGGATGTCCTCCATGCCCCGCTTCACGGGGTACAGGTGGTCACCCGGCAGGGCGTCCGTGCTGGCAGCGGCCACTCCGCTGAAGGCCCCTGCGGCCACACCTACGGTGAGACCGCCTGCCGCAATGCCCTTGGACCAGCGGGAGCGGGGCCGCAATTTCCGGAGCGAGGTCGCCCGGTGGGCGCCGCGGCCGGTCCGCTGTTCGGGCACTTGAGGGTCGGCGGCCACGCCGCCTGCGGCCCTCTCTTCCATCACCTTGGCTTCCATGGCGGCAATGAGCTGGGCTCTTTGCACCACTTTGACCTCGGGGTCCAGCACCGGGCGCGGCATTCTTTCGCCGAGCACGCTCGCCAGGGCCAACAACCGGTCGTGGTCGGCAGGTTCGGCAGGTGCCTCGGACTGCTCGGCCGCCGGGTCCGGTTCCGAAAGGTCGGACGGGGTCCGCTCCTCCAGGGCCTGGGCGAAGGCGTTCGCCCGCCGGTGCGGAGTCACGTTCGCGATCACTGGCGGCACCTCCTCTCGTCATGACGATCGACTCCCCAAGGTGTCCGGAAGGTTGCCTTCCTTGAGCACATCCACACTTTCGAGTGAGCGGCTTCGGTCAGGGCTTGTCCACAGGGAGCCTGCATTCCCCACAACGAGCGGCGCGGCACTTGGGTTACGGACGAAGGATGATCGGACCACAGCGTCATGGGAATCGGCAGTGTCGTCACTGTCGTCGGTGTCATCAAGGTCATCAGGGAGGGGTACCGGAATGTGAGAGGGGGGCGGCGTCAGCGGGCGTCGTCGGGGAGGAGGCGGGCCAGCGTGCGGACCGCCCGGTACTGGAGGGTCTTGATCGCGCCCTCGTTCTTTCCCATCACCCTGGCCGTCTCGGCGACCGAGAGGCCCTGCAGGAAGCGCAAGGTGACGCACTCCTGCTGCTGCGGATTGAGTTTCCGTACGGCTTCCAGCAGGGCCGCGTTGGAGAGGGACTCCAGGACGGAGTCCTCGGGGGACCGTTCCACCTCGTTGGCGTCGAGCATTTCGCCGGTGGTGACTTCCAGGCGGAAGCGGCTCGACTTGAAGTGGTCGGCGACCAGGTTGCGGGCGATCGTCACGAGCCAGGCGCCGAAGTCGCGGCCCTGCCAGGTGAAGGTGGAGATGCGGCGCAGCGCACGCAGGAAGGTCTCGCTGGTGAGATCCTCCGCGGTCGCCTTGCCGCCGACGCGGTAATAGATGTAGCGGTAGACGGTGTCGCTGTACTGGTCGTACAGGCGGCCGAAGGCGTCGGCCTCGCCGGCCTGGGCGCGTTCGACCAGGTCCATCATGCGGGCCTGGTCGCTGTCCGCGGTGGGACGGCGGGCGGCGGGCGCGGTGGTCCCGGCGGCTGCGCCCCCGGCGGACGAGCCGCCGGCGCGACCGCGTCTGCCCACCGTTGCCCCGCCGTCGGTCAGGGCGTAGCAAGGACCGGCCGGGCCGAGTCCGGCGGGGACCGCGGTGGCGAATGCGGGGGCGGTGTACGCGGTGGGGACGAAGCCGCGCAGCTGGTCGAGGACCGTTGCGCGCAGCGTAGCCAGGCCCGAGGCGTCAACCCCGACAGGTGGGTACACGGGACTCCCAGAGGCAGAGCTTCCATCACGTGCAGTGCGGGACCGTTCACCCGTCGTAGCGACAGATGGCGGTGGCATGCGTTTGAGGAGAATAACGCTTCGTACAGGCAGCGCTACACCCAGTTGCTCAAATCACCGGTTACGACACTTCTGTTGCGTGTCGAGGGCATATTCAGGCACAGATGGTGATCGATTCTTGATCACTTGGATGCGCGGAATGCCTGCTTCCACGGTGGCTCGCGACCGAGTGGGGCAGGGCGGAGTGCCGCGCCGGGGGCGCGGGTAGAGGTGAGCGAATGTGCCGGGCGGGGGAGGGTGCCGGGCGTGGTGGCGCGGGAGGCCGGGCAGGGCCCGGTAGGCGCTACTTGCGGCGTCGGTGCAGGGCGATGGCGGCGGCGGTGCCGCCCGCGATCGCGCCGACGCCCGCGGCGGCCGGGACGCCGATCTTCACGGCCTTGCGGCCGGTCCGATAGTCGCGCAGGCGCCAGTCGTTGGTGCGGGCATGCTTGCGCAGTTTTGTGTCGGGATTGATCGCGTACGGGTGTCCGACCAGCGACAGCATCGGAATGTCGTTGTGCGAATCGCTGTACGCCGCGCAGCGCGCGAGATCGAGGCCCTCGGCGGCGGCCAGGGCGCGGACGGCCTCCGCCTTGGCGGGGCCGTGCAGGGGCTCGCCGACCAGCCGGCCGGTGTAGACGCCGTCCACGGACTCGGCGACGGTGCCGAGGGCTCCGGTCAGGCCGAGCCGGCGGGCGATGATCGTGGCGGTCTCGACGGGGGCGGCCGTGACGAGCCAGACCTTCTGGCCGGCGTCGAGGTGGGCCTGGGCCAGGGCGCGGGTGCCCGGCCAGATCCGCTCCGCCATGTACTCGTCGTAGATCTCCTCGCCGATGGACATCAGCTCGGAGACCTTGTGTCCCTTGACGATGGACAGCGCGCTGTCGCGGGCGTCCTGCATGTGCTCGGGGTCCTCGACCCCGGCCAGCCGGAACCAGGCCTGCTGCCAGGCGAAGCGGGCGAGCTCGCGGCGGCGGAAGAACTCGCGCTTGTAGAGGCCGCGGCCGAAGTGGAAGATCGCGGCGCCCTGCATGACGGTGTTGTCGAGGTCGAAGAAGGCGGCGGCCAGGTCGTCGCCGGCGACGGGGAACTCGGCTTCGGCGGGCTCTTCGGGCTCATCGGCCCCGGCGAGCTCCAGTGGAGCCTCCGGCTCCGCCTGCGCCGCGCGTTCCGCTTCGGCGGCTGCGGGGAAGTCCGGGCCGTCGAGCAGATCGTCGGCCAGTGCGGACTTGCGGGCGGCCTCGGCCGAGGCCTCGCCTGCCAGCACGCTCCGCGCGGTGGCGGAGCGCCTACGGGGGGTGAGCCATCCCAGAGCGGCCATGACGCGAGCATAGCCACTGTGTTCGGGAGTTCCCGAACCGATGGGAGTCGGGGGTGTGAACTCTTCACCGCGTCGGACCCGGGCCGGTCGGCGTGCGGGCGCGGGAGAATGGGGGCATGAGCCCTTTGCTGCGCCGTGCCGAAAAGAAGCGTCCGGAGGAGCGGTTGGTCACGCTCATCGGGAAGCCGGGGTGCCATCTCTGTGATGACGCCCAGGAAGTCGTCGAGAAGGTCTGCGCCGAGACGGGCGCACAGTGGGAGAAGAAGGACATTTCGCAGGACGAGGAGTTGTACCGCCTGCACTGGGAGCAGATTCCGGTCGTGCTGGTGGACGGTGAACAGCACACCTTCTGGAGGGTGAACCCTGACCGGCTCCGACGGGCATTGCGGGCTTGAGCCGTCGGGCGGTTACCATCATGGGCGATTTATGGGGTCTCGGGGGCGTATTGGTGAGGAGTGTGTACCGTTTTGCCCCCTTCGGGAATTGAACGGGTTCGGCGTGTCGCCGGTTCCCGGTCCATACGCCCAAGGCGCGTGACCCCGGTCACTTTGGTCGGACAAAGCGGACACAATCTTTGTGCACGCGTTCACAAAGACATAGCCTGCATTCGACGGGGTGGTCCTGGGACAAGTGGCCACCTGCAGCCCCGCTCATCCCGCAGGAGCATCGTGGCAACTGGCCGAACTCACCGACCGGCGACCCGCAGCCGAGGTATTCCCGAGGCCACTGTCGCCCGGCTTCCGCTGTACTTGCGCGCCCTCACCGCGCTCTCCGAGCGATCGGTGCCCACGGTGTCCTCCGAGGAGCTGGCCGCGGCCGCCGGAGTCAACTCCGCGAAGCTCCGCAAGGACTTCTCCTACCTCGGTTCCTACGGGACCCGCGGGGTCGGTTACGACGTGGAGTACCTCGTCTACCAGATCTCCCGCGAGCTCGGGCTGACCCAGGACTGGCCCGTCGTCATCGTCGGCATCGGAAACCTCGGCGCCGCCCTGGCCAACTACGGCGGTTTCGCGTCGCGCGGCTTCCGCGTGGCTGCGCTCATCGACGCCGATCCGGCCATGGCCGGCAAGCCGGTGGCCGGGATGCCCGTGCAGCACACCGATGACCTGGAGAAGATCATCGAGGAGAACGGCGTCTCCATCGGGGTCATCGCGACCCCTGCGGGCGCCGCCCAGCAGGTCAGCGAGCGGCTCATCGCCGCCGGTGTCACCTCCATCCTGAACTTCGCGCCCACCGTGCTGTCCGTGCCCGAGGGCGTCGACGTGCGCAAGGTCGACCTGTCGATCGAGCTGCAGATCCTGGCCTTCCACGAGCAGCGCAAGGCCGGTGAGGAAGCGGCCGCCGCCGCTGCCGCCGGAGGCTCCGCCGCGGGCACCGGCACCGGGGCGGCTCCCGCCGCCGCCGTCGTGCCGCCCGCCGGACGGGCCGCCGCCGTCGCGCGGAAGGGCGGACCCGACGGGGACGTTCCGGCGGTGATGCCGGCATGAGTCTGCTCGTCGTTGGGCTGAGCCATCGCAGCGCGCCCGTGAGCGTGCTGGAGCGGGCCTCGCTGGCCGCCGATGCCAAGGTCAAGCTGCTGCACGACACGCTCGCCGCGGAACCGGCGGCGGAGGCGGCGGTGCTCGCCACCTGCAACCGGATCGAGCTGTACGCCGACGTGGACAAGTTCCACGCCGGTGTCGCCGAGCTGTCGACGCTGCTGGCGCAGCACAGCGGGGTGGCTCTCGAGGAGCTCACTCCTTATCTGTACGTGCACTACGAGGACCGGGCCGTCCACCACTTGTTCTCGGTGGCGTGCGGGCTGGACTCGATGGTCGTGGGCGAGGGGCAGATCCTCGGGCAGATCAAGGACGCGCTGGCGCTGGGGCAGGAGCTCCACACGGCCGGCCGTCTGATCAACGACCTCTTCCAGCAGGCGCTGCGCGTCGGCAAGCGGGCGCACTCCGAGACCGGGATCGACCGGGCGGGGCAGTCGCTCGTGACCTTCGGTCTGGAGCAGCTCGCCGTGCGGGTGCCGGTGGAGGAGTGGGCCGCGGGGAAGCGGGCGCTCGTCATCGGGGCCGGGTCGATGTCCTCGCTGGCCGCGGCGACGCTGGCGCGGGTGGGTGTCGCGGAGGTCGTGGTCGCCAACCGGACCGCCGAGCGGGCGGAGCGGTTGGCCGAGATTCTGGTTGCCTCGGGCACCGGGGTGGCCGCTTCGGCCATTGCGATGTCCGGTGTCGCGGATGAGCTGGCGCGGGTCGACGTCGTCGTGTCCTGTACGGGGGCGACGGGGCTGGTGCTGACCGGGGACGACGTGGCCGTGGCCATGGAGGAGCGCCCTGCGGGGGCTGTCCCCTACCCGCCCTTCCACCGTTCGCCGGAGCTTCGCCCCGGACCCGATGCGGGTGCGGCGCCGTTGCCGGGGACCAGTCCCCGGACCCCTGCGCCTCACACGCCGGCGGGGCTGGATGTGGCCGACGCCGCGCTCGTGGCGCGGCTTGCCGTGCTCGCGGGTGAGGGGCGGCGGATCGCCGATGCCGGGGCCGTGCGGAGCAAGGTGGTCGTCGAGGAGCGGGACGGGTGTCCCGTCGGGCTCGAGGCGCTGGCTTCCGACCCGGGGCGGACCGCCGACGGGCGGGCCGCGCTGGCCGGGGTGGACGCCGGATCGCTGGAGCTGCACGGGACCTGGGCCGACCAGGGCGAGGCCGCCGCGCAGCGGCAGCAGCCGCGCAAGGGCGTACGGAGCCGGCTGGACGCGCAGCCGGTCCGGCTCGCGCTGCTCGACCTGGCCATGCCGCGCGACATCGACGCCGCCGTGCACCGGATCCCCGGGGTGCGGCTGGTCGACATCGAGTCGCTCGCCGAGGCGTCCGCCGACGCGCCCATGGCCGCCGACGTAGACGCCGTACGCGCCATAGTGGCCGCGGAGGTGGCCGCCTTCGGGGCCGCCCAGCGCGCCGCGCACATCACGCCCACCGTGGTCGCCCTGCGCGCCATGGCCGCGGAGGTCGTCGCCATGGAAGTGGCACGGCTCGACGGGCGGGTACCCGATCTCGACGAGCGGCAGCGGGCTGAAGTGACTCAGACCGTCCGGCGCGTCGTCGACAAGCTCCTCCACGCGCCGACCGTGCGCGTCAAGCAGCTCGCGAGCGAGCCCGGCGGCGCCGGGTACGCCGAGGCGCTGCGCGAACTCTTCGATCTCGACCCGCAGACGGTGGCCTCCGTCAGCCGGGCCGACGAGGCTGACAAGAACCACGACTCAGGACGGGCATCATGAATCCACGTCTCGACCAGCCGCTGAGGCTCGGCACGCGGCGCAGCAAGCTGGCCATGTCCCAGTCCGGGCATGTCGCCGAGGCGGTACGGGCGATCACCGGCCGGCCCGTCGAGCTCGTGGAGATCACGACCTACGGTGACGTGTCCCGCGAGAGCCTTTCGCAGATCGGCGGCACCGGCGTCTTCGTCACCGCCCTGCGCGAGGCCCTGGTGCGCGGTGAAGTCGACTTCGCCGTGCACTCGCTGAAGGACCTTCCCACCACGCAGCCCGACGAGCTCGTCATCGCGGCGATGCCGCAGCGCGAGGACCCGCGCGACGCGCTCGTCGCCCGCGACGGCCTGACCTTCGAGCAGCTGCCCGACGGTGCGCGCATCGGCACCGGGTCGCCGCGCCGCAGGTCGCAGCTGCACGCGTACGCCCGCTCGCTGGGGAAGGTCATCGAGACCGTCGCCATCCGCGGCAACGTCGACACCCGGATCGGCTTCGTGCGCGACGGTGAGCTCGACGCGGTCGTGCTGGCCGCCGCCGGGCTCAACCGGATCGGCCGCGGCGACGAGGCCACCGACCTGATCTCCGTGGACAACATGCTGCCCGCGCCCGGCCAGGGTGCCCTGGCCGTGGAGTGTCTGGCGTCCGAGACGGACCTGATCTCCGCGCTCGCCGAGCTCGACGACCCGTACACCCGGGCCGCCGTGACCGCCGAACGCGCCCTGCTCGGCGCCCTGGAGGCCGGCTGCAGCGCCCCCGTGGGCGCGCTCGCCGACCTGCTGGCCGACGGGCAGATTGTCAATGAGATGCGCCTGCGGGGAGTCGTGGGAACCCTCGACGGTTCCACGCTGGTGCAGCTGTCCACCACCGGTCCCGTGCCCCAGTCGTACGACGAGGCCATGGCGCTCGGCCGCGAACTCGCGGACGAGATGCTGGCCAAGGGCGCGGCCGGTCTGATGGGGGAGCGGTCGCTTTGAACCCCACAAGCCCAACCACCTCCGCGTTTCCGTCCGTCGCCGTCCAGGGGCACGTCACCTTCCTCGGTGCCGGCCCGGGCGACCCGGGACTGCTGACGCTGCGCGCCGTGGAGGCCCTGGCCGCCGCGGACGTACTGATCGCGGAGCCCGAGGTGCTCGAGGTCGTACGTACGCATGCGCGCGCGGGGGTGGACACGCCACAGCTGACGATTGCTGACGAGAAGTCAGCAGCCGCCGGAGTCCCGGTCATCCGAGATGCCGCCAATCTTGTCATGGAGGCCGCGCGCTCCGGCAGGCGGGTCGTCCGTGCCGTCACCGGCGACCCCGGGCTCGACGGGAACGCGGCCGAGGAGATGCTCGCCTGCGCCACCGGCGGCATCCCCTTCGAGGTCGTCCCCGGTGTCGCGACCGCCGTCGGCGTGCCCGCGTACGCCGGTGTTCCGCTGGCCGGCAAGCAGGGTGCGGACGTGCGGTTCGTGAACGCGCGGACCGCCTCCCCGCGCTGCTGGAGCGAGGTGGGCGCCAGCGACGGCATCCTCGTCGTCTCCGCGACGCTGGAGACCGTCTCGGCGGCGGCGTCCGAGCTGATCGGCGCCGGGCGCAAGCCCGACACCCCGCTCACCGTGACCGTGGCCGGTACGACGACCCGCCAGCGCACCTGGAGCGCGACCCTCGGGACCATCGCCCAGGTGTTCAAGCAGGGCAAGATCCTTCCGTCGCCGGAGGGCGCGCGCTCCGTCATAGCCGTGGTCGGGGAGCACGGCGCCGTCGCGCGCCGCGAGGAACTGTCCTGGTTCGAGTCGAAGCCGCTGTTCGGCTGGCGCGTGCTCGTGCCGCGCACCAAGGAGCAGGCAGCCTCGCTCTCCGACCAGCTGCGTTCGTACGGCGCGGTGCCCCACGAGGTGCCGACCATCGCCGTGGAGCCGCCGCGCACCCCGCAGCAGATGGAGCGGGCGGTCAAGGGCCTGGTGACGGGCCGGTACGAGTGGATCGCCTTCACCTCGGTGAACGCGGTCAAGGCCGTGCGGGAGAAGTTCGAGGAGTACGGGCTCGACGCCCGTGCCTTCGCCGGAATCAAGGTCGCCGCCGTCGGCGAGCAGACCGCCGCCGCGCTGGTGGAGTTCGGCGTCAAGCCCGACCTCGTGCCCAGCGGCGAGCAGTCCGCCGCCGGACTGCTGGAGGACTGGCCGCCGTACGACCCGGTCTTCGACCCGATCGACCGGGTCTTCCTGCCGCGCGCCGACATCGCCACCGAGACCCTGGTCGCCGGGCTCATCGAGCTCGGGTGGGAGGTCGACGACGTCACCGCCTACCGGACGGTGCGCGCCTCGCCGCCGCCGCAGGACACGCGGGAGGCGATCAAGGGCGGCGGTTTCGACGCCGTTCTCTTCACGTCGTCCTCCACCGTGCGCAACCTCGTCGGCATCGCCGGCAAGCCGCACAACGTCACCGTCATCGCGTGCATCGGCCCGGCCACGGCCAAGACGGCCGAGGAGCACGGGCTGCGGGTCGACGTGCTGTCGCCGGAGCCGAGCGTGAGCAAGCTGGCGGAGGCCCTGGCGGAGTACGGGGCCGCGCGCCGCGAGGCCGCGAAGGAGGCCGGGGAGAGCGTGTACCGGCCGAGCGAGCGGCGGCCGGGGGCGCGCAGGCGTCGTACGACCTGATGAGCGCGTTAGAGGTGTTAGGTGGCAGGGCCCGGGTGCGATGTGCACCCGGGCCCTGTGGCATGTTCGGGCCGTGACGACGGATCCCGATCAAGCGGCTGCGGCGCTGTGCGCGGCGGTGGCGGCGTACGACCACGAGGCGGCCGCGGCCCTGGTCGAGTCCGGCGCGGACCCGGACCGGGTGCTGCCCGACGGTACGACCCCGCTGCTGCGGGCCGTCGAGGGCGGCTCCCCGGCGCTGGTGACGGCGCTGCTCGGCGACGACGCCCGGCAGCGGCTGCCGGAAGCGGAGCGGGGCCGGCTGCTGGACGCGGCCCGGCGCTGGTACGAGGCGGGCGCGGAGGCGGAGCTGCGGCGGCTCACCGGGGCGGCGGGACCGGCGGACGTCGCATGGGTGACGGACTCGGAGTACGACAGCGTCCCGGAGATCACCCTCGGCGGGCGGAGCGTACGGGCCGGACACGGAGCGGTCCTGACCGACCTGGAGTGGGAGTTCCGCATCCTGGCCCCGGTGGCGGAACTGGTGGCCCGCGGGGTCCGGTCCCCGCGCCGGGACCACGTGGACCAGAACGCCTCGCTCCACGTCCTGAACAGCCGGGTCAGCGCACAGACCTGGGCCGAGGCGGTGGCCTTCCGGCACGACCCGGATCCGGTGCGGCGGGGGTTCGTGGTCGACGTGATCCGGTACCGGCTGTGGGGGTGGGCCGACACCGCGCACGCGGGCTGGTACGAGAAGGAGTGCCACCGGATCCTCGTCGAGTGGGAGGCGGAGGAGACGGACGCGGACGTACTGGCCCGGGTGCTGGAAGCCCTGGGTGAGGCGGAGGTGGCCACCCGGGAGGCCATCGGCCTGCGCCGCGCCGGGCATCCGGACCCGGGGGTGCGGCGCTGGGTGCCGGGTCTCTTCGACCACTGGGTGGCCGTGGACGTGCCGCGGGTGCTGTCTGCGGAGGTGCGGCGGGCGCTGCGGGAGCTGTGCCGCGACGAGGACGGCGAGGTGCGGGCCGCTGCCGCCGGGGTGCTGGCCGGCGAGCACCCGGAACAGGAGGACCTGGCACTCCTGCCGGACCTGCTGCGGGACCCGGACCCGGAGGTCGTGCGCCGGACCCTTCGTGGCCTCGGGTCCGTCACCCGCGCTGTGCCGGAGGTCGCCGAGCTGCTGGTGCGGTGCCTCGACTCGGCCGATCAGGACGTCCGGCTGAGCGCGGCCCACGGCCTGGCGGTACGCGACGACCCGCGCACGCCGGAGGCCTACGCGAAGGTCGGCCCGCTGGGCCCCGGCTACGAGAACGACCACCGGCTGGCCGGGCTGTGGCGGTGGGAGTTCCGGAACCGGCCCGACCCCGGCCCCTCGTAGCGTCCGCCTAATGCCGTGGTGCCTTCCCGGCCCGTGTGGCATGTTCCGGGCATGACGGCACTGGGGGACGCGGTACGGGCGGGCGACACGGAGGCGGTATGGAGGCTGCTGGCGGGCGGTGCGGATCCGGACGCCCCGGACGAGGACGGACTGCCGCCGCTGTGCGCGGCGGTGGCGGCGTACGCGTACGAGACGGCCGAGGCGCTCGTGGAGGCCGGCGCGGATCCGGACCGGGTGCTGCCGGACGGTACGACCCCGCTGCTGCGGGCCGTCGAGAGCGGCTCCCGGGCGGTCGTCGGGGCGCTGCTGTGGTCCCAGGACCTCCCCGACCCGGGGGAGCGCCTGCCGGAGGCGGAGCGCACACGGCTGCTCGACGCGGCCCGGCGGTGGCACGGGGCGGGCGCGGAGGCGGAGCTGCGGCGGCTGACGGGGGCGGCGGGTCCGGCGCACATCTCGACGGTCGAGGAGGCGTGGGTCCTGGTCGAGCAGATCACGCTCGGCGGGCTGACGGTGCGCGCGGGACACGGCGCGGTACTGACCACCCTGGAGGGGGTGTTCGCTGTGCAGATCCCCCTGGAGGAACTGGTGGCCCGGGCCGTCCGGCACACCGACTCCTCCCACGTGGACTGGTCTGCGGCCAGGTTCCGGCTGGAGGACCGCCTGGCGGAGGGCAGCCGGGAGGTGGTGACGGCCCTGCGGCACCACCCGTCCCCGGTCCACCGCCGCTTCGCCGCCGACTGGCTGCTGACCCGGCAGTGGTGCCTGGGGGCCGACGCGTATCCGTACGGCGACGAGGACCGGGAACTCCTCGCCGACTGGGCGGACGTGGAGGCGGACCCCGAGGTGCTCGCGCTCGTGCTGTGGGCCCTGACCGAGCACGACGTGGCCCACCCGAGGCTGGACTCCCTCGGCCTGAGGTACGCCGCCCATCCGGATCCCGGGGTGCGCCTGCGGGCGGTGGACTGCATGGGCCGGCCCGATGGCGGGCCGTTCACGGGCGCGGCGTACGAGGCCCTGCTGCTCCTGGCGGGCGACCCCGACGACGAGGTGCGGTACTGCGCCGCCCTGAGCCTTCTGGCGTCCCGGCAGGACGTGGACACCATGCACGGCGTGATCCGCGACCTGGTCCGCGACCCGCGGAGCCCGATGAGGCTGGCGGCGGCGGAGCGCCTGGGGGAATCCGGCGACCGCACGGCCGATGCCACGGACCTGCTGCTGTCCCTCCTGGACGCGGACGACACGATGCCCCGGCTGCTCGGCGCCTACGGACTGGCCCTGCGGGACCACCCGGACACCCCGCGGGCGTACGCGAGGGCGGAGGAACTCGGACCGTTCCACCCGTCCGACCACCGGGCGAACGGCCTCTGGGACTGGAAGCAGCGCAACGGTGCGGGGCGGCCCGGGGCCGGGGCCTAGGGGGTGTCTTGTCGATCAGGCCGGGCTCGCGGGGTCTGGCACCGCGCCTCGCCGCGTTGTCGTCACTCGCCGACTTCCCCAAGCTCTCGGCTCCGCTCGAGCAGGGGAGACCCCATTCGCGTCGACTCCCTCCTCCGCCTTGCGATGCACGGCACCAGACCCCGCTCCCTGACCCGGCCTGATCGACAAGACACCCCCTAGGCTGGTCCCGACTGCTGTCGAAGCTCGAAGAGGCGACTAGAAGATGAGCACGTACGGATCCTTCCCCGGCTCGCGGCCCCGTCGGCTGCGCACCACCCCGGCGATGCGGCGGATGGTGGCGGAGTACCGGCTGCACCCCTCGGACCTGATCCTCCCGGCGTTCGTCCGGGAGGGCATCAGCGAGCCGCTCGCCATCTCGGCGATGCCGGGCGTGGTCCAGCACACCCGGGACACGCTGCGGAAGGCCGCCGTGGAGGCCGTCGAGGCCGGGGTCTCCGGGATCATGCTCTTCGGCGTGCCGGCCGACGAGAACAAGGACGCACGGGGCACGGCGGGCACCGAGCCGGACGGGATCCTGCAGGTCGCGATCCGCGACGTGAAGGCGGAGGTCGGCGACGACCTCGTCATCATGTCCGACCTGTGCCTGGACGAGTACACCGATCACGGCCACTGCGGGGTGCTCGACGAGCACGGCCGCGTGGACAACGACGCGACGCTGGAGCGCTACGCCGAGATGGCGCAGGTACAGGCCGACGCGGGCGTCCACGTGGTGGGCCCGAGCGGGATGATGGACGGCCAGGTCGGCGTCATCCGCGACGCGCTCGACGAGACGGGCCACGAGGACGTCTCGATCCTCGCGTACACGGCCAAGTACTCCTCCGCCTTCTACGGCCCCTTCCGCGAGGCCGTCGCCTCCTCGCTCCAGGGCGACCGCAAGAGCTACCAGCAGGACCCGGCGAACGCCCGGGAGTCGCTGCGCGAGCTCGCGCTCGACCTGGAGGAGGGCGCCGACATGGTGATGGTCAAGCCTGCCGGGCCCTACCTCGACATCCTCTACCGGGTCGCGCAGGCGGTGGACGTCCCGGTGGCGGCGTACCAGATCAGCGGCGAGTTCGCGATGATCGAGGCGGCGGCGGAGAAGGGCTGGATCGAACGCGAGCGGGCGATCCTGGAAACCCTGCTCGGCATCAAGCGGGCGGGCGCGGACACGATCCTGACGTACTGGGCGACCGAGGTCGCCCAGTGGCTGCGGTCGGAGCGGTAGCAGCTGACGCCGGCCGGTCGCTCTGGGTGGCGGTCGACGGTCACGGGAAGGGTGTCCAGACGCCCGGCCCTGGATGCTCTGACCGCCCCGCGCGTCCGTACCGGCCGAGGTCACGGTCCTGCCGGGGCCGTGCGTGGATGCCCATCCAGCCGAGCAGGGCTGCGCATCTCCGACGAGGCCGCTCCTCCCCACTCCTCCCTCCCGGCCGTTCCCCGGGGGGATCCCGGAAGTCTTGTGGCGTTTCGGGGTGGGCCGGTCGGTCAAGGGTGGCCGAAGGCCATCGCGAAGCGACGCGACGAAGGAGCGCCCTTGAGGGACCGGCCCGCACCGAAAGGACACTGGACTGCCGGGCTCCCCCCGGACCCTGTCAACGCCCCCGCCCAACCCGCAGCCCAAGCCAGCCAGCCACCCACCCACCCCACCCCACCCCCCACCCCGATTCGCATCGCCTCCCCCACAGGCGCACCCTGGAGGCAGGGTGACCCCCTGGAGGTGATGGATCATGTCCACGCTCGTCGGGTGGCATGTGGAGCTGGAATTCACCGAGGAGGGCGACCGCACCAGTGCGGCGGCCCTGGTCAGGCTCGGGGACGGCTCCGAGATACGGGCGCACGGCTATGCCATGCGTCATCCCTCCGACCCGGAGCAGCTGCGGGTCGGGGAGGAGATCGCGGGTGCGCGTGCCCTCATGGACATCGCGTCCCAGATGCTGCAGAAGGCCCACACGGAGATCGACGAGGCGACGGGCCGGCACTCGTATCCGCTGACCCACTGATGTGCCGAGCTGCGGGCGCGGTGCGCCGTGCCGGCGTACCGCGCCCGTCCGTGCCGCTGCCGCTCCGCAAGCCGGCCTACCGCGTCCGCCGTTCGAAGACGACGGCCGACAGGGCTACGGACACCAGGCCGATGCCCGCGCACCAGGCCAGGGCCACCCAGGGGGCGTCGCCGGCGGGCCGGGCGAGGAGCAGGGCCCGGAGGGATTCGATCACCGGGGTGAGCGGCTGGTGGTCGGCGAAGCCGTGGAGCCAGCCGGGCATGGTGTCGATGGGGACGAATGCGCTGGACGGGTACGGCAGGAACATCATCAGGAAGGTGAAGCCGCCCGCCGCCTCCGGACTGCCGGCGAGCAGCCCGAGCGTCGCGGCCAGCCAGGAGATCGCGGTGATGTACGCGACCAGGAGCGCGGCCGCGGCCAGGTAGCCGGGCAGCGAGGCCTGGGGGCGGAAGCCGATGGCGAGGGCGACGGCCAGGACCAGGCCGGTGGACACGAGGTTGCGCAGGACCGAGGCCGCGACGTGCCCGGCCAGGATCGGGATGCCGCCGATGTCCAGGGACCGGAAGCGGTCGATCACGCCTTCCTTCATGTCGGTGGCGACGCTGACGGCGGTGTTCGCCGCGCCGAAGCCCGCGCAGAGCAGCATCGCTCCCGGGACCACGTAGGTGACGTACGCCGTCCCGGTGTCGATGGCTCCGCCGAAGAAGTAGACGAAGATCAGCATCAGCATGACCGGCAGCATCAACGCGCCGATCAGGACGTCCGGTTGGCGGCGGCTGATGCGCAGGCAGCGGGCGGCGAGGGCGTGGGCCGTCGCGGTGGTGCCGGGGCGGGCCGTCGAGGAGGAGGCCACGGGGGCGGTCAGGGGAGTGGTCATGGAGCGGCTCCCGTCAGGGTGAGGAACACGTCGTCGAGGGTGGCGCCGCGGACCGTGAAGCGGTCCACGGCCGTGCGGTCCGGGTCGAGCGCGTCGAGCAGGGACCGGATGTGGGCGGCGCTGCCGTCGGTGGGCAGGCTGAGGCCGAGCTCCTCCGGGGCCAGGGCCAGGCCCTCCGCGGAGGCGCCGTCTGCGTCCCCCGCCGCGAGCCGGGCCGCGCGCGGGGCCAGGGCGTCGTAGGCGGCCCGGTCGGCGAGGGTCAGGTCGAGGCGGTGGCCCGCCACCCGGGACTTGAGCTCCGCGGGGGCGCCTTCGGCGGCGATCCGGCCGCCGGCCAGCACTGCCACGCGGTCGGCGAGCCGGTCGGCCTCCTCCAGGTACTGGGTGGTGAGGAGCACGCTTGTGCCGTCGGCGCGCAGTTCCCGTACGAGCTCCCACAGGTCCTGGCGGCTGCGCGGGTCGAGCCCGGCGGTGGGCTCGTCCAGGAAGATCACCTCGGGCCGGGCGACCAGGCTCGCGGCGAGGTCGAGGCGGCGGCGCATGCCGCCCGAGTAGGTCTTCGCGGTGCGTCCGGCGGCTTCGGTGAGCCCGAAGCGGGCGAGGAGTTCGTCGGCGCGGTCCCGGGCGGCGCGGGCGGAGAGCCCGCGCAGGCGGCCCGCCATGCGGAGGGTCTCGGTGCCGGTCTGGAGGTCGTCGACGGCGGCGAACTGCCCGGTGAGGCTGATGCGCCGGCGGACGCGGGCGCGGTCGGCGGTGATGTCGTACCCGGCGACGCGGGCGGTGCCGGAGCCGGGGTCGGGTGCGGTGAGGGTGGCCAGGATCCGGACGGTGGTGGTCTTCCCGGCGCCGTTGGGGCCGAGGAGGGCCAGGACGCTGCCGCGCGGGACGGCGAGGTCGATGCCGTCGAGGACGCGGAGTCCGCCGTAGGACTTGGTCAGGCCGGTGGCGTGGATGCCGAGGTCGTTCGTGGCCATCGCGGACCACGCTCCCTTCTTCTGCGTATGTAGTACGCGCTTCTGTGTAAGTAATACACAGAACTAGGATGTGGGTCAACGACGAAGGCGGGAGCGGGCGGCCATGGCGAAGGAGCCGGAGAGGGAACCGGTGGCAGGCACCGGGCTTCCGGCGAGCCTGGAAATGGCCTGGGGCCTGCGCGAACGCCCCGGCAAGGGCCCGCGGCCCACGCTGACCCTGGCCCGGATCGTGGAGGCGGCGGTGGCGCTGGCCGCCGCGGAGGGCATGGACGCCGTCTCGATGGGGCGGGTGGCCAAGGAACTCGGCGTCTCGACGATGTCCCTCTACCGGTACGTCACGGCGAAGGAAGAGCTCTACATCCTGATGGCCGACGCCGGCGTCGGCACCCCGCCGGAGCCCTCCGGGGTTTCCGGCTGGCGGGAGCTGCTGGCGGAGTGGGCGTACGCGCAGCGGGCCGTCCTGATGGCCAACTCCTGGATCGTGCGCATCCCGCTCACCGGAGCGCCGGTCAGCCCGAACCAGCTCGCCTGGATGGAACGCGGACTCGCGGCGATGGCCGGTGCGGCCCTGAGGGAGGGCGAGAAGGTCTCGGCGATCATCCTGATCGGCGGCCTGGTCCGCAACGAGGCGACGATGGTCGCGGACATGATGGACGCCATCGTGAAGGCTGGCGTCTCACCGGACCAGGTCCTGGGCCAGTACGTACGCACCCTGCGGCTGATGACCGCCCCCGACACCCACCCGGGGGTGACCCGCCTGCTGGAATCCGACGCGTTCTCGGGCGCGGACGAGCCGGACTTCCAGTTCCGCTTCGGCCTGGACCGCATCCTGGACGGCCTGGCCGCGCTGATCAGCGAGCGGTCCACTCCGTGAGGGCGGCCCAGGCCGCGGGGGCCAGGTCCAGGACGGGGCCGTTCTGGACCTTCGAGTCCCGGACGTGGACGTGGGTCGCGCTGGTCGCGACCTCAATGCAAGCGTCGCCTTCGTCGGTGCTGTAGCTGGACTTGAACCACCTCGGCGCAGTGCTCATAGCTCTCCTAGCAGACGGCCCAAAAAGGACGCGGTCTCTTCGGCGTTGAGGGCCTGAGTTCGCAGCATTGCATACCGCAGGGTCAGGATGCTGATGTCGTCGGGATGGGTGACGCGCTGGCTGCTGCGCTGGGATTCGACGTAGGTGCGGTGTTCGTGGTCCGGCGTTTCCAGCATGACGAATGAACCAGAGAGGCCGGGATGGGACGTCTGGCCAAAGGGCAGTACCTGGAGCGTGACATGCGGCAACTCCATGCACGTGAGCAGATGGCGCACTTGCTCGGCGTAGACGGCGTTCCCACCGATGCGGTCGCGGAGAGCG
Organism: Streptomyces sp. NPDC051563; assembly: GCF_044454225.1. NCBI lineage: Bacteria > Bacillati > Actinomycetota > Actinomycetes > Kitasatosporales > Streptomycetaceae > Streptomyces > Streptomyces sp. NPDC051563. The sequence continues at coordinate 25,537 of NZ_JBITDL010000025.1, forward strand.
CCTTCCGAGACCACGAAGGAAAGGCTCGGCGGCCGCTCGCAGTGTAGGAGCTCGGTCCGGGCCAGTCGGCGGGATGTCAGGGTTTCGATCTCCTCCTGAAGGAAGGCTGGGACGCGACCGCGGAACAGGGCCCGCATGTAGTTCTCGGTCTGGAGGAGCCCTGGCAGTACGCCGACCTCGTACCAGGAGAACGCGATGGCGTCCTTCTCCAGGTCCATGTACTCGTCGGACCAGGTGGGCGTGGGATCCCTTTCGGGCATCCCGTGAGCAGCGACGGTCAGCAGTCCTGGGAGGCCCAAGTGCTGATCCATGAGCTCCGCGACGTTCGGCATCAACGTCCGCCGCCCCTGCTCGATGGATGCGATGGTCTCTTCGTCCAGCTGCACCAACACGCCAAGCTGCTTCTGTGTCAGGTTCTTGGCGATCCGGGCCGCGGCCACCATCCTCCCGACCATCTTCATGGTCGTCGCGTTCGGCCGTGCGCGTTTCCTCGGTGGCATGACGATGAACTCCCCACCCTCGCGGCTGAACTACCCCGTGCCAACCCGTACTCATCACTGAGTACGGGTTGGCGCTCAGCCACACGCTAGTCACGTAACGCGACGATCGGCACGTGAATCTGCATACTCAACCCGCCCTGGTTCAGGAGCGCCTCTACGTGCGCTCACCCCAAACCATCAGCTCTGCCCGCCACTTCACACGTGACACCTTGGCCGCGTGGGGCCGGGCCTCCCGGCAGGACGACACATTGCTCTGCGTGAGCGAGCTGGCGACCAACGCGCTGCGGTACGGGGTCCCGCGCGGCCGGGGCTACCTGCTGCGGCTGCTCACGTACGACGGGACCGTCCGCGTCGAGGTTCACGACAGCGGCCCCGGGCTGTCGCGGATCCGGGAAGGGTCACCCGGACGGGGGCTCGTGCTCGTGGGCGCCCTCGCCGACGCCTGGGGCGTGCTGCCCCGGGCGCCGGGCAAGGTCGTCTGGTGCGAGTTCCGCTGCTGCTGAACCCGTCCTGCGGCTCGGCGACCGTCAGTCGACGATCTCCGGGCGGGCCTTGATCACGGCGAAGACGGCGCCCTGGGGGTCGGTCAGGACGGCCATGCGGCCGGCCGCCATGTCGAAGGCGGGGGCGATGACGTTGCCTCCGGCGCGGGTGGCGGCGGCCTGGATCTCGTCGACGTCGTCGGCGCTGAAGTACGGGATCCAGTTCGGCGGGGTGCCCGGCGGGAGGTTCGTCAGGTCCATCATTCCGGCCACCGCACGGCCGTCGACCTGGAACTCCGTGTACCCGGCGGCCTCCGGCATCTCGGACGGGGTCGTGGTGACGGGGAGGACGGCGCTGTAGAACGCCGACGCCGCCGCGATGTCGCTGGTGCTCAGCTCGTTCCAGATGAGCGCGCCGTGCTCGTTGACGATGCCGGCCCCGTCGAAGGTGCCCGCCTGCCACAGGCCGACGACGGCGCCGGTCGGGTCGGCGATGACGGCCATCCGCCCGAGGTCCATGACGTCCATCGGGGGCATGACGGCCGTGCCGCCCGCATCGGTGACGGACTTGAGGGTGGCGTCGATGGCGTCCGTGGCCAGGTAGGTGGTCCACACAGTCGGGGGCATCGGGTCGGGGACGGAGCCGTCCGGGTTCATCGCCTTCATGATCCCGGCGACCGGCTTGCCCTTGAGCGTGCAGACGGAGTACCCGCCGGTCTCGGGCGGGCCGATCTCGCCCTGCCAGCCGAAGAGGTCGGCGTAGAAGTCGATGGCGGCCTGCTGGTCGGGAACCATCAGGTCGATCCAGCAGGGGGTGCCGGGCTTGTAGGGACCGTTCATGTCGGGCACGGGGCCCTCCGTGGGGGTGGGTAGGGGATGGACGGGCCGTCCCCTACCCGGGGCATAGCACCCCAACCGGGCTGTTCGGGTGAAAGCGGTCCTTGGGCGTGGGGTGGTTGTTCCCCGACCCTGCCCGTGGCCCGGGGACGACCACCCGTGACCATGGAGACGTTGCCCGGCGGGAGTTCCGCCGGGCATCCGTCACGCAAGGGGTGGGAAATGCAGGGATCCAAGAGGTCCATACGGGCGCTCGTGTCCGTCGCGGCGGCCGTCGCGACGCTGGGCACCGCGCTGGTCGCCGCGCCGGCCGCCCAGGCCGCGCCCCCGGCGCAGAACGAGATCCGGGTCGTGTCCTGGAACATCTGCGGAGAGGCGGGCAGCCCCCGCGGGGTGGACGGCTTCTGTCCCTCCCGGAACGAGCCCGCCGCGAAGATGGACGAGGTCAAGAAGGTCGTCGACGAGCGGCGGGCCACCGTGGTCATGCTCCAGGAGGTCTGCGGCGGCGCCGCCGGCAGCCACATGGCGCTGCTCCAGGAGCGCCTCGGCGCCGCATGGTCCATCCGGCACGCCAAGGGCGCGCGGCCCGACGGCCGCACCGACTGCCGCGGGGGCCTGACCGGCGACCTCGGCATCCTGCTGGCCGTGAAGGGGACCGTCACCGACTCCTGGTCCCAGGACACGCTGCCCGACTCCCCGGACGACGCACAGACCCTCCCGGCGCTGTGCGTGGCCGTGGAGGGCTGGAGCACCACGCCCTGCACCACCCACATCATTCCGGGACAGGCGGGCCGCGCCGCCCAGCAGATCAAGAACGTCAAGGCGTTCGTGGACGCGCACGCCCCCGGCGGCACCGTGCTGGGCGGCGACTTCAACCGCAACGCGGCCGCCACCGGGATGGAGACGCTGACCAGCGCCTACGACAACTGCATCGACGGGTACACGTACCACGGCTGGGACACGGTCGGCACCGGCGGGCACTCCTGGAACAAGCTCGACCACCTCTTCACCACGAAGGCGGCCGGCGCGAGCCGCTTCGCCTCCTGCGCCATCGACTCGGCGCGGATGGACACCACCCCGAACCAGGCGGGCGTGACCCCCAACGGCGTCTCCGACCACGCCCCCGTCACCGCCGTGCTGCGCGGCGCCCCGGCGGTCGGCGACATGAACGGTGACGGCCGGTCCGATCTGGTCGCCGTCGACGACGCGGGCAAGCTCCGCCTCTACGCGGGCCAGGGCGACGGCTCCGTCACCGGCAGCCCGGCCGAGATCGGCAGCGGCGGCTGGGCCGGAGCCTCGGTCTCCCACCGCGGTGACTGGACCGGCAACGGCACCGAGGACATCGTGGCCCGGGTCGGCAGCGAACTGCGCGTCTACCCGAACCGCGGCGACGGCACCCTGGCCTCCCCGGTCCGCATCGGCACCGGCTTCCCGACCGACTCCCGCGTCGTCAGCGTCGGCGACGCCACCGGCGACGGCTACCCGGACGTGATCGCCACCCTCGGGGACGCCCTGTGGCTGTACGCGGGCGACCCGGCCGCCAACCCCGGCGTGAAGTCCGGCGTCCAGATCGGCCTGCGCGGCTGGTCCCCGATGAGCCTGAGCGCGGCCGGCGACGCCGACCACGACGGCAGGGCCGACCTGTTCGCGCGCGACGCGAACGACGAGAAGCTGTGGCTCTACCGGGGCCGGGGCGACGGCACCTTCGGCGAGCGCACCGAGTACGGCCACGGCTACGGGACCGGCAACCGGCCGCTGCTGGCCGGTGCGGGCGACGCCGACGGCAACGGGATCGCGGACCTGTGGGCGACCACGAACGAAGGCACCGGCACGCTGATGTTCTACGCCGGCGAGACCAACGGCGCGGGCAACCCGGTGGACGGGACCCGCACCACGGTCGGCGCGAGCGGCTGGAACACGATCCGCGCGATCAGCTAGCGGGGATGTGCCGAAGGGGCCCCGGGGAACACGCTGAGCGCGTTCCCCGGGGCCCCTTTCGTGCGGTTCGGAGATCCTCGGGTCAGAGATCCTCGGGTCAGAGACTCTCGGGTCAGAGCTTCTCGGGGGTGCGGATGCCGAGGAGGGACATGCCCTTGCTGAGGGTGCGGGCCGTCAGCTCGCACAGGAACAGCCGGTTCTCGCCGACGACGAGCTCGGGCTCGGGCTTCACGACCGGGCACTGCTCGTAGAACGTCGCGAACAGCGAGGACAGCTGGTACAGGTACGCCGCCACCTTGTGCGGGGCGTACTCCGCGGCCGCCTCGCCGATCAGCTCGCCGAAGTGGTCCAGGTGCAGGCCCAGCGCACGCTCGGCCGGGGCCAGCTCCAGCTCCGGGTGCGCGACCGGCTTGCGGTCGCCCGCCCGGCGAATGATCGAGCCGATCCGGGCGTACGCGTACTGCAGGTACACGGACGTGTCACCGGTCAGCGAGACCATCTGGTCCAGGTCGAACTTGTAGTCGCGCGCGGCCGAGGTGGACAGGTCCGCGTACTTCACGGCGCCGATGCCCACGTACTGGCCGTTCTCGACGATCTCCGCCTCGGTCAGGCCGACCTTCTCCGCCTTCTCGCGGACCACGGCGGTCGCCCGCTCGACGGCCTCGTCGAGCAGGTCCACCAGCCGCACCGTCTCGCCCTCACGGGTCTTGAACGGCTTGCCGTCCTTGCCCAGCACGGTGCCGAAGGCCAGCTGCACGGCCTTGGTGTCCTCGTTCAGCCAGCCGGCCCGGCGGGCCGTCTCGAAGACCATCTTGAAGTGCAGGGACTGCCGCGCGTCCACCACGTAGAGGAGGGTGGTCGCGCCCAGCTCGCCCACCCGGTCGCGGATCGCCGAGAGGTCGGTCGCGGCGTAGCCGAAGCCGCCGTCCGACTTCTGGACGATCAGCGGGGTCGGGTTGCCGTCCGGACCCTTGACGTCGTCGAAGAACACGCAGAGCGCGCCGTTGGAACGGACGGCCACGCCCGAGTCCTCCAGCAGCTTGCAGGTCTCCACCAGCATGTCGTTGTAGCCCGACTCGCCGATGACGTCGGGGTCCTGGATGTCCATGTCCAGCTTGTTGAAGACGGAGTAGAAGTAGATCTTCGACTCGTCCACGAACCGCTGCCACAGCGCCAGCGTCTCCGGCTCGCCGGCCTGGAGGTCCACCACCCGGGCCCGGGCCCGCGTCTTGAACTCCTCGTCGGAGTCGAAGAGCGTGCGCGAGGCCTTGTAGAGGCGGTTCAGGTTGGACATGGCCTCCTCGCCGGAGACCTCCGTGACCTCGGCGCCGTCCTCCGCCTTGTGGTCCAGCTCGTGCGGGTGCTCCAGCAGGTACTGGATGAGCATGCCGAACTGGGTGCCCCAGTCGCCGATGTGGTGGCGCCGGACCACCTTCTCGCCGGTGAATTCGAGGATCTCGACCATGGCCGCACCGATGACCGCCGACCGCAGGTGGCCGACGTGCATCTCCTTGGCCACGTTCGGCTGCGCGTAGTCGATCACCGTCGTACCCGGCTTCGCGGCGAGCGGCACGCCGAGGCGGTCGTCGGCGGCGCGGGCCGCCAGGGTCTCGACGATCGCCTTGTCGGTGATGGTGATGTTGAGGAAGCCGGGGCCCGAGACCTCGATCTCCTGGATCAGGTCACCGGTGTCGATGCCTTCGACCACCGTGGTCGCCAGCTCGCGCGGGTTGGCCTTGGCCTTCTTCGCGAGCGCCAGGATGCCGTTGGCCTGGAAGTCGGCCCGGTCGCTTCGTCGCAGCAGCGGGTCGCTCGCACCGGCGTCCGGCAGGGCGGAGGCGAGTGCGTCGGCGACGCGCTGGTTGACGGAGGAAGCGAGGGAAGGGACCGAGGCCATGAGCTGCCGTTCCTGTGAGGTCGTGCCCGAGCGTGCACTGGGGGTTTCGGTTGGGGTTTCGGACAAGGACCGAGTATCCCACGCGAGGGCTGTCCACATCCCGGGATATACCGGCGGCCACCCGGCGGCCACCCGGCGGCCAGGGGGCGCCGATGAACCACAGAGCGCTCCGTTCTGTCTGGGAGAATGGCGAGAAGCCAGCATTCGAGAACGAAGGACGTGTCGTGGCTCAGAGCGCCCCGAGCAGCACCGAGACCGACTGGGTCTCCCGTTTCGCGGACGAGGTCATCGCCGAGGCGGAGCGCCGAGCCCCGGGCAAAACCATCGTCGTCGCGTCCGGCCTCTCCCCCTCCGGCCCGATCCACCTCGGCAACCTCCGCGAGGTCATGACCCCGCACCTGGTCGCCGACGAGATCCGCCGCCGCGGCCACGAGGTCCGCCACCTGATCTCCTGGGACGACTACGACCGGTACCGCAAGGTCCCGGCCGGAGTCCCCGGCATCGACGAGTCCTGGGCCCAGCACATCGGCCGCCCGCTGACCGCCGTGCCCGCCCCGGCCGGATCCGCGTACCCGAACTGGGCCGAGCACTTCAAGGCCGCCATGGTCGAGGCCCTGGCCGAGCTGGGCGTCGAGTACGACCCGATCAGCCAGACCGAGCAGTACACCGCCGGCACCTACCGCGAGCAGGTGCTGTTCGCGATGAAGCACCGCGGCGACATCGACGCGATCCTCGACCAGTACCGGACCAAGCAGAAGCCCGGCGGCAAGAAGCCGCAGCAGAAGCAGGTCGACGAGGCCGAGCTGGAAGCCGCCGAGGGCTCGGGCGCGGCCGCCGAGGACGACGGCAGCGCGGAGGGCACCGAGTACTTCCCGTACAAGCCCTACTGCGCCGAGTGCGGCAAGGACTTCACCAAGGTGACGTCCTACGACGACGAGACCACCGAACTGACCTACGTCTGCACCGAGGACGAGTTCACCGAGACGGTCAAGCTCAGCGAGTTCAACCGCGGCAAGCTGGTCTGGAAGGTCGACTGGCCCATGCGCTGGGCCTACGAGGGCGTGATCTTCGAGCCCTCCGGCGTCGACCACTCCTCGCCCGGCTCCTCCTTCCAGGTCGGCGGCCAGATCGTCGGCATCTTCGGCGGCGAGCAGCCCATCGGCCCGATGTACGCCTTCGTCGGCATCAGCGGCATGGCCAAGATGTCCTCCAGCAAGGGCGGGGTCCCCACCCCGGCCGACGCGCTGAAGATCATGGAGCCCCAGCTGCTGCGCTGGCTCTACGCCCGCCGCAAGCCCAACCAGTCCTTCAAGATCGCCTTCGACCAGGAGATCCAGCGGCTCTACGACGAGTGGGACAAGCTGGAGGCCAAGGTCGCCGACGGCACCGTCCTGCCCGCCGACGCCGCCGCCCACGCCCGCGCCGTACGCGTCGCCTCCCACGAGCTGCCGCGCACCCCGCGCCCCATGGCGTACCGGACGCTCGCCTCGGTCGTCGACATCACCGGCGGACACGACGAGCAGACCCTGCGCATCCTCAGCGACCTGGAGCCCGACCGGCCGCTGACCTCCCTCGACGAGGTCCGCCCGCGCCTGGACCGGGCCGAGAACTGGATCACCACCCAGGTCCCGGCCGACCAGCGCACCCTGGTGCGCGAGGAGCCCGACGCCGAGCTCCTGTCCTCCCTCGACGACGAGGGCCGCGAGTCCCTGCGCCGCCTCGTCGACGGGCTCGACTCGCACTGGTCCCTCGACGGGCTCACCACGCTCGTCTACGGCGTGCCGAAGGTGATGGCCGGCCTGGAGCCGGACGCCAAGCCGACGCCGGAGCTCAAGGTCGCGCAGCGCACCTTCTTCGCGCTGCTGTACCGCCTGCTCGTGACCCGGGAGACCGGACCCCGCCTGCCCACCCTGCTGCTCGCGGTCGGGGCGGACCGGGTGCGCAAGCTGCTCGCCGTCTGAGTGCACGTGAGAAGGGCCCGCACCCCCCAGGGGGTGCGGGCCCTTCCCGTGTCCGGGGCCTACGGGGCTACGCGATGTGCTCGTTCTCCAGCTCGGTCTGGTAGCGCTGCTTGAGCTGCGGGAAGATCTTGCGGATCAGCGAGGCGCTGCGCGGATGCACCACGCCGTACCGGTCGGCCAGCAGTATGTCGATCTGCTCGGCGGTCAGTACCTCGCCGTTCTCCTCCAGGTGCGACCGGAAGACCTCGTACGCCGCCTCCGCGAACTTCACGTCGTCGTCGCTCGGCGGCTCGCCCTCGGCGAAGACCTCCTCCTGGCGGGGGCCCGGTACCCGCAGCTCCGGCTCTTCCCGCGGCTGCTCCTGCTGCTCCTGCTCCTGGAGCTCCGGGCCGGTCGGGGGCATCACCGGTGTCGGCTCCAGGCCCTCGACGTACTGCGGGTTGTAGCCGCCCTCGTACGCGGCCTGCGGCGCGCGGGGCGCCGCGAACCAGGCGCTGTTGTGCGCCGCCGGCATCGCCGTCGGGTCCACCACGAAGGCGGGCCCGTCGGGGTGACCCTGCGCGACCGGCACCCCGCCCGGACCCTCCGCGTACTGCGGCCCGGGCCCGGCGAGCTGGTGCTGCTGCTGCGCGCCGTCGGCCTCGGCTTCGGCAGGGGCAGCGGCAGCGGCCGGGGCAGGGGCCGTGAGCGCGGTCGCACCGGCGGCCGCCTGCTGCGGGCCCTCGGCGCCCGCCGGCAGGGCCGGAGCCGCCGGGTCCGCGGCCGGGGGCGGCGGGATGAGCAGCGGGTCGATGCCCGCCGCCGCCAGGCCCTCGGGGGCCGTCTGCGCGAGGGGAACCCCTATGCGGGCCAGCCGCAGCGGCATCAGCGCCCCGACGGGAGCCTTGCGGCGCCAGGCACGGCCGTAGCGCGCCTGCAGGCGGGCCTGGTAGATCAGCCGGTCCTGCTCCATGCCGACGGCCTGCTCGTAGGAGCGCAGCTCCCACAGCTTCATCCGGCGCCACAGCTTGAAGGTGGGCACCGGGGAGAGCAGCCAGCGCGTGAGGCGGACGCCCTCCATGTGCCGGTCGGCGGTGATGTCCGCGATCCGGCCCACCGCGTGCCGGGCGGCCTCCACGGTGACCACGAACAGGATCGGGATCACCGCGTGCATCCCGACCCCGAGCGGGTCGGGCCAGGCGGCCGCGCCGTTGAAGGCGATCGTTGCCGCCGTCAGCAGCCACGCCGTCTGGCGCAGCAGCGGGAACGGGATCCGGATCCACGTCAGCAGCAGGTCCAGCGCGAGCAGGACGCAGATGCCCATGTCGATGCCGATCGGGAAGACCAGCGAGAAGGAACCGAAGCCCTTCTTCAGGGCCAGGGCGCGCACGGCGGAGTACGAACCGGCGAAACCGATCCCCGCGATGACGACGGCTCCGGCGACCACCACACCGATCAATATCCGGTGCGTACGAGTCAGCTGCATCGCGGCCACCCGCGATCCCCTCCCCTTGTCGAGCTACGGCAGGGCACAGCGTACGCGCGTACGGGCAAGGGGACGCCAGCGGTCCGGACCAGGGCCTGCGGGCCCCGGGTCCGGACCGCCGACGGCGCACTGCGCCCTGAAGCGCTAGGAGTTCGAAGGCGAGGGCTGCTGCGCCGGCTGCTCGGGCTGCGCCGGCTGCTCGGGCTGCGCCGACTGCTCGGGCGCCTTCGCCTCGTTGGCGGCCGCGATCGAGGCCACGGTCTCCTTCGTCGCCGCGATGGCGTCCTGGAGCAGCTTGGCCTGGTCCGGAGCGGCCGCGCCTTCGTAGGCCGTGCCGTTGTAGTCGAGGGTGACGACCACGTTGTGGGTGCGGGCGATGATCGAGGTGTTGAAGAAGTCGCCGTCCTTCTTCGTGGTGAAGGTGACGGAGGTGGCCTGGTCGCCGATGCCGCCCGCCTCCTCCGGCTTCACGTTCTCCGCGCCCTCGACGGCCTTCGCCTTCTCGACCTGCTTGGCGTACTCGCCCTCGGCGCGCTTGCTGCCGGTGCCGACCGAGGCGAGGGAGTCGTAGCGGACCAGGGAGATCGAGAGCCAGCGGTACTGCGAGCCCTTCAGACCGGCCTCGTCCAGGCCGTTCCAGGTGCAGGTGGCACGGCTGGCGAGGTCGTTGGACTTGGCGGCGGTGCCGTTGGGGTCCTTCGCCTTGGGGACGATCGTCTCGACGGTCTTCGCGGCGACCGCCTTGCAGGGCTCCGGCAGGGTGGAGTAGACGGCCTTCTCCAGCGCCTCCTTGGAGGGCTTGGCGCTCGGCTGGGCGGCGGACGAGGACGCTCCGGACTTCTTGCCGCTGTCGGTGCCCGACTCCTTGCCCGAGTCGGACGAGCAGCCGGCGACCGTGAGGATCACCGGGACGGCTGCGCAGGCGAGGACGCGGGTGAGGCGCGAGGCTGATCGGTGCATGATTCCTTCAGACGTTGTGGGTCTTCGTGCGGTCTCGTTCGGTCCCGCTGGCGGTCTCGTTCGGTCCCTCTTGCGGGCGCGGGACCCGAGCAACCGTAGCCCGACCCGGCGCCCGGCTGCTGTGCGCGCCGTCACGACGGCCTCGCACGCCCCCCTGGGACGGGACCGGCTATTCGTTGAACCGCTCCCCGAGGGCCTGCGCCAACTGCCGTGCCCTGTCCTGGGTTTCACCGCTGGGCGGGATCGCGCCGGGCAGTGCGGGCTGGACGCTGTACTCGACGGTGACGATGACATTCGAGGTACGGAACACAATGCGGACGGTGCGCGCCTGGGCCGCGGAGGCGCCGGCGGCGGCGAGCTTGTCGTCGAGGAAGGACTCGTTGCCGAGCCCTTCGAGGACGCGGGAGCCCAGCTCCGGCGCGGGGGAGGCGCTGCCGCTCGGGCCGCCGCTCGGGCCGCCGCTCGCACCCGGTCCCGTACTGGCGCCCGTGCTCGCGCCCGTGCTCGGCGTCGGCGCTCCGGGGGCCGGCGCCCCGGACCCGGACGGCGTCGGGCTCGACGACGGCACCGGGGCGGGCAGGTTGGCGGCGGTGAGCTGGCGGCCGTAGACCTGCCGCGCCTTGTCGTCGTCGCTCGTGGAGGCCCGGTCGTACGACACCACGCGCTCGAAGCCCACGAACAGCAGCCGGGTCTCGGTGGGCGTCTGCGCGGTCCAGCGGCAGCCGACGCGCCGGTCGGCGTCGTAGGAGGCATCCGCGACCCCGGCGTAGAGCGCCTCGCGGGCCTCGGGGGCGAGGGCCTCGGCGGCCGGGAGCATCGCCTTGACCTTCTTGGCGTCGGCGGCCTTGCAGGGCATGGGCAGGCTGCGGTACTTGCCGGGCTGGGCGCCCGTACCGGCGTTCGCCCCGGCCTTCGCGTCGATGGTCGTTCCGGATCCGCCACCGTCGGTGCAGGCGGTGAGACCCGCCGCGAGGGCGGTGAGCATCGCGATGGCTGGCAGGACTCCACGTACTCGGCGTACTCGTACCACCTTGCGCTGCACGTTCCACTGGCTCCCTTCGGGAAATTGCGTTGCCGCGGCTGGGGCGCGGATGGACACAATGTCTATCGCACACGCTGGTGCCGGCGCCGGTCTCATGTCGTATTTGAGGCCATGAGCGAGGCTTTTTGCGTTCAGTGACTTTTGTGGTGGTGACGGGGTGTTGAGGGTGAAATGTCATACGTAGAAGTGCCCGGGGAGCAGGTTCCCATCCGGATGTGGACCGACCCGGCGTCGGTCGAGGACAGCGCGATGCGCCAGCTCCGGAACACCGCCGGCCTCCCCTGGATCAAGGGCCTCGCCGTCATGCCGGACGTGCACTACGGCAAGGGCGCCACGGTCGGCTCGGTCATCGCCATGAAGGACGCGGTCTGCCCGGCGGCGGTCGGCGTCGACATCGGCTGCGGCATGTCCGCGGTGAAGACCTCCCTGACCGCGAACGACCTCCCGGGCGACCTGTCGGGCCTGCGCTCGCAGATCGAGAAGGCGATCCCGGTGGGCGCGGGGATGCACCGCGAGGCGGTGGATCCGGGGCGGCTGTACGGGTTCTCGGTGGAAGGGTTCGAAGATCTGTGGAAGCGCTTCGACTACATCAGTGATGCGGTCAAATTCAGGCGGGAACGTGCCACAAAGCAGATTGGAACGCTCGGATCCGGTAATCACTTCATCGAATTCTGTCTCGATGAGTCGGGTTCAGTCTGGCTGATGCTGCACTCCGGCTCGCGGAACATCGGGAACGAGCTGGCCGACTTCCACATCGGCGTGGCCCGCGGGCTCGCGCACAACCAGGGCCTGGTCGACCGGGACCTCGCGGTGTTCCTCGCGGCGACCCCGGAGATGCAGGACTACCGCAACGACCTCTTCTGGGCGCAGGAGTACGCGAAGTTCAACCGTGCCGCGATGATGAGCCTGTTCAAGGAGGTCGTCCGCAAGGAGTTCCGCAAGGCCAAGGTCTCCTTCGAGCGGGAGATCAGCTGCCACCACAACTACGTGGCGGAGGAGCGGTACGACGGCATGGACCTGCTGGTCACCCGGAAGGGCGCGATCCGCGCCGGCAGCGGTGACTACGGGATCATCCCCGGCTCCATGGGCACCGGCTCGTACATCGTGAAGGGCCTCGGCAACGAGAAGTCCTTCAACTCGGCCTCGCACGGCGCGGGCCGGAAGATGAGCCGGACGGCGGCGAAGAAGCGGTTCTCGGCGAAGGATCTGGCCGAGCAGACCAAGGGCGTGGAGTGCCGCAAGGACTCCGGCGTCGTGGACGAGATCCCCGGCGCGTACAAGTCGATCGAGCAGGTCATCGACCAGCAGACGGACCTCGTCAAGGTCGTCGCCAAGCTGAAGCAGGTCATCTGCATCAAGGGCTGAGGCCCGCAGGTGGGCGGGGGTGGAGGGGCTCGGACCGAGGTCGGTCCGAGCCCTTCCGCGTGCGGTCTCAGGGCTCGTCTCCGTCGAGGAGGAGGTCCACCGAGAGCTCCAGGGCTACCCCGACGGATTCGGGGAGTGGGATGGAGGTGCCTCGTTTGTAGCTCTGGCGGAGGCGGTACTTGCCGTTGCGCGGGTCCGCGCAGAGGACGGCCTCGTCGTGGTGTCGGTCGGCGATGACGTAGACGGGGACGTGGGCCCGGGCGTAGCCCTCGGCCTTGGTGCCGATGTCGTCCGCCCAGTTGGACGAAGTCACCTCGATCACCAGTCGGAAGACGTCGGGGGCGAAGCAGTTCTTCTCGACCTTGTGGTCCCGGAAGTCCGCCTCGACGAGGGAGAAGTCCGGGATGGCGTAATCGTCAGGCCCGGTCGGCAGCCAGAGCCCGATGCCTTGGACGTACCGAAGACCCGCCTTTCGAGCACCGGCGTCGTAGAACTTCTCGATGAGCCAGCTCAGCGACAGGGCGTGTGACCCGTCCGCAGGTGGTGTCACGGTGAGCCTCCCGTGGAGAATCTCCACTCGGTGTCCGGGAAGCTCCCTGGAGAGTCGATCGGCGGCCTCCGCGATCGTGGTCTCGTGCTGTATCACGGCCATAGCTTCCTCCTTTTCACGGCTCACGCTTCCGGAGCGTAGCCGCGCGCGCCGACATTTCGCACGACTTCACCCGTACGGGCACATCCGGCCCGGGGGGTGGCCGGAGTTGCCAACTCCGTTAAGGCGCAGGTGGATTCGGCGGACTTGAGTCGTCGTCCGGGGTCTTGACGGTGGGAGTTGGTCTAGACCAAGGTGTGCCGCATGTGGAGATCTCGTGCGGTGCTTGCCGCGTTCGCGTCGTTGTCGCTCACCGTTGGCGGGGCTCAGGCCGCCGGGGCCGCCGGGGCCGGGGCCGCTGCTCCGGCCGCTGTTGCGGGGGCGCGGGGTGTCGGGCTGCCGCCCGTCGTGTCGCATGTGCCGACCTCGGAGAAGGTCGTGTTCATCACCATTGACGACGGGTGGGCGCACGATCCCGCCGTCGCGCAGACGCTCGTGGACCAGCGGGTGCCCGCCTCGCTGTTCCTGCTGCCGGGGGCGTTCTCGTACGACGCGCAGTACTTCACCGGGCTGATCGCGCAGGGGCGGTCGGTGAGCGTCGAGAACCACACCGTCAATCACTCCGATCTGACCTCGCTCGACGCCGCCGGCAAGGACGCCGAGGTGTGCGGGGCCGGGGAGCAGGTCGCCGCGGCCTTCGGGCGGGAGCCGAAGCTGCTGCGGCCGCCCTACGGGACGGTCAACGACGACGTGCGGCTGGCCGCCAAGGCGTGCGGGGTCAAGGCGCTGATCACGTGGACGCACGACTTCACCACGTGGGGCGAGACGCCGGCCACGCCTCAGCTGCAGGCCGGTGACATCGTGCTGCTGCACTTCACGCCGACGCTCGGCGCGGACCTGAAGCGGGCCCTGGACGCGGCGAAGGCCGCCGGGCTGAAGCCGGCGGCCTTGATGCCGCACCTGAAGAGTGCCGGGCTGGTGCCGTAAGGGCCTGCCGGCTACAGCTCGCGGTGGAGCTTCGTGTTCGAGGCCTGGGCGCGGGGGCGGACCACCAGGAGGTCGATGTTGACGTGGCTGGGACGGGTCACCGCCCAGGTGATGGTGTCGGCCACGTCGTCGGCGGAGAGGGGCTCGGCCACGCCGGCGTAGACCTTCTCCGCCCGCTCCGCGTCGCCGCGGAACCGGGTCTTCGCGAACTCCTCGGTCTTGACCAGGCCGGGGGCGATCTCGATGACGCGGACGGGCTGACCGACGATCTCCAGGCGGAGGGTCTCGGCGAGGACGCGGGCGCCGTTCTTGGCGGCCACGTAGCCGGCGCCGCCCTCGTAGGTGGCGTGGCCGGCGGTGGAGGAGAGGACCACCACCGTGCCGTCGCCCGAGGCGGTCAGGGCCGGGAGCAGGGCCTGGGTGACGTGGAGCGTGCCGATGACGTTGACCTCGTACATCGTGCGCCAGTCGGCGGGGTCGCCGGTGGCGACGGGGTCGGCTCCGATGGCGCCGCCGGCGTTGTTGACGAGCACGTCGCAGCGGTCGAGCGAGGCGGCGAGGGCGTCGACGGCGGTGCGGTCGGTGACGTCGAGGGCGTGGGCGGTGGCGGAGTGGCCGGCCGCGGTGATCTCGGCGGCGAGGGCTTCGATGCGGTCCTTGCGGCGGGCGGTGAGGACGACGTGGTAGCCGGCCGCGGCGAGCTGCCGGGCGGTGGCCGCGCCGATGCCGCTGCTCGCGCCGGTGACTACGGCGGTTCGGGTGGCCGTGCTCATGCTGGCTCCTCGTGCGTTCGTACGGGTGAGTACTGGCCAGCATAGGCGGGTCACCGCGCAGGTCACCGGCCGCGCGGGGCGTACATGATCACCGCGGTGCCGGCGAGGCAGATCAGGGCGCCGGCGATGTCCCAGCGGTCGGGCCGGTAGCCGTCGGCGACCACGCCCCACAGGAGGGATCCGGCGACGAAGACCCCGCCGTAGGCGGCGAGCACGCGGGCGAAGTCGCCCGTGGGCTGGAAGGTGGCGGCGAACCCGTAGAGGCCGAGTGCGATGACTCCGGCGCCGATCCAGGCCCAGCCCCGGTGTTCGCGCAGGCCCTGCCAGACGAGCCAGGCGCCTCCGATCTCCAGGAGGGCGGCGAGGACGAAGAGGGCGGCGGAGCGGGCGATGAGCATGGCCGGAACCCTATGCGGGGCGAATGGGGGAGTGGGGGAGCGCGGGGGAGGAGGGCTCGCCCACGTTCGTGTGATGGTCCGACCATCGGGCGGGCGGGAGGGTTAGCGTCCGCGCGTGGAGGTGGTCGCGGTGCGCCGAGGTGCCGTACGGAGTGTGGTGTTGGCCGGGCTGCTGGTGCTGCTCGGAGGAGTGGGGAGCGGGGTGGGCAACGCCCGCGCCGGGGCCGGGCCGGAGGCCGACGTGGCCTATCACGGGCGGGTCGCCCTGGACGGGGGCCGGCTGCGGATCCTGCTGGTCCCGGAGAACGAGGGTCCGTCCGCGCTGGCGAACGCGACCGTACGGCTGCGGCTGTCGGCCGAGCTCGCCGCCCGCCAGGAACTGGCGGAGGGCTGCGCGCGGGCCGGGCTGCGCGAGGTGGTGTGCGAGACCGGGGAGCTGCCGCTGCACGGGCGGGGGCGGCACATCGGACTGGTGCTGCGGCTGAAGGAGCCGGCCACGGAGGTGGTGGTACGGGTCGACACGTGGTGGAACGGCGGCGCGACCGACCGGAACCACACCAACAACGAGCACGCGGTGCTGGCCCTGGACACGGGGGACTCGTACGCGTTCTGAGGGGGCAGGCGGCCGGCCGGGCGGGCGGCCGGGCCGGCCGGTCTGACGGTCGGCCGGGGCGCGCGGAGGCCCGGGCGCGAGTGCCCGCGGCTACGGCGTGCCCACGCCGCCGAACTCGGCCACGGCCTCGTCGACGATCCGCTCCAGCCGGGCGTGGTGGGCGCCGCGCCAGTAGACGCGCTCGCAGTCGGTGCACTGGGCGAAGACCTCGTACGAGCGCTGCGTGCCGCTCTCCAGCCGGTCGCCGACGCTGTCCTTGTCTGCCGCGCGCAGGGTTCCGTTGCACGCGGTGCAGCGGGTCCACGGGGCGAGGGCCGGGGCGAACCGGCCGAGGATGTCGCGGAGCTGCTCGTCGGGGTTGTCGCTGTAGACGTACGCCCCGGCGAACAGCTCGCGGCGGCGCAGCAGTCCGCGGTCGCGGGAGAGCAGGACGCGCTGCTCGGCGGCGGAGCGGGTGGCCAGGGCGGGGTCGCCGATGTCCTCGTTCTCGTACGCGGCGTCCACGCCGAGGAGCCGCAGGCGGCGGGCGAGGGTGCCGAGGTGGACGTCGAGGAGGAAGCGCAGCGGGGTGGCGCCGGGCGCGCCGGGGAGGTGCTGGGGGCGGTCGACGGCGAAGACTTCGACGGATTCGCCGGCCTGTGGCACGTGGGCGAGCGGGGTCTCGGCGCCGTCGACGAGGATCCGGCCGACTTCGGTGAGCGGGACGCCGACCGATTCGACGACGTGGCCGAGGCTGGAGACGCCGTCGGTGGTGGTCGGCACGCGGGTGCCGCGGCGCGCGGGCGCGGCGAACACGTGCAGTTCGGGGGCGAGGGTGAGCTGAATGCCGGGTCCGTTCACGGGGCCCAATATGCCATCGGGGGGCGGGGCGGGGCCTCGGATTTACGCGCCCGGGGCCGGCTTTCGTACGCGCCCTGGGCGCGGCCCCCTTCGTCCCACGCCCGGACCGACTACCCGGCCTGCGCCCGGACCGATGACCCGGCCTGCGCCCGGACCGACGACCCGGCCCGTGCCCCGAGCGGCGCCCCGGCCGGCCCCCGGCCTACGGCCAGACCAGGCAGTACGGCTGGTGCCCCGCCTCGTGGAGGCGATGGCTGAAATCCTGCCACTCGTGGAGCAGCTGGTAGACGTTGAAGGCGTCGCGGGGTCCGCCGCGGTCGGGGACCGTGGACCAGATGAAGGCGGCGGCGCCGACCGATTCCTCGCCGATGCCGCGCAGCGGGTCGACGACGGTCATCGGGAGTTTCACGACGGCGTAGTCGGGGTGGAGGACGACGAGCTCCAGCGGGGGCACCTTGTGCAGGGGTATGCCCTCGATGCCGGTCAGGACCATCGCCGCGACGGTCTCCGGCTTGATCTTGGTGAACATGCCGCCCATGCCGAGCTCGTCGCCGCCGAGCTCCTCGGGCCGCATGGTCACGGGGACGCGCGCGGCGGTGGCCCCGTCGGGGGCGCCGAAGTACTTGTAGGTCACGCCCATGCCGCGGCCCCTGGGGAAGCCGTCGGGGTCCTGCGTCGGGCCCGGTACGTGTTCTGCCGCGTCCGTGGCGCGACGGCGGTGCTTGCCGCGGCGACGTTCCCGGGCGCGCTGCGGGTCCAGGCCGTCCGTGCCCTCGCCCGGTCCACCACCGCGTTGCATATCTCCACCCGACGTGTCTTGCCTGCCCCGGCCCCGTGGCCCCCGCCACGCAGCCTGATCATCATGGCAGTGACCTCCCCCGGGGTGGCGCGGTGAAACGCCCGTCCGCAAGTCAGTCGCGGCCTCTGAGACCATGGCTGGTGTGAGCTACCCGTACCCGTATGAAGCCAAAGTCTCGCAGACTCTCTTTGACCGCGCGTCCCTCGTGACGCCTGGCGGCGTGAACTCTCCCGTGCGCGCCTTCCGCGCCGTGGGCGGAACGCCCAGGTTCATGGTGTCCGGTACCGGTCCGTACCTGACCGATGCCGACGGGCGCGAGTACGTCGACCTCGTCTGCTCGTGGGGGCCGATGATTCTCGGCCACGCCCACCCGGCCGTGGTGGAGGCCATCCAGGCCGCCGTCGTCCGCGGCACCTCTTTCGGTACCCCCGGCGAGGGGGAGGTCGCGCTCGCCGAGGAGATCGTCGCGCGCATCGCTCCCGTGGAGCAGGTCCGGCTGGTGTCCTCCGGGACCGAGGCGACCATGTCCGCGATCCGCCTCGCCCGCGGGTTCACCGGCCGCGCCAAGATCGTGAAGTTCGCCGGCTGCTACCACGGCCACGTGGACTCGCTGCTGGCCGCCGCCGGCTCCGGGCTCGCGACCTTCGCGCTGCCGGACACGCCCGGGGTGACGGGCGCGCAGGCCGGGGACACCATCGTGCTCCCCTACAACGACCTCGAAGCGGTGCGGGCGGCCTTCGCCGCGCACCCGGGCGAGATCGCCTGTGTGATCACCGAGGCCGCGCCCGGCAACATGGGCGTGGTGACCCCGGGGGAGGGCTTCAACCAGGGGCTCGCCGACCTGTGCCGGGCGAACGGCGCCCTGTACATCTCCGACGAGGTCATGACGGGCTTCCGTACCTCGCGCGCCGGCTGGTACGGCGTGGACGGGGTCACGCCCGACCTGATGACCTTCGGCAAGGTCATGGGCGGCGGCTTCCCGGCCGCGGCGTTCGGCGGCCGGGCGGACGTCATGGGTCACCTGGCGCCCGCGGGTCCCGTCTACCAGGCGGGCACGCTGTCCGGCAACCCGATCGCGACGGCCGCCGGTCTGGCGCAGCTGCGGCTGCTGGACGAGGCGGCGTACGAGAAGGTCGACGTCGTGTCGCTCCAGATCCAGGGGCTGGTGACCGAGGCGCTGACCAAGGAGGGCGTCGCGCACCGGCTGCAGACCGCCTCCAACATGTTCTCGGTGTTCTTCACCGAGGACGAGGTCCGCAACTACGACGACGCGAAGAAGCAGGAGGCCTTCCGCTTCAACGGCTTCTTCCACTCGATGCTGTCGCAGGGCGTCTACCTGCCGCCGTCGGCGTTCGAGTCGTGGTTCGTGTCCACCTCCCACGACGACAAGGCGATCGAGCGCATCGCGGCCGCCCTGCCGGCCGCCGCCCGGGCCGCCGCGGAGGCCACCGCATGAGCGCCGCAGCCGAAGCCGCAGCCGGAACCGCCGGTGAGGGCAACGAGATCACCGTCGTCCACGTGGTCCGCCACGGCGAGGTGCACAACCCGGACGGGGTCCTCTACGGCCGCCGCGCCGGGTACCACCTCTCCGAGCTGGGCCGCGCGATGGCGGACCGGGTCGCGGAGCACCTGGAGAACCGGGACGTGACCCACGTCGTGGCCTCCCCGCTGGAGCGGGCCCAGGAGACGGCGGCGCCGATCGCGAAGTCGCACGGGCTGGACCTGGCGACCGACGGCCGTCTGATCGAGGCGGGCAACGTCTTCGAGGGCAAGACCTTCGGTGTCGGCGACGGTGCGCTGCGCCGGCCCGAGAACTGGAAGCACCTGACGAACCCGTTCAAGCCGTCCTGGGGCGAGCCGTACGTCGAGCAGGTCGTGCGGATGATGAGCGCGATCGAGACGGCCCGTGACGCGGCCCGCGGCCACGAGGCGGTGGCGGTCAGCCACCAGCTGCCGATCTGGATCGTACGGAGCTTCGCGGAGAAGCGGCGGCTGTGGCACGACCCGCGCCGCCGCCAGTGCACGCTGGCCTCGCTGACCTCGTTCACGTACCAGGGCGATGCGCTGGTGTCGGTGGGCTACAGCGAGCCGGCCCGGGACCTGGTCCCGTCACACCTCCTCGCGGGTGCGAAGCCGGTGAAGGGCAAGTCGAAGGCCTTCGGGGCGTAGTCCGGCCCGTTTTCCGGGGGCGGTCCGCCGGGCCGCCCCCGGAGGCGTTTCCCCTGCCCAGTCGTGACCGGCTCACACCGTTCACCGGATGTCTCTTTCTTCAAGATTCGCCCTAATTTCATACAAGTGGCTTGAACCTGCCGTGTCGCCTCTGGACTTCGCTGGATTGTCCGTTTGTATGACTTTCCATGAGCAACATGCGCGACTTCAGCCGAAGAGGAGTGCTCGGGATCGGACTTGGGGCCGTCGCCGCGGCCGGCGTCGGCGGTTGCAGCGTCGGCGGGCCGTCCGGCACGGGCAGCAGCGGAGCCGAGGGCCCCTCGGCCACCCCGGGGCCCGGCGGCCCGTCCGGCCCGGTGGTCAAACGCATCGGCGACGGGTCCACCGCCGACACCGGACCGCAGCCGCACCAGCCGGCCGCTCCGGTACCCCTGCAGCCGGGCGAGACGCCGCCGCAGTTCGTGGTGTTCAGCTGGGACGGCGCGGGCGAGATCGGCAACGGGCTCTTCCCCCGCTTCCTCAAGCTCGCCAAGGACCACGGCGCGGCCATGACCTTCTTCCTCTCCGGCCTCTACCTCCTGCCCGAGGCGAAGAAGGACCTCTACCGGCCGCCGAACAACCCCGTCGGCGCCTCCGACATCGGCTACCTCAAGGACGAGAACGTCCGCAACACCCTGAAGTACGTGCGGGAGGCCTGGCTCGACGGCCACGAAGTGGGGACGCACTTCAACGGGCACTTCTGCGGCGGCTCCGGCTCGGTCGCCCGGTGGACCCCGGAGGACTGGCAGAACGAGATCGACCAGGCCGTGTCCTTCGTCACCAACTGGCGCACCAACACCGGCTGGACCGACCTGGAGCCGCTGCCCTTCGACTACCGCAAGGAGCTCGTCGGGGCCCGCACCCCCTGCCTGCTCGGCCAGGACAACCTGCTGCCGGCCGCCCAGAAGCTGGGCTGGCGCTACGACTCCAGCTCGCCCGGGGGCCTGCAGCAGTGGCCGGTCAAGCGCGGCGGCCTGTGGGACCTGCCGCTGCAGTCGCTGCCGTTCCCCGGGCACTCCTTCGAGGTGCTGTCGATGGACTACAACATCCTCGCGAACCAGTCCAAGAACACCACCAAGGGCGTCCCGTCCAACTACCCGGCCTGGCGCACCCAGGCCACCGCCTCCTACCTGGGCGGTTTCCGGCGGGCCTACGAGACCAACCGCGCACCCCTGTTCATCGGCAACCACTTCGAGGAGTGGAACGGCGGCATCTACATGGACGCCGTCGAGGAGGCCCTCAAGGGCATGGCGGACAAAAAGGATGTACGCCTCGTATCCTTCCGGCAGTTCACCGACTGGCTGGACGTCCAGGACCCCAAGGTGCTGGCCAGGCTGCGCACCCTCGGCCCCGGCCAGGCGCCGACCGGTGGCTGGAGCACGTATCTCGCCGCGGCCTGACCCGCCCCCGGTCACCACCTGACCAGCGGCTTAACAGACCCCCCGGGGGGCGCGGAAGATCCGCAAACCGCACATGCGAAACTTTTCACATGAGCCTTAGCCGCGCCCCCCGCCGCAGCCGCTCGACCAGCGGACGCGCCATCCTGCTGACCGCGGTGACCCTCGCGAGCGCCCTGACCCTGACGGCGTGCAGCGATGCGGACGGCGGCAGCAAATCCTCCGGTTCCGCCGGCGGCAACTACGTGATCGGGGCCACCGGCATCTCCACGGTGGCCAAGGGCGACCGCACCGAGGCCCCCAAGCTCGACGGCGAGACCGTCGACGGCAAGACGCTCGACACCACCACCCTCAAGGGCAAGGTCGTCGTCCTCAACGTCTGGGGCTCCTGGTGCCCGCCGTGCCGGGCCGAGGCCCAGTACTTCGCGAAGGTCTCCAAGGAGCTGGAGGCGGCCGGCCAGCCCGTCGCCTTCGTCGGCATCAACACCCGCGACAACACCAAGCAGAACGCGGCCTCCTTCGAAGAGACCTACGGGATCACCTACCCGAGCCTCTTCGACCCGGACGGCAAGCTGATGCTCCGGTTCCCCAAGGGCACGCTCAACATGCAGGCCATCCCCTCGACGCTGGTCCTCGACAAGGACGGCAAGATCGCCGCCCGCACCCTGGCCGCGGTCAACGAGAAGCAGCTGCGCTCGATGATCGACCCGCTCCTCGCGGAGAAGTGACCCCGTGGTCACCGCACTCCCCGGACCGACCGGGCTCACCGGCCCCGACGGGATCACCGGGCTCACCGGGCTCTCCGACGTCGTGCTCGCCGCCGAACAGACCGGCGTGAACACGACCGTCCTCAACGGCGCCCTGCTGCTGGCCCTGCCGATCGCCCTGCTCGCAGGCCTGGTCTCCTTCTTCTCGCCCTGCGTGCTGCCGCTCGTCCCCGGCTACCTCTCCTACGTCACCGGCGTCGGCGGAGCCGACCTCGCCGAGGCGAGGCGCGGCCGGATGCTCGGCGGCGCGAGCCTGTTCGTCCTCGGCTTCACGGCCGTGTTCGTCTCGACCGGCGCGCTGTTCGGCTACTTCGGACAGACCCTCGACGCGAACAAGGAAGTCATCTCCCAGGTCCTCGGCGGGCTGGTGATCCTGCTCGGCCTGTTCTTCATGGGAGCCATCCCCGGTCTGACGATGCGCGAGTTCCGCTTCCACAAGAAGCCGGCCGTCGGCCTGATCGGCGCACCCGTGCTCGGCGTGCTCTTCGGCCTCGGCTGGACCCCCTGCATGGGGCCGACCCTCGCCGCCGTCGGCACCCTCTCCCTGGACCAGGCGACCGCGGGCCGCGGCGCGCTGCTGACCGTGGTGTTCTGCCTGGGACTGGGGCTGCCGTTCATCGTCACCGCGCTCGCCTTCCGCAAGGCGCTCGGCGCTTTCGGCTGGGTGAAGCAGCACTATGCGTGGGTGATGCGGATCGGCGGCGGCATGCTGATCCTGACCGGCCTGCTGCTCGTCACAGGTTTGTGGAGCAGCATCGTCAGCGACATGCAGAGCTGGACCCAAGGCTTCACGGTGGGGATCTGAGGATTACACGGACATGAGTACGACCGACAAGGCGTCCACCGAGGCGCCGCACGATGCCCGGGAGTCCGCGGAGCCTGCGGATTCCGCTTCCGCCGGCGCCGCTTCCGCCGAGGCCTCCGCTTCCGCCGAGGCCTCGGCCGAGGCGGCCGCCGGTGCGCAGCTGTCCACCGCCCCCCTGGAGGACGCCCCCGGCGGCCCCGTGGGCATCGGGGTGCTCGGCTGGGCCCGCTGGTTCTGGCGGCAGCTCACCTCGATGCGGGTGGCGCTGATCCTGCTGTTCATGCTGTCCCTGGCGTCGATCCCGGGTTCGCTGATCCCGCAGAACCAGGTCGACCTGATGAAGGTCGCCGCCTGGAAGAAGGAGCACGCCTCCTGGGTGACCGTCGCCGAGAAGCTCCAGCTCTTCGACGTCTACAGCTCGGTGTGGTTCTCCGCGATCTACCTGCTGCTGTTCATCTCCCTGATCGGCTGCATCCTGCCGCGCTCCTGGCAGTTCGTCGGCCAGCTCACCGGCCGGCCGCCGGCCGCGCCCAAGCGGCTCGACCGGATGCCCGCGTACACGACGTGGCGCACGGACTCCTCCCCGGACGAGGTCCTCGCCTCCGCGCGGGGCCTCCTCGGCCGCCGCCGCTTCCGCACGGAGGCCGGTACGGGATCGGTCTCCGCGGAGAAGGGCTACCTGCGCGAGGCCGGGAACCTGGCGTTCCACGTGGCGCTGATCGTCATGCTGATCGCCTTCGCCTGGGGCCAGTACTTCAAGTCCGAGGGCGGCAAGCTCGTCCTGCGCGGCAAGGGCTTCTCGAACACGCTGACCCAGTACGACGACTTCAAGTCGGGCAGCCTCTTCGACCCCGACGACCTGCCGCCCTTCTCCTTCACCCTGGACAAGTTCGACGCGACCTTCGAGCGCACGGGCCCGCAGAAGGGCACCCCGCGCGACTTCAAGGCGTACGTGACCTTCAGCAACGGCGCGCACGGCAAGCCGGAGAAGCGCGAGATCCAGGTCAACAAGCCGCTGGAGGTGGACGGCTCCAAGGTCTACCTGCTCGGCCACGGCTACGCGCCGGTCATCTCGGTGACCGACTCCACCGGCAAGGTGATCTACAAGGACGCCGTGCCGATGCTGCCGCAGGACGGCAACCTCACCTCCACCGGCGCCGTCAAGGTCACCGACGGCTACAAGGACAAGGACGGGAAGCCGACGCAGCTCGGCTTCGCCGCGATGTTCGTGCCGACCTTCGCGGGCGCCGGCCAGGGCACGATGTTCTCCCAGTTCCCGGAGCTGGACTTCCCGGCGCTCGCGCTGAACGCCTGGCACGGCAGCCTCGGGGTGGACTCGGGCCTGCCGCAGAACGTGTACCAGCTGGACACCTCCAAGATGGAGCAGTTCAAGACCGAGGACGGCAAGCCGCTCGCGAAGCGGATGCTGCCCGGGGAGAGCATGGAGCTGCCCGGCGGCCAGGGCACCGTGAAGTTCGAGGGCATCGAGCGCTGGGCGACCTTCTCGATCACCCACCAGCCCGGCAGCGCCCTCGCGCTCGCGGGCGCTGTCGCCGCCATCCTGGGGCTCGCGGGCTCCCTCTTCATCCAGCGCCGCCGGATCTGGGTGCGTGCGGTCCGCGGCAAGGACGGCGTGACCGTCGTCGAGATGGCGGGCCTCGGCCGCAGCGAGTCCGCGAAGCTCCCCGAGGAGCTGGGGGCGCTGGCCGGCGCGCTCCACGAGCGGGCGCCGAGCGCGGCGCCCGCACCACCTGACGCCGCCACCGAATCCGAATCCGCCCAGCCCAACCAGCCTGCCCAGCCTGCCGAAGAAGTCGAAGGGGAGCGCGCGTGATGCAGCTCGCGGCCGCAGCCAACGAGAGTCTGGCTCACCTCAGCAACAACCTGATCTACGCGTCCATGGCGGTCTACACCCTCGCCTTCTTCGCCCACATCGCCGAGTGGATCTTCGGCAGCCGCAGCAAGGTGGCCCGTACGGCCGCCGCGCTCACCAGCCCCGGGGCGGCGTCCGGGGCCGAGGCCGCCGCGGCCCCGGCCGTCCAGGTGCGGGGCAAGGCCGGCACCGCCGTCCTCGACAAGCCCAAGGTGGTCACGCGCAGCGCCGCCGGCAGCCGGGACGTCCCGGACGGCCCCGGCGCGGCCGGCGGCACCGTCCAGGGCGACCTGTACGGGCGCATCGCGGTC
Source organism: Streptomyces sp. NPDC051563 (assembly GCF_044454225.1). Taxonomy (NCBI): domain Bacteria; kingdom Bacillati; phylum Actinomycetota; class Actinomycetes; order Kitasatosporales; family Streptomycetaceae; genus Streptomyces; species Streptomyces sp. NPDC051563. Next base: position 50,344 of record NZ_JBITDL010000025.1, read on the forward strand.
TCGCTGACCACCCTCGGCTTCCTCCTCGCGGGGGGCGGGGTCGTGGCCCGCGCCCTGTCGGTGGAGCGGGCCCCCTGGGGCAACATGTACGAGTTCTCGATCACCTTCTCCACGGTGGCCGTCGGCGCGTACCTGCTGCTCCTCGCGCTGAAGAAGAACGTCCGCTGGCTCGGCCTGTTCCTGGTCACCACGGTCCTGCTCGACCTGGGCATCGCCACCACGGTGCTCTACACCGACAGCGACCAGCTGGTTCCCGCGCTGAAGTCGTACTGGCTGCTGATCCACGTCTCCACCGCGATCATCTGCGGTGCGGTCTTCTACATCGGCGCGGCCGGCGCGGTCATGTACCTCTTCCGCGATTCCTACGAGGCCAAGCTCGTGCAGGGCGGCAAGCCGGGCCGGTTCGCCACCTCGGTCATGGAGCGCTTCCCGTCGGCGGCCTCGCTCGACAAGTTCTCGTACCGCATCAACGCGGCCGTCTTCCCGCTGTGGACCTTCACGATCATCGCGGGCGCGATCTGGGCCGGCGACGCGTGGGGCCGCTACTGGGGCTGGGACCCCAAGGAGGTCTGGTCCTTCGTGACCTGGGTGGCGTACGCCTGCTACCTGCACGCCCGTGCCACGGCCGGCTGGAAGGGCCGCAAGGCCGCGTACCTCGCGCTCTTCGCGTTCGCCTGCTGGATCTGGAACTACTACGGCGTGAACATCCTGCTGAACGGCAAGCACTCGTACGCGGGCGTCTAGTCCGCGTCGGACGCAGCACAGGAGGGGCCGGGCGGCCGAAAGGCGCCCGGCCCCTCCGGCGTTCCCGCCCTCACAGGGCGGGGCGCAGCGGCGGGAGGGGGCCGTCCCCGTTCAGGGTGCGGACCAGGCGGCCCAGTTCGGTGCGCAGGGTCCCGAGGTCGACGCTGCCCCGGCCGAGTTCGGCCTCCAGCTCGTGCAGGACCCGGCCGGCGGCCCCCAGGTGGGCGGTGGCGGCCCCGGTCAGGACCACCAGCTTGCGGCGGCCGCCCCCGGGGTGGGGGGTGCGGCGCAGGTAGCCGCGCCGCTCCAGGTCGTCGACGAGCTGTCCGGCGGCCTGTTTGGTCACCCCGAGCCGTTCGGCGAGCTCGGTCGCGGTGGCGCCGGAGGGGCCCAGGGCCTGGAATGCCATGCCGTGCAGGGGGCGCAGTCCGTCGGCGTGGCCGGCCTCTTCGAGGCGGCGGGTGAACTCGCCGAGCAGGAGCTGGAAGCCGAGGCCGAGGAGGAAGGCGAGCTCGATGTCCGGTACGGCGGCGTCGGGTGCAGCGGCGTCCGGTACGGCGTCATCAGGTCCGGCGTTCTCGTGGGTGGTCACGGAAACATGGTGACACAGGTGAGTCAAGCTGCTTTACTCGTGTGAGTAAAGCAGCTTGACTCACTCTGCCGGAGAAGAAAGCGAAGGGTCCGCCGTGCGCGTCATCACCCCGTCCCCCGACCACGTCATCACCACCCCGAACGCGACCATGACCGGCTTCGCCTCCCCCGGCCGGGGCAGCGCCGAGCTGAGCACCTGGCACGCCGCCATCCCCGCCGGGATCACCGGGCCCGAGCACTCCGTCAGCCGCGAGCAGGTCTGGACGGTCACCGCCGGAGCCCTGGCCGTCACCTGCGGCGGCCGCACCGAGACGGTCGCCGCAGGCGGAGCCGTGGTGCTACCCCCGGACGTCCTGCGCCACGTCCACGCCCTGGCGGACACCGAGGTGTACGTCGCCATGCGCTGCGACGGCCTCGTCTCCGTCCCCGGCGCCGAGGGCGCCCGGCCCCTGCCCTGGGCGGTGTGAGCCCTGCCGGAGCCCCGGCAGGCTGACGGCCGCGGCCACCAGTACCGCCGCGAAGGGCACGAGCAACGCCGCCCGGTACCCGTCCAGGGGCTCGGCGGCGCCGGCCGCCACCCCCGTCACCCCGGCCAGCCCGAGCGCCGCGCCGAACTGGAACGCCGTGTAGAGCAGCCCGCCCGCCAGGCCCTGCTCCTCCTCCGCGACCCCCTCGGTCGCGACGATGGTCAGCGGCCCGTAGACCAGGGCGAAGGCCAGCCCGAGCACGATCAGGCTCGGCAGCATGAGCAGGTAGGACCAGTCGGCGCCCAGCGGCAGGAACAGCCCGTACGCCAGCGCCGCCAGCAGCAGCCCGGTGAAGATCAGCCGGCCGTTCCCGTACCGCGCCACCAGCTTGGGCACCACCGTCGGCGACAGGACCGCGTCGATCCCGATCACCAGCATCGCCAGGCTCGTCTGCAGGGTGGACCAGCCGCGCAGCTCCTGGAGGTAGAACACCACCAGGAACTGGAATCCGAAGAACGCGGCCGAGAACAGCAGCGCCGCCGCGTTGGCCCGCAGCAGCCCGGGCGAGCGCAGGATGCCGAGCCGCACCAGGGGCTCGGCCGTGCGCCGCTCGACCAGGACGAAGGCCCCGAGCAGCGCCAGCCCCGCCACCGCCGGCAGCGGCGCGAGCTCCTCGACGCCGAGGACGAGCAGCACGACGCCCGCGGTCACGAGCACCCCGCCCCACACGTCGATCCGGCCCCGCTCGCGCGGTGCGGCCGGCGCCTCCTTCGGTACGAAGGCCAGCGCGCCCGCCAGGATCAGCGCGGCCAGCGCCACGGGAGCGAAGAACACCCAGCGCCAGCCCACCGCGGCGAGCAGCCCGCCCGCGACCAGCCCGACGGAGAACCCGGCGGCGGCCGTGCCCGAGTACACCAGCAGCGCCTTGTCCCGCTGCGGCCCCTCCTCGAAGCCCGTGGTGATGATCGAGAGGCCCGCCGGGGTCATGAAGGCGGCGGCGACCCCGGTCACGAAGCGGGCCGCGATCAACTGCCAGCCCTCGGTGGCGAGACCGCCGAGCCCGGAGAAGAGCAGGAACACCGTCAGCCAGCCGATGAACATCCGGCGGCGTCCGAAGAGGTCGGCCGCGCGGCCGCCGAGCAGCATGAAGCCGCCGTAGCCGAGCACGTAGGCGCTCATCACCCACTGGAGGGTGCCGGTTTCGAGGCCGAGGTCGGCGCGGATGGAGGGCAGGGCCACGTTCAGCATCGCGACGTCGATGCCTTCGAGGAAGATGGCGCCGCACAGGACGAGCAGGACGCCGAGCCGGCGCCCGCGGATGGTTTCCATGAACAGACCTCGCAGGACGGAGGGAGGGAAAAGAGGGAAGGAAGAGCGGAAAGTTGCCGGCTCAACCACCCTCGCCCGCCACCCGCACGGGAACAACGGCGAAGATCTCAACGTTCGTTCAGCCATGCTTACCGATCGCGATGAGCTGGACTGCTTCCTGATCCTGGCCGAGGAACTGCACTTCGGCCGCACCGCCGAACGCATGCTGCTCTCCCGGGCCCGCGTCAGCCAGCTCGTGCAGCGCCTCGAACGCCGCGTCGGCGCCCGGCTCTTCCTGCGCACCAGCCGCAGCGTCGCCCTCACCTCGCTCGGCGCCCAGCTCCGCGCCGACCTCGAACCCCACCACCGCGGCATCGCCGCCGCCCTGGACCGGGCCGCGGCCACGGCACGCGCCGCGGACGGGGTGCTGCACGTCGGCTTCACCACCCCGCCCGCCGGCGAGCTCGTCCTGCGCGCCGCGCAGGCCCTGCGCACCACGCACCCCGGCATCAGCGTGGAGGTGTGCGAGGTCCCGCTCTCCGACCCGTACGGGCAACTGCGCGGCGGGGCCTTCGACGTGGCCTTCGCCGAGTTCCCGGTCCGCGAACCCGACCTGGGAGAGGGGCCGACCCTGTTCACCGAGGCGCGGGCGCTGGCCGTGGCCGCCGGGCATCCGCTGGCCGCGCGGGACTCCGTGACGCTGGAGGAGCTGGCGGGGGTCGCGCTGCTGTCCGTGGCCGGGGACCTGCCCGCGTACCTGCGCGAACACCAGACCCCCGCGCGCACCCCGGGCGGGCGGCCGATCCGGCGCGGCCCGGAGGTGACGAACCTGCAGGAGGCGCTGATGATGGTCGCGGCGGGCCGGGGCGCCCTGCTGACCTCGGCCCACGCCGCGGCCTACCACGCCCGGCCCGGCGTCACCCACGTGCCCGTGGCCGACGCCGAACCGGTCGGGTACGGGCTGGTCTGGCGCGCGGGCGAGGACACCGGAGCCGTACGGGCCTTCGCGCACGCGGCGCAGCGCGCGGCGAAGACCCGCCACCACGCGCCCGCCTGAGGAAGTGCTCATCGCCGCGGAGCGGCGCCACATGCCGTGGCTGGTCGGCGCCCTGACCCGGTAGGCCCTGCCGGCCTGCCGGCCTAGTCCTTGTCCGTGTCCTTGTCCTTCTGGTCCTGCTCCTCGCGCAGGGACTTCAGGAACTCCGGATTGTCGTCGGGGGCCACCCAGGTGCGGCGGCCCTGCCGTGGCCGCCCGCCGGCGCCGCCGGGCACCCGCTTCTTGCCCGCGAACAGCCACACCACGGGACCCACGATCGAGAAGAGCAGGATGATCAGGACCCAGACGACCTTCGGAAGGTGTTTGACCTCTTCTTCCGGCGTGTTCAGGCAGTCGATGAAGGCGTAGATGGTCAGCGCGATGATCAGCAGGAACGGCAGATAGCGCAGCACGGTGTGGGACCGACCCCCAGAAGAACGGCGCGGACCGGACAGGTCCGCCGTGGACTCTCCCAGGGTAGAGGCCCCGCCGCGCTCCGGGCTCTGAGCGGGGATGCCACAATTGCCCCCATGGCTTACGACGATCTCCGCTCGCTGCTCCGGGCTCTGGAGCGGGAGGGCGACCTCAAGCGCATCAAGGCCGAAGTGGACCCGTACCTGGAGGTCGGGGAGATCGTCGACAGAGTGAACAAGGCGGGCGGACCCGCGCTGCTCTTCGAGAACGTCAAGGGTTCGGCGATGCCGCTGGCCATGAACGTCTTCGGGACCGACCGCCGGCTGCTCAAGGCCCTCGGCCTGAAGTCGTACGCCGAGATCAGCGAGAAGATCGGCGGCCTGCTCAAGCCGGAGCTGCCGCAGGGCTTCATCGGCGTCCGCGAGGCCTTCGGCAAGCTCGGCTCGATGGTGCACGTGCCGCCGAAGAAGGTGAAGGGCGAGTCCGCGCCCGTCCAGGAGGTCGTCCTCACCGGCGACGACGTGGACCTGGACCAGCTGCCGGCCCTCTTCACCTGGCCCAAGGACGGCGGGTCCTTCTTCAACCTCGGCCTGACGCACACCAAGCACCCGGAGACGGGCGTGCGCAACCTCGGCCTGTACCGCCTCCAGCGCCACGACAAGCGCACCATCGGCATGCACTGGCAGATCCACAAGGACAGCCGCAACCACTACGCGGTGGCCGCGGCACGCGGCGAGCGGCTGCCGGTCGCGATCGCCTTCGGCTGCCCGCCGGCCGTGACGTACGCGTCGACCGCGCCGCTGCCGGGCGACATCGACGAGTACCTCTTCGCCGGGTTCGTGGCGGGCAAGCGGATCGAGATGGTGGACTGCAAGACCGTCCCGCTCCAGGTCCCGGCCCACGCCGAGGTGGTCATCGAGGGCTGGCTGGAGCCGGGGGAGACGCTCCCCGAGGGCCCCTTCGGCGACCACACGGGCTTCTACACCCCGCAGGAGCCGTTCCCCGCGCTGACGATCGACTGCGTGACGATGCGCAAGCGTCCGCTGATCCAGTCGATCGTCGTCGGCCGGCCGCCGACGGAGGACGGTCCGCTCGGGCGCGCGACGGAACGCTTCTTCCTCCCGCTCCTCAAGATCATCGTCCCGGACATCGTGGACTACCACCTCCCCGAGTCGGGCGGCTTCCACAACTGCGCGATCGTCTCGATCGACAAGAAGTACCCGAAGCACGCGCAGAAGGTCATGCACGCCATCTGGGGCGCGCACATGATGTCGCTGACCAAGCTGATCATCGTGGTGGACAAGGACTGCGACGTCCACGACCTCCACGAGGTCTCCTGGCGGGCGCTCGGCAATACGGACTACTCCCGCGACCTCACCGTCGTGGAGGGCCCGGTGGACCACCTGGACCACGCCTCCTACCAGCAGTTCTGGGGCGGCAAGGCGGGCATCGACGCCACGAAGAAGCTGCCGACGGAGGGTTACACCCGGGACGGCGGCTGGCCTGACATGGTCGAGTCCGACCCGGCGACGGCCGCCCTGGTCGACAGCCGCTGGAAGGAGTACGGACTGTGAGCCCGATCGCAGTGGACGGCCCGGAGTTCTACATCGGCACCTCCACGGCCTACGTGGCCCTGGTGCGCCCGGAGATCGACCCGACGCAGCCCGGTGTGCTGATCGCCGCCGAGCAGGCGGGCGTGAGCCCCGAGGAGTTCGCCGGGTCCGGCGACACCTGGGCCCTGATGTTCGACGTGGACGGCGAGGGCGGCGGCTTCGAACTGCCCGGCGCTCGGGACGTCGAGGCGGACGACTTCGCGGAGCAGCTCCAGCGCTCCCTGGCGGCGGCCGAGCCCTTCACCGCCGAGGCCGGCAACTTCCTGCGTCTCGAAGCCCGCCCGGCCGGCGGGGACTGGGTGGTCACCGCCCACGTCACCCCGCCCGAGGGCCACGAAGACGACGCCCCCCAGACCCTGGAGCTCGGGGCGCTCCCGGCGGCGGACCTGCTGGCCGACCTCGAAGACTTCCGGAGAGCCCTCGCATGATGACGACCGCCGACGAACTGCTCGGCTCGTCCGGCCCGGCGCCGCAGCCGGTCGGCAAGGTGAAGGCGTTCCTGCGGCTCGTGATGATCGAGCACTCGGTCTTCGCGCTGCCCTTCGCCTACATCGCCGCGCTCACCGCCATGTACACGCTCGACGAGCGGATGCACTGGACGAAGCTGCTGCTCGTCACCGTCTGCATGGTGGGGCTGCGGACCTTCGCGATGGCCGCCAACCGGATCATCGACCGGGAGATCGACGCGCGGAACCCGCGGACCGCCGGGCGCGAGCTGGTGACGGGCGCCGTCTCGGTGCGCTCCGCGTGGACCGGCGCCGGGATCGCGCTGGCCGTGTTCCTCGGCTCGGCGGCGCTGCTGAACCCGCTCTGCCTGATGCTGGCGCCGATCGCCGTCGTACCGATGGTGGTGTACCCGTACGGGAAGCGGTTCACGAACTTCCCGCACGCGATCCTCGGCATCGCCCAGGCGATGGGCCCGGTCGGGGCCTGGATCGCGATCACCGGCGAGTGGTCCTGGGATGCGGTGATCCTGGGCCTCGCGGTGGGCGTCTGGATCGGCGGCTTCGACCTGATCTTCGCCTGCCAGGACGTGGCCGCGGACCGCGCGGAGGGCGTCAAGTCCGTCCCGGCCCGCTTCGGCATCCCGGCCGCCCTGTGGGGCGCGCGCGGCGCGCACGTCGTGACAACGGGCCTGCTGGCCTGGTACGCGGTGGCGACGGACGCGGGCTGGCTGTTCTGGCTCGGCCTGCTGATCGTCGTGGCCGCCTTCGTCTACGAGCACACCATCGTCACCCCGCACGACCTGTCCCGCCTGAACCGCGCCTTCTTCACGGTGAACGGCTTCATCGGCATGGCCCTGTTCGTGTGCGCGCTGGCGGACCTGGTGGTGCGGGGGCTGTCGCTGTAGCTCGGACGGGTATACGTCGCGATGTCGCCGTCCCCTTCGACGGCGACAACGTAGGGAGTTCTGAGGTCGTCTCCCCGAGCAGCGTGCGCAACGACTACGAGGTCAAGGACCGGGCCTATGCCCGGCGCGGGATCCCGCACTACCTGATCTTCGACCCGTACGAGGCGCAGTGCACCACCCTGTGGAACCCCGGGCCCGAGGGCTACCGGGGCCGCGACGTGATCCCGTACGGGGAGACGGTCACCGTGGAGACCGGTATCGGGAAGGTGGCCGTGGACACCGCCGAGCTCCCCGTCGACCCCGGCGCCGCAGGCTAGAGCGCCGCCACCTCCGGCCGGGGCCGGGCCACCGCGGCGACCGCCGCGCCGGCCAGGAGGCCGAAGAGGTGGGCCTGCCAGCTGACCACCGAGTCGGTGGGGAGGGCGCCGGCCAGGAAGGTGGTGCCCCAGACGGCGGCGATGACGACTGCGACGGCCACGCCGAGGGGGCTGCGTTCCACGAAGCCGCGGACCAGCAGGTAGCCGAAGAGGCCGAAGATCAGGCCCGAGGCGCCCGCCGTGATGGTGTGGGGCGGGGAGATCAGCCAGACGGCGAAGCCGTCGGCGAGGACGATGGCCGCGCAGACGGCCAGGAAGCGGCCGATGCCGCTCAGCGCGGTGACGAAGCCGAGGACCAGCAGCGGGATGCTGTTGGAGGCGACGTGGTCGAAGCCGAAGTGCAGGAAGGGCGCCAGCGGGATCCCGCTGAGGCCGTCGGCCTCCCGCGCGGTGATCCCGTAGGAGTCGAGCGCGTGGCCGGTGGCGTAGTCGACGGCCTCGATCAGCCACAGCAGTGCCACCCAGCCCACCATGAGCTTCGCGGCGGCCACGGCCCGGCCGGTGCGGCTCCAGGCGAAGGAGCCCGTACGACCCGTGCCGCCCGGGTGTGTGCTGCTTCCGCTCATGCCGACCCCTCCGCCGTGTCCACCCCTTGAACGTGCGGACACCTTAGCCAGTGCCCGTCGGCGGTGGCCGGATAGTCTCGGAGGTATGACTGAGGGCAAGCGCACCCCGTGGGTGGTCGGGGTTTCCGGGGCGTCCGGGACGCCGTACGCGGCTGCGGTGATCCGCGGGCTGCTGGCGGCGGGCGAGAGCGTGGACCTGGTGGTGAGCCGGTCCTCGCGCCTGACGCTGCTGGACGAGACGGGGATCGCCTTCCGCGACGCGCACTGGCGGGACGATCTGGGGGAGTGGCTGGAACGGGGCGCCGACGGCAAGCCCGGAACCTTCGCGCGCCCGGATCTGGACGGCGTGCGCCACTGGGCGGCGGGGGATCTGGCGGCCGGACCGAGCAGCGGCTCGTACCCCGTGAAGGGGATGCTGATCGTGCCCGCGTCCACGGCGTGCGTGGCCGGGGTGGCGCTCGGGCTGTCGAAGGACCTGCTCCAGCGGGTCGCGAGCGTGACGCTCAAGGAGCGGCGCCGGCTGGTGGTGACGGTGCGGGAGACCCCGCTGAGCGGACAGACGCTGAAGCATCTGGTGAGCCTGGACGAGGCGGGCGCAGTGGTGCTGCCCGCCTCTCCGGCGTTCTACGCGGGTGCGACGCACATCCAGGATCTGGTGGACTTCGTCGCGGGGCGGGTGCTCGACGCGGCAGGGGTGCCGCACGGGCTGTACCGCCGGTGGGAAGGGGAGCTCGGTGGCTCCCGGCCCCCCGCTCCCGGGCGGGCCCGGGGGGCGGGCGGTGGCGCTTAGCGCTTCTTGGCGCGCCCGGGCTTGCGCATCTTGTCGACGCGGTGCGCGGCGACGGGCTGGTCGGTGCGGGATCGGTTGGCCAGCTCCTGGAGCTGTCGCATGTGCGCGTAGGCCATCTCGATCGTGTACACGGTGAACCACTCCTGAAAATTGTCAGATCGTCGTTGATCTGTTGAAAGATTCACAGGGTGTCGACCCTGTGCACCTTAGATTCTATACGTAAACTTGAGGGATTGCCGAATAATGGAAGGCTCCAGGTATATGGACGCGGTGGACAAGCAGCTCATCCAGGCACTTCGTGAGAACGGACGCGCCTCGTACGCCGAGCTGGGCCGGCTCGTGGGCCTCTCCGGCCCCAGCGTCACGGACCGGATCAACCGGCTGGAGACCGCCGGGGTCATCACCGGATACCGCGCGACCGTGGACGCGGCCTCGCTCGGCCTCGGCGTCACGGCGCTGATCGGGATCTCGCTGTCCGACGCCGCGGACCACGAGGACGTGGCCCGCCGGCTGCGCGACCTCTCGGAGATCGAGGACTGCTGGTTCATCGCCGGCGACGACTCGTACATGCTCAAGGTCCGGGCCGGCGACGTGGACGGGCTGGAGCGGATCATCCGCAAGCTCTCCGGCACCAAGGGTGTCTCGCGCACCCGTACGACGATCGTGCTCTCCACCAAGTGGGAGAACCGGGTCGGGGGCCTGCCGGAAGAAGCCTGAGTGCGCTGAGAGTACGGTTGGGGCGCGGTTGTGGGGCACCACGTGCGGCACACGTACCGCGCCGCGGACCGCGCAGGGCGGGCCTGGTGGCAGAGGACAGAGGAGAGGACCGGCATGGACGCTGGGCTCAAGCGTGAGCTGGAGGACAAGGTTCGCTCCGGCGAGCGGCTGACCCGTGAGGACGGCATCGCCCTCTACGAGTCGGACGACCTGGCCTGGCTCGGCGGCCTCGCCCACGAGGTGCGCACGCGCAAGAACGGCGACGTCGTCCACTTCAACGTCAACCGTCACCTCAACATGACGAACGTGTGCACGGCCTCGTGCGCGTACTGCTCGTTCCAGCGCAAGCCGGGCGAGAAGGACGCGTACACGATGCGCATCGAGGAAGCCGTCCGCCTGGCCAAGACCATGGAGGGCGAGAACCTCACCGAGCTGCACATCGTCAACGGCCTGCACCCCAGCCTGCCGTGGCGGTACTACCCGCGCTCGCTCTCCGCGCTGAAGGAGGCGCTGCCGAGCGTCTCGCTGAAGGCGTTCACGGCGACCGAGATCCACCACTTCGAGACGATCTCCGGCCTGTCGGCCTCCGACATCCTGGACGAGCTGATCGAGGCCGGTCTGGAATCGCTCACCGGCGGCGGTGCGGAGATCTTCGACTGGGAGGTCCGCCAGCACATCGTCGACCACAACACCCACTGGGAAGACTGGTCGCGCATCCACCGCCTCGCGCACTCCAAGGGCCTCAAGACCCCGGCGACGATGCTCTACGGGCACATCGAGGAGCCGCGCCACCGCGTGGACCACGTGCTGAGGCTGCGCGAACTGCAGGACGAGACCGGCGGTTTCCAGGTCTTCATCCCGCTGCGCTACCAGCACGACTTCGTGGACATGAAGGACGGCAAGGTCCGCAACAAGCTCCAGGCGCGCACGACGATGGCGACGGGCGCCGAGGCGCTGAAGACCTTCGCGGTCTCCCGGCTGCTCTTCGACAACGTCCCGCACGTGAAGGTGTTCTGGGTGATGCACGGCGTGCAGACGGCGCAGCTCGCCCTCCAGCACGGTGCGGACGACATGGACGGCTCGGTCGTCGAGTACAAGATCACGCACGACGCCGACAACTACGGCACCCCGAACAAGCTGGGCCGCGAGGACCTGCTCGAACTGATCCGCGAGGCGGGCTTCCGCCCGGTCGAGCGCAACACGCGCTACGAGATCATCCGCGAGTACCCCGGCCCGGACACGGAGCTCCGCGAGACCCCGCAGGCGATGCGGGTCTGACGGCCGGCCCGTCCGGCAACTGCTCCGGGCCCCGGTCCCCCTCGTGGGGGCCGGGGCCTTTTTGCGCACGCGGCGAAGTAATAGTTAATCTGACCACATGACCCTTACCTTCACCTTCGACCCGGTCATCGACCCCGCCCTCGACCCCGCCCTGGCCGAGGACTTCGCCGCACTCTGGACCGACGTGACCAACGCGGGCGGCGCGGTGGGCTTCGTGGCGCCCGTCTCCGTCGAGGACGTCCGCCCGGAGGTCGCCGAACACCTCGCCGCGGCCGCCGAGGGCCGCAGCCGCCTGCTCCTGGGGCGCGACGCCACCGGCCGGCTGCGGGCCACCGCGGTGCTGGCCCCCAACCGGCACCGGCTGCAGCAGCACTGGGTCTGGGTCTACACCGTCATGGTCGACCCCGCCCTCCAGGGCCGCGGCGCCGGCCGCGCCCTGATGGAGGCCGTCGCGGACGCCGCCCGCACGATGGAGGGCATCGAGGCGATCCGCCTCGGCTGCCGCGGGGGGCTGGGCCTCGAGCACTTCTACGCAGCCTGCGGCTACAAGGAGGTCGGCCGCGTCCCCGACGCGATCCGGGTGGCCCCGGGGGACGACCGCGACGACATCACGATGCTGCTGCCGCTGGGGTGACGAGTACCGCCCGCGCCGAAGCCGGTGCCCGTCCACTACCCCCGGCGCCCGTGCCCGTAGGTCCGACGTGCTTCACTGGACGGGCACGAATCCGACCTGGACGACACAGAGAGCAGGGGTCACCGTGTCCCTCAAGCCGAGCGCGACGATCCGTTACACCGCGATGCGTCTGGGGATCTTCGTCGGGTGCCTCGTCCTCGTCGCCCTTCTCGTCCGGCTGGGCTGGGTGCCCTCCGGTCTCGGGGACGCCAACCCCGCCTGGGTGGTGCTGCTGGCCCTCGTGCTCTCCGCGCCGCTCTCCTTCGTGCTGCTGCGCAAGCAGCGCGACGAGATGTCCGCGACCATCGCCGGACGCGTCGCGGGCGCGAAGGACAAGCTCGCCGCGAACCGCAGCCAGGAGGACGACGCGGTCGACGAGGCCGCGCGCGCCCGCTAGTTCGGCGGGGCCGGCTCCCTGCGGAGCAGTTAGCTTCATCACACACCGAAGTGCCTCGGCACCGGGCTCACCGCCCGTGATGCCGGGGCTTTCGGCGTTTTGCGGGGGGTTCGGAGGGGTTTCCGGTCTGCGGCCGTCCCGTCGCTCGAAGTCGACCCAAAGGGAGGCTTTGAGATTCCCAAAGGTGAAGTGTTAGCGTGTTCAACATGTTGACGACAGCCGCGCCCCAGATGACCCCGAGCGTTCCGCTCGTGGCGCGCCTGCACGTCGACCTCTGCCGCCGCGCGTCCGCGGCCTGTTGCTGTTGTCGCTGAGTCCCGCGACCAGCCCTGGCACAGCAGCGGTCCCGCCCGCCCGGCTCTTGGCTTTTCCGGGTGCTGCCGCACCGCACCACCACCCCACCGCAGAAACCGCAGATCCACCCGGAGAGTGTCCGTGTCCGCGTCACCGCAGACCCCTGCCGCCGAGGCCTCCGCCCCGGCGAAGAAGTCGTCCTCGTTCAAGTTCCCCTTCTGGGCCCAGATCGTCACCGGCCTCGTGCTCGGCGTTCTCCTCGGCTGGGTCTCCCGCAGCCAGGAGATCAGCTGGCTCGGTACGACCCTGGAGCAGATAGGCGACATCTTCGTCCAGCTCCTGAAGCTGGCCGTCGCCCCGCTCGTCTTCTTCGCCATCCTGGTGTCGATCACGAACCTCCGGAAGGTCAACAACGCCGCGCGGCTCGCCTCGCGCACGCTGCTCTGGTTCATGATCACCTCGCTGATCGCGGTGGCCATCGGCCTCGCCATCGGCCTGCTCACCAACCCGGGCTCCGGCACCGGCCTCACCCCGCAGGACGGCAAGCTGCCGAAGCGCCACGGGTCCTGGCTGGACTTCCTGACCGGCATCGTGCCGACCGACATCATCACGCCGTTCACCGAGCTGAACGTCCTGCAGATCGTCTTCCTCGCCGCCGTCGCCGGCATCGCCGCCCTCCAGCTCGGCACCAAGGCCCAGCCGGTGCTGAACCTCGCCGAGTCCGTGCTGGAGCTGCTCCAGAAGGCGCTGTGGTGGGTCATCCGCCTCGCCCCGCTCGGCACCGTCGGCCTCATCGGCACCGCGATCGCCACCTACGGCTGGGACCTGCTCGGCAAGTACGCCACCTTCACGGTGGACGTGTACGTCGGCTCCGCGCTCGTGATGTTCGGTGTGTACCCGCTGCTCCTGTGGAGCGTCGCCAAGGTCAACCCGCTCCAGTTCTTCAAGGGCGCCTGGCCGGCCATCCAGCTGGCCTTCGTCTCCCGCTCCTCGGTCGGCACCATGCCGGTCACCCAGAAGGTCACCGAGCGCCTCGGCGTCCCGAAGGAGTACGCCTCCTTCGCCGTCCCGTTCGGCGCGACCACCAAGATGGACGGCTGCGCCGCGATCTACCCGGCGCTCGCCGCGATCTTCATCGCGCAGATCTTCGACGTGCAGCTCGGCATCGGCGACTACCTGCTGATCGCCTTCGTCTCGGTCGTCGGCTCCGCCGCCACGGCCGGCCTGACCGGCGCCACGGTCATGCTGACCCTGACCCTCTCCACGCTGGGCCTCCCGCTGGAGGGCGTGGGCCTGCTGATGGCGATCGACCCGATCCTCGACATGATGCGCACCGCCACCAACGTGGCCGGCCAGGCGCTGGTCCCGGTCATCGTCGCGGCCCGCGAAGGCATCCTGGACAAGGTCGCCTACGCCACCGCCTCCGGCTCCCCGCTGGACGAGGCCCCGGCCGAGCCCGCCGACGCGGACTCCGACGCGGCCGCGGACAAGGACAAGGTCCTGGTCTCCGCCTGACCCCGCACCGCACCCCGCACACCCACCGCAGCCTCCGCCCCCGTCCGGGCGGGGGCTGCGGTGCGTCCGCGGGGCAATGGTGTCTGCGGGTCAATGGGCCGGCGGGATCAGCGGATCACCGGGCTACTGGGCTACTGGATCAACGGATCAGTGGATCTGGGTGGTGGCCGCGGTCATGAAGGCGTTGAGGGCGTCCAGCAGGTCCTGCTCGCGGCGGGCCAGTTCGGCCGGGGTGGATGCCGTGCGCAGGGGCCCACGGCATCGAAGGCCGAGACGGCGAGGGCCACGAGCGCGGGCTCCTTGGCGAGCAGGCGGACTTGGAACTGGGCGTTCTCCGCGGCGGCGCCGAGCCGGTCGCACTCGGCGAAGGCTTCATGGGTCCCGGGGTCGTCGGGAGCTTCCTGCAGGCGCAACCACAGGGCGACCGTGGCCTGCTTGAGGGCCGTCACCGCTCCCGCGTAGGCGCTGTAAGTCGTCAGGCGTTCCTGCCGCAGCTGCCGGGAACGGGCGAAGACCTCCGCCTGCGCACTCGTCCGGCGCTGCACGGCAAGGGTGATGATCGAACCCAGCAGGGTTCCCGAGACGGCGATCAAGCTGGTCAGCACGGCCTCCATGTCCGCATCCCACCACAGGGGCCCACCCCTGCACAGCCTGCTCCCGGCTGTCAGTGGGCGCGGAGAGAATACGGCGCATGACCGAAGCCACTTCTCATGCGTCACCCGCTCCCCGCGGCACAGGCGCCTCCCGCGCCCCGGCCACCGCGGCCGACTACGGCTGGATACGGGCCTCGCCCTCGCTGTTCGCGTACGCGCTGGAGGGCGGGTACACCCTGACGCTGGTACGGGGCCTCGCGCCGGCGCGGGTGCTGGAGGTGGTGGGTGCCGAACCGGCGGACGTGTGCGAAGGGTTCGACGGCCTGGTCTCCGCGCACGACGAGCTCCTCGACGTATACGGGTACTCGCCCGACTCCTTCCTCGCGGGAGCCTTCGCCGTGCCGGGCGAGGGAGGGGACTGGACCCTCGTGATGGAGTTCGGCGGGGACGTGGGCACGCGGCCGCGGTTCATGGAGGCCCTGTCCGCTGGATCGCGGGCCGTCTCGCACACGAGCAACGGCGGGAAGCCCATGGACTTCTTCCACTGGTACGAGGCGGGGGAGCTGAGGCTGACCTTCGAGTCCCCGGCGGACCGCGCCGGCAGCACCCCCGACGAGCTGAACGGCGCACTGAGCGAGCTCGGCTTGAACCCGTCGGGTGACCCGGACCCCGGAGTCGACGAGAAGGCTGCGGTGTTCGCGCTCGCCGAGCGGCTCCCGGGGGTCCGGGTGACCGAGGAGCTCCTGAGGGACGCCGTGTACGTGACGGGCGAGGTCTTCGCGGAGTCCGCCGGGTAGGTGGGGAGGGGGATAGGGGGGCGGACGCGTCAGGTGACCCGGACCGCCATCAGCAGGCCGCTCGCCCAGGACAGGCGGACGCAGCGGAAGTCCTCGCGGCCGTCCAGCTCGGCCAGGAGGCGTACGACGGAGGCCGCGTGCTCCTGCGGCCAGCCCGGCTGGGGGAGCAGGTCGTCGATCAGGTAGATCCCGCCGGGGGCCACGAGTTCCAGGGCCCGGTCGAGGTGGGTGAACTTGCCCGGCCAGGTGTCCGCGAAGACGAGGTCGAAGGGCGCACCTTCGAAGCCGTCCAGCCACGCGCCGGCGTCCCCGGCCACGAAGGTCACCCGCTGGTCGGAGCCGAGTTCCTCCCGGGCGATGGCCTGGACGGTGTCGTCGAGTTCGACGGTGGTGAGGCGGGAGCCGCCGTCCATGCCGCTGAGGAGCCAGGCGGCGCCCTCGCCCGCACCGGTGCCGAGCTCCAGGATCCGCCCCCCGGGCCGCGCGGCGGCGAGCACCGCGAGGAGGCTGCCGGTGCGGTCCTCGCAGGACAGCGTGAAACCCGCCTCGGCGGCCTTGGCGCGCAACGCGGTGAGGGGAACTGGGAGTTGGTACGGGGTGTCGTCCATGCCGAGATGATGCGAGGACGGTGGCCGCCGGGCCAACCGAATTCCCGGCGGGCGGCTGCCCGCGGGGGCAGGATCGGGGGAGGGGGGTGACGGTGGATCCGTTGGTGATTCCGTTGGTCGTGCGGGCCCGGGCGGTCTGGGAGGAACTGGCCGGGGTGCCGGTGGCGTGCGCGCCGCCGCCGGGCGGTGTGCGGGTGGTGGTCTCTCCGCGGTCCGGGCTGTGTCCGGCCGGCTGGGTCGGGGCGGTGGCCCTGGGCGGCTCGGCGCTCGTGACCGCGCCGGACGACGCTGCGGCCGGGCTGGTGCGTGCCGCGCTGGAGGGGCTGCCGGTGGAGGCCGTCGTGGATGGTGTGTCCGTACGGGAGGTCCTGCCGGTGGCCCGGGTGCTCGGGCCGGCGGCGCTGGCGTACGTGTCCCCGTCCGGGTTCCGGCCGGTGGAGGCGGATGCGGTGAGAGTGGAGCGGCTGGCGGCCGGTCATCCAAACGTACGGGACCTGGAGCGGGCGGCCGGCCCCGAGGACGCGGGTGAGGCCGCGCTCGACGAGATCACCTCACCGGTGTTCGCCGTACGCGACGGGCACGGCCGGCTGGTCGCCGCTGCCGGATTCCGGACCTGGCCGGGGCAGGTGGCCCATGTCGGCGTGCTGACGGCTCCGCAGGCGCGGGGGCACGGACTGGCGCGGGTGACGGGCTCGGCCGCGGTCGCCCACGCCCTCGCCGCCGGGCTGCTGCCGCAGTGGCGCGCCCGCCCGCCCGCCTCCCGGCGGGTGGCAGCGGCGTTGGGCTTCGAGGAACTGGGCGCTCAGTTCAGCATCGAGATCGCCTGATACGCGGGTCAGCCGCTGGGCTGGGTGGCGAACAGTTCGAGGTGCCCGCACCGGGGGCAGCGGGCGGCCTCGACGCGGAACCGCTTCCTCCCCTTGATGAACCGCCCGAACGCCCCCGTGCGCAGCTCGCCCTCGACCCAGCGGGTGAACCCGCTGGGGCTGGAGGCGTCGTCCAGCAGCCCCATTTCGAGGCCGGTGGCGGAGCACTGGGTGCACGTGACGATGTCCATGCGCGGAGTCTAGGAACGAAGCGCTGGAAGGGCGTGCGAGGCGACGAAGTCGGCCCAGGCGTGGGGGTTGAGGGTGAGGTGAGGCTGGTGGATGTCCTTGGAGTCGCGGACGTGGATGGTGGAGGGGGTTTGGGCCACCTCGACGCAGTCGTTGCCGTCGCTGCTGCTGCTGTAGCTGCTCTTGAACCAGTCCAACTCGGGGTGGTGGATCATGTTTCTCCCAGCAGTTCCTCGACGAAGGCCCGTGATTCCTGGGGCGTGAGTGCCTGAGCTCGGATGATGCCATAGCGCAGCTCAAGGATTCGGAGCTGCTTGGGATCGGAGACCGGGCGTCCGTAGAACGCCCCTTCAGCGCGGCCCACTGCCGACCCGTCGGCGAATTTCAGGAGCTCGATCAGCCCCTCCATGCCGGCATGGTCCTCACGGGCCGTTGGCATCACCTGGAACTCGATGTTCGGCAACCGGACTACCTCCAAGAGGTGTTCGAGTTGTCGGCGAAGCACCATTGTGCCCCCGATCGGGCGGCGGAGCGTGACCTCTTCCTGGACGAAGCTAAGCGCTGGTCCGGGAGACCGCTGGAAGATGGACTGGCGTGACATGCGGCCGGACACCATGCGTTCCATCTCGTCGGGCGTGTATGCGGGGCGCGATGTCCGAAACAGTGCCCGTGCGTACTCCTCGGTCTGCAACAGACCATAGATGTTGTGGTTGTTGTACGTGCCGATCTCGACGGCCTTGCTCTCGCGCTTCTTCAGGTCTCGGACCTTCTTCGGGTACCGGACCGTCTCCATGTCCTCCTTCATCGCGGCGATCTTCCCGCCCGCGCCCAGGGCCTCGTCCGCCCTGTCCAGGTACTCGGGGCGCGGGATCCGCTTGCCGCCCTCGACCTTGCGGACCTGGTCCTCCCCGTATCCGATGGCCAGGCCGAAGTCCGCCGCGCGGATGCCCGCCTGTTCGCGCCATGCCTTGAGCTGACGACCGAGCGCGGAGAGCACCGCCACGCCCTGTTCGTCCTCGGGATCGACGTCCCAGCCCGCGTCTTCCGTACCGTCACTGTCCACGCTCATGCGCGCCCACCTCCGACGAGCCGATGTCCTCCGCGCCCCGTACCCGTCGGGCGGTGCCGGACAGCCCGGACAGGGCCGGACAAGCGCCGGACAAACCCGGGACGTACGGCTGGTGCGGCTTCTCACGGTACGCACGGACGGCCACGCTGAGTGACGTGATGACTCAACTCATGGACTTCCACGTCCAGCTGTCCGCCACCCCGCGCGGCGCCCGCCTCGGCCGCATGCTCGCCGTCGAGCAACTCCGTGCCTGGGGGCTCCCTTTCGAGGGTCCCGCGCAGATCACCGCCGAGCTCGTGGCTAATGCCATCACGCACGGGCGGGTCCCGGGGCGGGACTTCCGGCTGGCTCTCACCGTCACCCCCGGCCGGCTCCTCATCGAGGTGGCGGACGCACGGAGTGACCGGATCCCGGGGATCCGCGACGCGGGGCACGGGCTCGCGCTGGTCGAGGCGCTCGCGGAACGCTGGGGGGTACGGGAGGGGCCGGCGCCGCTGAAGGTGGTGTGGGCGGAGGTCCGCCTCGGCACCCGGGTCGCGGGGCTCCGCGGTCCGGCGGCGCGCGACGCATAAAGACCAAAGAACCGGTGGAAAAAACCAACCAACCCAACCCAACCGGTCCGCGTCCGGCCCGCTCGCGGACCTCGTCGCTCGGTCGGGTGAACTGTGCCAACTGGGCTGGATTTCAGACTGGTTGCCGGGCATATGCTCGCCCCGACAACAACACCAGACATGAGACGGCCCCCGGCGGGACTGGCATCCCGGTCGAGGGCCTGACCAAGCAGGAAGCACAACCTTCCCCATGGCTCTTGAGCACCCTAGCGCGCCCTCGCGCGCATCGACCCGAGTTCGGGCCGGGACCCCCCGATCCGGTGTCATCCACGTCAACACGTGGCACGCGACTCACTACACGGTGATCGGCAACCACCTCCTCCAGCACCGCGAGCTGTCGGCGACGGCGATCGGGGTCGCGGCGTACATTCAGTCGCTGCCCGACGGTGCGCCCGTCGGAATCAAGGCGCTCGCCGAGCGCTTCCCGGAGGGGGAGATCCGGCTCGGTACCGCCCTGCGGGAGCTGGAACGGCACGGCTACCTGGCGCGGCGCCGCGAACGCCTGGAGGACGGGCGGGTCGTGACGCGGACCTACTCGTACAACAAGCCCGGATCCTCCTCCGGCGGCCCGCCGCACACACCTTCGTCGCCTCCGGCGCCGGAGGGGGAGCCCGTGGCGGAGCCCGTCGAGGAGCGGGAGCAAGGGCAGGGGCAGGAGCAGGAATCGGAGCCGACCGCCGCGCCCGTGCCCGCTCCGGAGCCCGAACCCGCGCCCGTACCCGTACCTGAGTCGCAACCCGTACCCGTACCTGAGTCGCAACCCGAACGCGATCCCGAACGCGATCCCGAACCCGAGGCGGTCGCCGTGCTCGCCGGGCTGCGGCGCCGGGACCCCCGGCTGCTGCTCTCCGAGCGCGACATCGCGCGGCTGGCGCCCGCCGTATCGGCCTGGCTGGAGCGCGGGGTGGACCCCGACGGCATCGAGCGGGCACTGTCCGCCGGGCTCCCCGAGCCGCTGCGCAACGCGGCCTCCGTACTGGACTACCGGCTCCGTGCCCTGCTCCCGCCGCCGCTGCCTCCGGTGCGGCCGCTGGCAGCGGGGGCGGCGGGGGTGGCGGGCGACTGGCGGCGGCCGGACCCGCTCCAGAACTGCGACGGCTGCGACCGGGCCTTCAGAGCGCCCGAGCCGGGCCGCTGCCGCACCTGCCCGCCGGCCGAGGCAGCGGCGGCCGCCTGAGGGCGGCTGATCCCCGAACTCGCCCTTCGTGTAAGGGAATTACGGAACCATTCGCGCGTCGGATGCGTTTCGAACAGTGCTCTTCTCGTGGGGAGTCGCTGAGGGGGAGGACGGATAGTGGCCAGTTTGACCAGGAATCAGTGGATCGCCGTGTTGTCCGTGATGGGCACGATCGTTGCCGCGCTGATCACCGCGGCGGCGATGTTCCTTACTGCGAACTCCGACAAGGGTGCCGTCAAGAACGACTGCAGCAACTCATCCCAGTGCGCGGGTCACGACATCAACGGGAAGGGGTGATGCGGGCACGGAGACCGGGGGCCGTCAGAGGTGCCGCGCTGGCGGCGTGCGCTGTGCTGGCTCTCGCTCTGGCGGGATGCGGTGGTACGGAGATCGGCACGCAGAACAACTGCAGCAGTGGCGCCGAGTGCGCCGGTCACGACCACAACGAGGCCGGTCAGGGGGAGAGCGCCGGAAGCGACGCCGCCGCGCCCCCGTCCGTTCCTTCGGCGTCGGGGCATCCGTCGCCCACGGATCCGCCACCTTCTGCCTCCCCCGCGCCTCCGGCCTCGTCGAGCGTCCCGGTCCCGCCGAAGCCGTCGAAACCGGCCCAGGTTCCGAAGGTGCGCTGGACGGGAGATCTGCTGCTCTACAGCAACGGCGGTCCGGTCGGCTGGTGGCTGGACAGCGTGCCGCCCTCGAACGCGGTCCTCGGTGATCTCGGCCTGGAGTGCGACTGCCACCCCGGCGAGATCGAGGGGCACGCGATCCTGGCGTGGGAGGGCGTGAAGCCGCCGGGCTACCAGGACTGCGCCGCGAAGCAGGGGCTGCTGGCGTGGCGCTCGCTCGCGGTCCAGCCGGGGGACATGGCCTGCCTGAGGACGCAGAACGGCCGCCTCGGCTACTTGACGGTCACCGCCGTGCCCGGTCCCGCCGAGTTCGAAGTCGCGGTGACGGTCTGGAACGGCGGCTGAGGCATCGAGCCTGGGCCAGGCCGACATCCGGTGAAGCCGAAATCCAGTGGCACCGCCCCCCGGCGCGGGACACAATCCGCGGGGAACCGGGGCGAGGGGAAACTGCTTGGACGTGTTCGCGTGCGCGGGGTGCGGCACGGAGCTGACGGCGCCGGTGTCCCGGATCGCTCTCCCCGTCCACACCCACCACGGAGGGTGGGAGGAACTCCACCCCGCCCTGATGGAGCCCGCGGCCTACGCCGTCGACCCCCGGCCCACCGGACCGCCGTGGCGGTCGTGGGAGGAGGTCGGCGAGGAGCTGGCCGCCCGCCAGGACGTGTACGCACCGGCGTACTTCGTCTCCTTCGGTGCGCGGAACAGGATCGTCATCGCCCCCGGTGACTCCCGGTCCATGGCCCTGATACCGGAGAAGTGCGAGGGCTACTGCCGGGGAGTGGACGGGCGGGCCGGTCCCAACCTGGCCTGCGAGGGGTGCGGGCGGGCCGTGGCGACCCGTGTGGACGACTGCGGATCGTGGCAGACGGTCTGGCTGGAGCCCGAAGCGGTCGTACGGTGCCCCTCGGGGCTCCCCGCCGTTCCGCCTCCCGGCTGGGACGACCTGGAGCGCGCCGAACACCGCGTGCCGCCCGTCGAACCCGACGGGTCGTGGAGCCGTCGCTGGGAGGCGGCGGTCGGGGTTGCGCTTGCCCACCTGGTGGTGGCCACCGGCGGCAGTCCCGTGACCCTTCCCGACGGCCGTGTCGCCGAGTTGCTCGGCCACGCGGTCGCCCGGTACCTCCCCGTCGGCCCCGGTGGCCGGTCGGTGGGGCTGGCCGGCCCGGGGATCGGTACGCCCCGACCCCGCCCCGACGTCCTCCTCGTCCCCCGCCACCCCCTCACGGGCGCGGCCTGGCGCCCGCCCGGCGACGACGGGGCCGTGGTGCCGCTGGACAGCGGGATCTGGGCCTACCTCGTCCACCCGGGCGAGACCTCGCCCATGCCCGCCACGGGGGTGCTTCCGCCGGGGGTGCTGCGCGACGACTACCCCCTGCCGTCGTTCCCCTGGTACCCGTTGACACCTCACGAGTGGGCCTTCGAGCACACCCTGATCGGGCTGCCCGCCGTACGTTCCCTGCGGATGCGCGGGTACGGGAACCAGGGCGCCTGAGGGCGATGGCCTGACGGCCACCGGTCAGCCCCTAATCGGGTTGTGCCAGCGCCTCGTCCCAGACGTTGCCGCCATCCGCCCAGGTCCACAGCCACTGGCGCAGCGCCACCCTCGGCCACCACGGGACCGTGCCGATTGGCATCCGGGCGGGGCGGTTTTCGTGCCCATGGAGTGCGGGTGTGGGCCGCGTGGCGTGGAGCAACGGTGAAAGGCCGGGCACAAGGGTGTTCAGGAGTGGTTACCGCTGAGTAAATTACCGGCGGTAACACTCCGTCCGGCAAGGGAGGCACGCCGTGACCGCCGAATCGAGCCTGGTGAGGGCCGTCAGTTCCCCCAAGCCCGTCGAGCCCGTGAAGACCGTGGTCGAGGGGCGGGTCCGCCAGGTGTGGGTGCCCCCGCTCGCACCGGTGCCGGTCAGCGGGTCCCTCGGGGACATCCCCTTCGACAATGCCCGGGAGGCGCCGCGGGAACCCGTACTCGCCCGCAAGGAACGGGACGGGACCTGGCGGGACGTCACGGCCGCCGAGTTCGCCCGCGAGGTGCAGGCAGTCGCCAAGGGGCTCATCGCCGAGGGGCTGCGGCCGGGCGACCGGCTCGCCATCATGGCGCGGACCACCTACGAGTGGACCCTGCTGGACTTCGCGGGCTGGGCGGCCGGGCTGATCACCGTACCGGTGTACCCGACCTCCTCCGCGATCCAGGCGCGCTGGATCATCCAGGACTCGGGCGCCGTCGCCTGCGCCGTGGAGGACACCGCACAGGCGCGGATCATCAGCTCGGAGCGGGCCAACCTGCCCTGGCTGCGCCACCTCTGGGAGTTCGACACCGGGGCCGTGGCCCGGCTGGTCAAGGCCGGGGAGCACGTGCCCGACGAGGTCGTGGCGGCCCGGCGGGCCGGATGCGCGCCGGAGTCCGTCGCGACGCTGATCTACACCTCCGGGACCACGGGCCGGCCCAAGGGGTGCGTGCTGACGCACGCCAACTTCTTCGCCGAGGTGGACAATTCGGTGGAGCTGCTGCACCCCGTCTTCAAGTCGGTCAGCAAGGACCCGGCCTCGACCCTGCTCTTCCTGCCGCTGTCGCACGTCTTCGGCCGGATGGTGGCCGTCGGCTGCATGCGGGCGCGGGTGAAGCTTGGACACGCGCCGAGCATCCGCGGCGAGGACCTCCTCGCCGACCTGGCCGCCTTCCGGCCGACGTTCCTGCTGGCGATCCCGTACGTCCTGGAAAAGGTCTACAACACCGCCCGGGCGACCGCCGAGACGATGGGCCGGGCCTCCTCCTTCGACCGGGCGGCGCGCATCGCCCGCAGCTTCGGCGAGCTGGCCGAGGGCAAGCGGCCCGGGCTGGGCCTGCGGCTGGCCCGGGCCCTGTACGAACCGCTCGTGTACCGGCGGATCCGCGCGGCGCTGGGCGGGCGCGTGCGGTACATCCTCAGCGGCGGCTCCCCGCTCGGCCGGCGCCTCGCCGCGTTCTACACGGGCGCGGGCATCGAGGTCTTCGAGGGCTACGGGCTCACCGAGACGACCGCGGCCGCGACCGTCACCCCGCCGCTGAGGCCCCGGCTGGGCACGGTCGGGTGGCCGCTGCCCGGGACGGCGGTACGGATCGCCGACGACGGGGAGGTGCTGTTGCGGGGGCCGCACGTGTTCGCGGGGTACTGGAACAGCGGGGTGGCGGTGGGCGGCGAGCACTGGCTGTCCACGGGGGACATCGGGGAGCTCGACGAGGACGGGTACCTGACGATCACCGGCCGGAAGAAGGACCTGATCATCACCTCCGGCGGCAAGAACGTGGCCCCCGCCCCCCTGGAGGACTGGCTACGGGCCCACCCGCTGGTCGGCCAGTGCATGGTCGTCGGCGACAACCGGCCCTACGTCACCGCGCTGATCACCCTGGAACCGGAAGGGCTCCAGCACTGGCGGCAGATGCACAAGAAGGTGGGCGTGCCGATCAGGGAGCTGGTGGCCGACGAGGAACTGCGGGCGGACCTCCAGCGGGCGGTGGACGAGGCGAACCGGCTCGTGTCGAGGGCGGAGTCGATCCGGCGGTTCGTGGTGCTGGAGGGTGACTTTTCGGAGGAGCGGGGGCACTTGACGCCTTCGCTGAAGCTGAAGAGGGGGGCGGTCGCGCGGGACTACGCACGGGAGATCGACTCCCTGTACCGGGGGGCCTGAGCCCTCCGGCCCCCCGGCCCCGGCCGCCGGCGTGGTGGGCCCTGCGGGGCTGGGTCCCCTACCCGCCCTTCCACCGTTCCCCGGGCTGCGCCCGGACCCGTTGCCGGGTGCGGCGCCGTTGCCGGGGGCCAGCCCCCGGGCCCCCGCGCCTCAAACGCCGGGGGGGGGGGGGGTTGGGGGGGGTGGGGGGGGGGTGGGCGGGGCGGGGGGGTGTGCCGCGCAGCGGCACAATCCAGCCCCTCCGGCGTTTGAGGAGCGGGGTCCGGGGCGGAGCCCCAGAAGGGGTCCGGGCGGAGCCCGGGGAACGGGCGAAGGGCGGGTAGGGGACAGGCCCCGCGCAGCGGTGTCGGGCTCGGGCGTCAAGGGGCCGGATGGGTGAGCGGCTCGCGGGGCGGGGGGGCGGGGGGCGCGCTTAGGGTGGGGCTCACTGGTCCGGGGGGCCGCTCCAGGAGGGTGCAGTGCACCGTTCCCGTTCCGGAGCCCGCTCGGCTGCGCGGGCTCGTACCCGAATAGCCGCCGGAGCCCTCGGCACCGCCCTGGCCGCCGGCGCCCTGCTCGCCGCTGCGCCGGGCCCGGCACCCGGGCGGGCCCCCGCGCCCACGGGGATCGAGTGGGGCACGTGCCCCGAGAAGCCCGTGCCCGACGGCATGCGCTGCGGCACCCTCACCGTGCCGCTCGACTACGAAGCCAAGGGCAGGGCCGCCGCCAAGGGCACGGTCCGCATCGCCCTCGCGCAGCTCCCCGCCACCGGCCCCCGCGCCAAACGCATCGGCTCCCTCGTCCTGAACTTCGGCGGCCCCGGCGCCCCCGGCGTCTCCACCCTCGCCACCGACCCCAACGCCTTCGCGGAGCTCAACAAGCGCTACGACCTCGTCGCCTTCGACCCCCGCGGCGTCGGCCGCAGCGCCCCCGTCACCTGCGGCGGAAGCGCCCCGGAGGGAGGCGCGGCCCCCGCGGGGCCCGCCGCCGAGCTCGCCGCCCTCCGCGCCGTCGCCCAGCGCTGCGCGCTCGACTCCGGGCAGGTGCTCCCGTACGTCGGCACCGTCAGCGTGGCCCGCGACATGGACCTGCTGCGCCAGGCCCTCGGCGAGGACCGGCTCGACTACCTCGGGTTCTCCTACGGCACCCGCCTCGGCGCGGTCTACGCCGCCCTGTTCCCGCACCGCACCGGCCGCATGGTCCTCGACGGGGTCGACACCCTCACCGAGCCGCTCGCCGAGCAGGCCCTGCTGTCGGCGGTCGGCCAGCAGCGGGCCCTGGACAACTTCCTCGTCTGGTGCGCCCACCGGCAGGACTGCGTCTACGGCACGAACACCCGTACCGCCAAGGAGAAGGTCCGGGCCCTCGTCACCCGCTTGGACGCAACCCCGCTGACCGGCGAGGGCGGACTGCGCTTCACCGGGCAGGACGTGGCCGACGCCATCGGGGTCGCCCTGTACTCGCAGAAGGCGTGGCCCGACCTCGCGGACGCGCTCGCCCTGGTCGTGCGCAACGGGGACCCGGTGGGGCTGATGCAGCTCGGCGGTCCGCAGGAGCCGCCGCCGCCCCGCGAGGAGGTCGCCGGGGCCGTCGCCGTGCCCCCCGACAACGCCTCCGCCGCGCTCGTCGCCGTGAACTGCGCCGACGACCCGGACCGCGGCGACGCCAAGGCCTCCCCGGTGGCCGTCGCGCAGGAGCTGGAGGCGCTCCAGCCGGTCTTCCTGGCCGCCTCGCCGATCTTCGGGCCGCGTCAGCTGATGACGGCGCTGGCCTGCTACGGGCGCCCGGCCGGCACCGATTTCATCCGCGGCATCGACCGCCCCGCAGGGATCCCGCGGATCCTGCTCGTCGGTACCCGCGGGGATCCGGCCACCCCGTACGAGTGGACGGAGGAGACGGCGAAGCGGCTCGGCAACACCGTGATCGTGGACTACAAGGGCGACGGGCACACCGGGTACGTCGCCTCGCGCTGCGTACAGGGGTACGTGGACCACTTCCTGATCGACGGCCGGCTGCCCTCCGGGACGCGCTCCTGCCCCGCCGGGGACTCCTGATCGGTGCGGGGTTAGGGTGACGCGCTCGATGTCCGACGGTGGGGGGAACGACGCGTGGTGCGGAAAAAGGTGTGGTGGGCAGCCTGCGGCGCCGTGGCCGGGATCGCACTGTTCGCCGGGTGCAGCAGTGGCGGCGGCGGTGGCGGTGACGCCGCTGCGGGTGGCGGTGACGGCATCGACGGCAGTGCCGGGGGCAGCGGTATGAGCGTGGAGGCCGCCCCTTCGGCGGGCGCCTCCGGAGCCCCGGCGTCCGGGAAGGCGGCCGTCGCCGAGGAGGTCAAATCCCTTCTGGGGGCGCGACTCACCCTGGACGAGGACCGGTTCGGCTCCGGCAGCGGATCGCCCTGCTCGGCGGGTTCGGCCAGGCTGTTCACCCAGGAGTGCGCGGACGCGGCCGGGGCGACGGACGAGGACGCGGCCTTTGCCCTGACCACGATCGGCGGCCGTCCGGGGTTCGCCACGCTGACCTCGGCGGCGCAGAAGGTCCAGAAGGCCGCCGTCAGGTATCAGGAGCTGGGCTGCGCGAAGAACCCGGCGGACGCACCGGACCGCCAGGCGTGCCTGGCGGCGGGGGCCGTCCTCGCCCAGGGCTTCCCGGACCTGCGCTCCGGCGCCAACCTCGGCCTGGCCGGCAAGTAGCCGCCCGCCAGGCCGGATGGCCGGGTGGTCAGCAGTTGGGGCGTGCGGAGCGGCCCGCGAAGCGGTCCGCGAGCCAGTTGCCCGCCGCCAGGGACTGGGTGATGACCCCGCTGACGTGCTCACCGATCCAGATGGTGTCGAACTCGACGTTCGCGCCCCGCGCGCACCAGTCGGAGCGCAGCCGGCTGCCGACGGCGTACGGGATGAGCTCGTCGCCGAGCGCGTGGTACTGGTACACGGGCGCGGCCGGGGCGGTGCGCCCGAGCTTGCTCTGGTTCAGCCGGGCCTGCCAGTCGGGCTGCGCGAGCGGGTTGCGGGTGGTCAGGTCGGAGATCCGCTTGAAGGAGCCGGCGATGGAGTCGATCGCGACGCAGTTGTCCTTCATGGCGCCGACCAGGAGCTTGCCCGCGGGGTTGAGGTAGGAGTCGAGCTTCAGTTCCGGGAAGGCCGCGTCCTGGCCGGCGGCGGCCATGAAGATGAGGCCGGAGCCGTAGGAGCCGTTGTTGAAGTCGGCCACCTTCAGCAGGTCGGCCGGAACGCCGCCCGTCGCGGTGCCCTTGACCTGCAACTCCGGTGCGTACGAGCCCTGCAGCTCGGCCGCCCAGCTGCTGGCCTGGCCACCCTGGGAGTACCCCATGATGCCGACGGGCGTCGTGGCGGACAGCCCGGCCTCGGGGAGGCGGGTGGCCGCGCGGGCGGCGTCGAGGACGGCGTGGCCGGCGGAGGGGCCGACGGTGTAGGTGTGCACGCCGGGGGTGCCGAGGCCCTCGTAGTCGGTGACGACGACGGCCCAGCCGCGCAGGGTGAGCTGCTGGATGAGGTTGGCCTCCAGGGCGGTGCCGTACGGGAGGTTGTTGCTCGGCGCGCAGGAGTCGCCCATGCCGACGGTGCCGACGGCGTACGTGATCAGGGGGCGCGGGCCGGTGCGGCCGTCCTGCGGGACGATGACGGTGCCGGAGACCACGTTCGGGGCTCCGTCGGCGGTGGTCGAGTTGTAGTGGATCTTCCAGGCCTTGGTGTTCGTGGGCTGGCCCGGCAGCGGGTGGAACGCGGACGGCGCACTGCTGACGATGTCGCCGGGGCGGGCTGCGGCCCCTTCTCGTGCGGCGGCCTGCGTGGTGGCCTGGGCGGCGGCCTGCGTGGCGGCCTGGGCGGTGGCGGTGGTGGGGATCGCGGCCGAGAGGGCCAGGGCGGCCACTGCGGCGAGTGCTGAGCTTCGGATGCGCATGGGGCGGCTCTCCCAAGGGTCCGGGTGGGGGTGGTAGGTGAGGAGAAGGTAGTGACCGACCGGTAGGAACGTCGCTGACCGCACAGCTCAGCTTTCCTGACCCGGGGCCGCATCCCTGCCGCGCCGCTCACCTTGTCGCCGTGACCGCGGATGCGGGACGAACGCGCGCCGCGCCGGGCGGATTTCAGCCATGCGGACCAGCGGGCTGGGCATGGACGCGCCATGTGGGGGAGTTGTGGCGATCGCGGCGGCGATGCCGGGGCGGCGACGATCCCGCCGGAAGGTCGAATGATCTCAACTCACTTTGCCCAATGATGAGTTGACGAGTAATTGACGCTTACGCAGTCGGGGGTCCGGGTGCTTAATGGTTCCCCGCGCAGTCTCCGTCGGCTGCGCGTTCGACTGGGGGAGCCATGGAATCCAACGGGGTCGCAGCACCACCACCGCCACCACCACCCGCACACCCACCGCGGCAGGCGGCCCTGCCGCCCCTCCCGCCCCTGCCGCCGAGCGCGGGGGCGCGCGGCGTCCAGCTGCGGATCAGCAGGCGGCTGCTGTGGGTGGGGCCCGCCGCCTATCCGCTGCACAACATCGTGCGCGTGCAGACCGCCGTCCTGACGCCCGACCGGGCGAAGGCCGTCGTCCGGTTCCTGATCTGGGGGGCCGTCCTGGCCGTGTTCTGCGCCCTGCTGGCGCAGTTCAGCGACGACGGCCCGAGTTCCTCGTACGGCGACTACGGCTACGAGGACGGCGCGGGCTCCACCGCCGAGGCGCTGTGGGGCGTCGGGTTCATCGGGGGGATCGCCCTCGTGGTCCTGCTCGTCTACCGGCTGAGCAGGCCGGACCTGCACGTCATGGTCGTGGAGGTGGCCAGTGCGTCGCTCGCGCTGGTGACGATGCCGGACGCGAGCCAGCTGGACGCGGTCGTCCAGCACGTGGTGCACGCCATCGACCACCCGGAGACGGAGTTCTCCCTCCGCATGGACCGGGTGGACATCAACCTGAAGAGCTACCACCTCGGCGACAACGTGAACGTCTACGGCGGCGTGGGCAACACCGGGGTGGTGAGGACGTGACGGTACCGCCGCTCCCGCAGCAGCAACCCCACCACCCTCCGTCCCACCAGCCTCCGTCCCAGTCGTCGCAGCCACCGCCGCAGCAGCCACCGCCCCAGCCGTCGCAGCAGGCGTCGCAGCAGGCGTCCTTCCAGCCTCCGCCGCCGCTGACCCCGCTGTGGGTGCCGGATCCGACCCCCCCAACCGAAGTCGCGTACGGAGGAGTTCGCCGCACCCGACCTCGTACTGCGGGTCAGCAACCGCCTGTTGTGGGTGGGGGAGGCGGTCTATCCGCTGCACAACGTCGTCCGGGTGCACACCTTCGTGCTCAGTCCGGACCGCAAGAAGGCCGTCGCCACCTTCCTGCCGTGGATCCTGCTGCTGGTGGTGCTCTTCGTGGCGTTCAGCAGGGCCGGCAACCCGCCCGGCATGCTCGCCGCCGCCGTCCCGGTGGCCTTTCTCGTCTCGGCCCTCGTGCGCCGGCTGAACAAGCCCGACCTGTACGTCATGAGCGTGGAAACCTCCGGTGCGCCCAGCGCGGTGGTGACCCTGGGGGACCGGGCCGAGCTGCGGAGGCTGGTCGCGCGGATCGTCGACGCCATCGAACACCCGGAGAGGGAGTTCTCCCTCTACGTGGCCCAGCCGACGGTGAACATCGGGCACTACGTCCACGTCGGCGACACCGCGAACATCAACGGCTCGGGAAACATCGGAGTGGTGAAGAAATGACGACGGACAGTGCCGGCGGCCAGGGCAGCAGCACCTCGTACCACTACGGCGACAACGTCACCGTGAACGGCGAGCGCAACATCGGGATCGTCAAGAACCAGTCCCCGACCATCGGAGGCCAGCCGGTGGCACCCACTACCCCGCAGGAGGCGATCCAGCAGCTGGAGCGGCTGCTCCTGGAGCTCCGCCCGCAGGTCACCCCGGCCGGTGCGGGCACCATCGACACCAACCTGCCGGTGATCGTCTCCCCGGACAGCGGTCCGGAGGCGCGGCACGGAGCCCTGATGGCCGTCCTGGGCCTGGCCACCCTCGCGGGCGAGGTCGGGCGGCCGATCATCGAGGCGGTGGGCCGGCTCCTGGAGCTGCTGGGCTGGGCCTAGTCGCACCATCCATTTGCTAATCGAATGGATCCAGAGTGGGTAATGGCTCGCCCAATCGCCAAGAAAAGCTTGCCTTCTTAGGGAAGGCAAGCCTTTCTTCTATCGTACCGATTTGCATTCATATACGAGTTAATTGTTAGAGTCCGCCTCGGAAAGCGATTCCCACCCCGCCCAGGAGGCACCAGATGAACGCGGCAGTGCGACAGACGGCCAAGCGTCGGGTCATCCACCGGGGTCCCGCCCCCACCCTGCGCACCGCCCTGCGCGTCGCCGACACCGGCACGGTCCGCCGCGACGGCCGGTCCGCCCCGGGCACCCGCGGAGCCCGTGCCTGCGCCTGCGGCGAGCGGACCGAACGCGGCGGCTGCGGCAGCGGTACGCAGCTCTGCGTGTCCTGCGGGGTCAGTGCCTGCCGCGGCTGCACCGCCCCCGCCACCGCCTGCACCGCGTGCGAGATGAACGCCTGCACCTCCTGCGACGTGGCCGGCGCGGCCTGCGCCACGTGCGCCGTCAGCGCCTGCCGCGGCTGCAACGCCCCGGCCTCCGCCTGCCGCAGCTGCGAGATGAACGCCTGCCGCTCCTGCGCCGGCAACACCTGCGCCGAAGCCGCCCCCACGGGCTGCTCCGCCCCGGCCCCGGCCGCCCAGGCGCCGGTCACCACGACGCCGAAGGGCTCCTGCGCCACCGGCAACGGCGGCTGCGAATGCGGCCTGTTCACCCTCCAGGTCCCGGGCGCGACCCGCTAGTCCCGGGCGCGGCCCTCCAGGTCCCGGGCGCGACTCGCTAGTCCCGGCGCGCCCGGCTGGAGAGGCCCGGCCCGCCGGCGCCGGCGCGCGCCTCAGCCGCCCGACGCGATGCGGTACGCCCCCGGGGTGGTGCCCGTCCAGCGGCGGAAGGCGCGGTGGAAGGCCGTGTCCTCCGAGAAGCCCAGCCGGGCCGCCAGCTCCGCGATGGGTTCGCGGCTCTCCGCCAGGCCGGCGATCGCCGCATCACGCCGCACGTGGTCCTTCAGCTGCTGGAAGGACGTGCCCTCCTGCTGGAGCCGCCGCCGCAGCGTCGCCGGGGACACCGCCAGGCGCGCCGCCACCTCGCCCAGTTCCGGCAGCCGCGGCGAGCCGTGCAGGGCCTGGGTCAGGGTCCGGCGGACCTGCTCCGCGACCGTGGTCCCGTACGCCGGCCGGGACAGCAGGTCGAAGGGGGCCCGCCGCAGCATCGCGTCGAGCGCGGCCTCGTCCCGTACGAGCGGTGCCGTCAGCCAGTGCGCGTCGAAGGCCACGGCCGCGCCCGTGCGCGCCTCGCCGAAGCGGACCGGGCAGTCGAAGAGCAGCTCGTACTCCTCCTCGTGCGGGGGCGCCGGATACGCGAAGGAGGCGTGGGCCAGGGGGATGCGCCGGCCGATCAGCCAGCTGCTCAGCCGGTGCCAGATGGCGAGCACGCACTCGGTGAGGAAGCGCTCCTCGTCCCGCGCGAACTCGTTGCGCACCGCGAACCACGCCTGCCCGCCCTCGACTTCGAGCGCCAGCTCCGGCCCGCCCGGGAACAGCCCGTAGAAGGTCGCGGAGCGTTCCACCGCCGCCCCGAGATCGCGGCAGCCCAGCGCGGCCCTGCACATCATCGCGAAGGTCCCGGGCCGGCTGGGGACGGTCGACAGGCCCAGGAACTCGTCCTGCGTGGCCCGGTACAGCGCCCGGAACAGCCGGGCGAACTGCGCGGGCGTGACCCGGGCCCGGTCGTCGCCCAGCAGCAGCGGCGGAATCTGCGCCTCCTGGAGCAGGGGCACGGTGTCGAGCCCGCTGCCGCGCGCCCCCGCGAGCACGGCACGCACGTGGTGCACGGTGACCGTCCGCCTCCCCATGGGTCCGACGGTAGCCGCAATGAGCGCTGAGGTCAGCGGGGGTGACGCTTCCGGTCATGCCGCGGACGCCTCTGCGGTGCCTAGCGTCATCGGTACGACCCGAGGGGGAGGCGAGCGCGATGAGCCCGATGGACCCGATGGACCCGGTGAGCCCGATGGGCCCGATGAGCGGGAGCGAGGCCGGCGGCGCGGTGCGGCCGCGCACGCTGGCGGTGTTCACCGAGTGGACGGGCGAGCGGTACGCGGCCGAGACCGCCCTGCGCCACAAGGGCGCAGGCCCCGGCGGCTGGGACACCGTCTCCTACGGTCAACTGCGCGCCCGGGTACGGGAGTCCGGGTGCGCACTGCTGGGGCTCGGGGTCGCCCCCGGTGAGCGCGTCGCGGTGCTCGCGGAGACCCGCCCGGAGTGGACGTACACCCACTTCGGGGTCCTCGCCGCGGGGGCCGTCCTCGTGCCGGTGTACCCGACGGCGGGGGAGGAGGAGCTCGCCTGGGTGCTGTCGGACTCCGCCGCCGTGGTGGCCGTCTGCGACGACCCCGCGCAGGCGGCGCGGGTGGAGGCGCTGCGCCCGAAGCTCCCGGGGCTGCGCGCGGTGGTGGAGATGGACGGGCTGCGCGCCCTCCCCGGCCCGGCGCCGGAAGCCGAACTCCTCGCCCGGGCCGCGGCGGTGGACCCTTCGGCCGACGCCTCCATCGTCTACACCTCGGGCACCACCGGCCTGCCCAAGGGGTGCCGCCTCACGCACGCCAACCTCGGCGCCATCCAGGACGCCACCCTCCCCCTGATCAAGGGCGGTCCCGGGGATTCCACGTACCTCTACCTCCCCCTCGCCCACTTGCTGGCCCAGCTGATCCAGTTCACCACTCTCCTGGAGGGCGGGGAGCTCTGCTACTTCGGCGGCCGCATCGAGGACGTCATCGGGGAGCTCGCCGAGGCCCGGCCGACCCATCTGCCGTCCGTACCGCGGCTGTTCGAGAAGCTGCACTCCGTGGTCCTGTCCCTCGCCGAGTCCCAGGAGGGCGGCACCGGCCGCTTCGCCGAGGCGGTCCGCCTCGGGGTGCTGGCCTCGGAGGGACGCCTTCCGGACGCGGACCGCCCCGCGTACGAGGCTGCCGAGAAGACTTTGTACTCCCTGGTCAGGGGTGCCTTCGGGGGGCGCCTGAAATGGGCGCTGACGGGCGGCGCCCCGATCGCCCCGGCCACCCTCGACTTCCTGCGGGCCTGCGGGATCACGGTCTTCGAGGGCTACGGCATGACGGAGTCGGGCGGGGTCATCAGCCTCAACCACCCGGACGGGATCCGCTACGGATCGGTGGGCCGCCCGATCGCCGGCTGCGAGGTCCGCATCGCGGAGGACGGGGAGGTCCTGGCCCGCGGCCCGATGATCTTCCCCGGGTACCACGCCAACGACACGGCCACGGCCGAGGCGCTCGACCCGGACGGCTGGCTGCACACCGGTGACCTGGGGGAGTTCGACCAGGACGGCTACCTCTCCATCACCGGCCGCAAGAAGGAGCTGATCATCACCTCGGCGGGCAAGAACATCACCCCCACCGAGCTGGAGTTCGCCGTCCAGCGCTCCCGCTACGTCTCGCGCGCGGTCATGATCGGCGACCGCCGCCCGCACCCGGTCGCCCTGATCACCCTGGACGCGGAGGAGATCGCCGCCTGGGCGGCCCGCGAAGCGGTGACCCTGGACCCGGCCGCCCCCGGCGAGCACCCCGCCGTACGGGCCCTCGTCGCGGAAGCGGTCGAGGCGGCCAACGCCACGGTCTCCCGCCCGGCCCGCGTCCGCGCCTTCCGCGTCCTGCCCGGGGAGTTCACCGTGGAGGCGGGCACCCTCACCCCGACCCTGAAGCTCCGCCGCCGGGCGGTGGCGGAGCGGTACGCGCACGAGATCGAGGAGCTGTACGGGGAGCGGGCCGTACGGGGAGCGGAGCTGGGCGGGTAGCGGAGCCGGGCGGGTAGCGGAGCCGGGCGGGCCAGGGTGCTCCGGGGGCCGCTGGCCGGCCGGTCCGGCCGGTGGCTGCGAGGGTCGCACCCCCGTGGCATCCCTCCCAGCCGGCTTACGGACGGGCCGAAGCCCCCGGAAGCCGCCAGGAGCCCCCGGAGCACCCCGGAAGCCCCCGTGAGGCCGGGGGGCCTCACGGGGGCGGCAGGTTGGGCCCGGCGCTGCCGGGCCGAGCGGGAGCTCAGCGCTGCTGGGCCGAGCGGCGGCGGAGCAGGAGGAAACCGCCGGCGCCGAGCACCGCGGAACCCGCTCCGGCCGCGATCCACGCGGACGTGCTGTTGGTGGAGCCGGCCACCTCGGCACCGGCCGCCACGCCGCCCTTGGGGACCACGACGGTCTGCGCGCCCCCGTGGGCGGAGACCGCGGGCTTCGGGGCGGCGGAGGGCTTGGCCGCCGGGGTGGAGGGCTTGACGCCGCAGTCCTTGAGGGGGGCCGGGAAGCTGACGCCCAGCCACGGGACCACGCCGTCGGCGACGTGCACCTGAAGCTGACGCGCCGTCGGCTCCCAGGCCTCCTTGATGCGGACGCCGCCGGCCAGGCCGACCGGGTTGGCCGGGGTGAGCGTGGCGAGGGTCCGGGACCCCTTCGCGTCGATGAGCTTCGCGACCGGGCCCGCGGGGCCGTTGGAGATCTCCAGGCTGACGCCGACGAGGGGGGTGGACATGTGCCGGGTCACCGTGCAGCCCTGCCGGGTCTCGCTGCCGCCCTGCGCGAAGCGCCCGGACCCCGGGTTCTTCCAGGACTGGACCTGGCCCTTGCCGTTCAGGACGACCCACATGCCGGCGATCTGGTCGCCGTCCTCCGCCTGCTCACCCTGACCGCCGACGCGGAGGCTGCCGAGCTGGCTGCTGTTCTCGTTGTAGACGTCCAGCCAGTACGAGCCCTTGCCCCGCTGCCACAGGTCCGCCTTGGTGCCGTTGGCCAGGACCAGGTGCTTGACGAGCTCCCCGCCCAGCCCCTGCCCCGCCGCATCGGCCTTGGGAGCCACGGTCTTGGGGGCGTCCGCCTTGGGGGCGTCGGCCTTCGGTGCGTCGGCCGCGAAGGCGGTGCCCGGCGCGAACAGGGCCCCCGCGAGGGCGGCGGTGGCGACGGCGGAGCGGAGGAGGGTCTGACGGCGGGAGCGGGTGCGGATCGACATGGAGTACTCCGTGATGGCAAAGGGCGGATGAGGGAAGAGGCACGGCACCTCCTCTGCCGGACGGACTTTCGACTGTCGGGGCTTGGCGGGGCTGCAAGAAGAAAATTACGGAGCCTGTGTAGGCGAAGTGTCTGCTCCATGTCACCGGACTGTCACGGCGGTTGGCCCCCACCAAAACCCACGCCGACCTGCACAAACGGCCCCACCGCGGGCGCCACTGACCAGGGAGGCCGTCCGTACGGACCTCGACGGCTCCGCCGCAGCTGCGGGCGCGCCGGAGCGACGACCCGGACTACCTCCGTACGAGCGAGGCGGCCGCGGCCGAGTCGTGCGCCGTCGCCTTCAAGGTCTTCGGGACCGAGACCCCGCCGGCCGACCTGGCCCGGTACCCGGGCCGCGACCCGCACCGAAGGTGCCGAGCACCGCACCGGTGCTCAGGCCGATGGCGGGGAAGGGGTCATGTCGTACTCATCGACGTCCAGATAAGCGCCGGTAGCGGCGAGAAACGCGATCG
This sequence comes from Streptomyces sp. NPDC051563, assembly GCF_044454225.1. NCBI lineage: Bacteria > Bacillati > Actinomycetota > Actinomycetes > Kitasatosporales > Streptomycetaceae > Streptomyces > Streptomyces sp. NPDC051563. Next base: position 86,263 of record NZ_JBITDL010000025.1, read on the forward strand.
CTTCGCGGTCGAGTGCCCAGCCGAAGAGGTTGTGCCGGTCCCTCTCCTGCGGCTGCCCGGCCTCGTCCTGCCGGTCGTCGTTGAAGTAGCGCACGACCTCCAGCCTTGCTTCGAGACCCCGCTCTGGTGGAGAGGCATCCCCGGAGGCTACGGGTCCACCCCTCACTACCCGCAGCGGATCTCCGTACGCGGGCGACGAGCATCCAGTCGGTCTCCGGGTCAAGCGGAATGCCGAATGGATCATGACTACGTCGAAATGGTCCAATCCCTACTTGGCCGGTCGGACCCGTCCTACACTTCGAGCCGTCAACGCCAAAAAGAGCCAGGGGGGCGCGAAATGGCGGGTAGTAATACGACGGTGCAAGTGCGTGTGCAAGAGGGGGTGCTGTGGGTCGACGGTGAGGCTTATCCGTTGCACAACATCTCCCACGTGGGGCAGCGCGTATTGGAGGTGGACAAGGGAGCGGCCTGGCGCACGTTCATCCGCCGGGCGTTGCTCTGCATCGTCCTGGGAGCCATTGCGGTGGCCGTCTTCGGGAACGTGGCCGGAATCATTGTGGTCGCCGTCCTCGGGCTGCTGGTGTGGCAGCTCGTGAAGGTGATCGGGACGCCTCCGGTGTACGGCCTCGTCCTCAACACCTCGGGCATCCAGCGCGAGGCCGTGTGGTCCCTGGACCGCGCCGAGATCGAGAACCTCGTCTACGAGATCACCAAGGCCATCGGCCGGCCGGACGCCGCCCCGGTGACGATCAACATCAAGGAAGCGGTGATGGGCGACCAGTTCAAGGTCTACGGAGCCGGGGCCATCGGGCAGGCCCAGCACAGCGGCTCCGGCGACATCCGGGGAGGCGGTCGATGATGGCCGGCGACCAGTACACGGTGACCGGTGCCGGAGGCATCGGAAAGGCCACGCACTCGGGATCCGGGGACATCGTGGCCGGAGGCAAATACGTCGGCGGAGGCGCGCCGGAGGCCTCCGCGCTGGAAAGGCTCCTCGAAGAAGTCCGGGCGATGAGGCAGCACCTGGGCGAAAGCGACCGGGCGGAAGTCGACGCGGCGGTGGAGGAACTCGGGGGGAATCCCCCCGAGGCGAGATTCCGTAGGATCCTCGCGACCTTCTCCGGAATTGCGACGCTGATCGGAGAAGCCGGAGTCCCGGTCATCACGGCGGTCAGAGCCCTGCTGGGCTGAAGCAGGCCGAAGCGCAAACGGAATGCGAGGGGGCCACGGGCAGTGGCCCCCTCGTCCCGCGCTTCCGCGACCGGCCGATCAGGGCCGGAGGAGACGCCTGGCCGCGGCCGTTGGCCAGGGGAACGTCATGATGGGGCCCATGACGAACAACGGGGAAGCGCACGGCGGTCCGGTGATGTGCCCCGGCTGTGGGACGGGGGACACCGTCCCGGTGGCCGAGGTGCGGCGGGGCAAGGACCAGATACGGCTGGCCCTGGCTCCGAACACGACGGGTGACGGCTGTGCGAACTTCGTCGAGGGCACCGTGATCGCCGGGCTGGTCGCCTGCGGGGGTGCGTACTACGCCGACGACCGGGGCTGGCCGTGGCTGCTGCCGGCCGGGATCGTCGCCGCGCTGCTCGTGATGGTCGGGACGGTTGCCGTGATCCGGAGCGAGGGCAAGGACAAGCGGCGGGTGCGGGCCGGCGCCGACCGGGCTGCCGGGGCCGCCGCGGGGGCCCGGTTCTGCTCCGAGTGCGACGGGGTGTTCTTCCCCTCCGGCGGACCTTGGGCGGGTGTGGCGACGCCCGAGCGGTTCCGCCACCACGTCTGGACGGCCGGCGGCTACGGGGACCAGCTGGACGAGAAGGCCAAGGCTGCCGCGGAGGAGCAGGTCTAGATCCGACCCGGCCGCCCGGCCCGCTACTTCAGGTTCGCGGCGATCAGCTTCTTGAACTCGTCCGGGGTGATCGAGTCGATGCCCTTGCCGGAGTTCACCGTGAGCTTCGTGCCGTTGATGGAGACGTCCGGGGTGCCCTGCATGTTCTGGTCGTAGAAGGCCTGGCCGGCCTTTTCGGTCCACGGCATGTAGGTGAGTTCCTTGACCGCCTTGTTGAAGGCGGGCGTGCGCAGCCCCGGGACCTGGTTCGCGAGGTCCAGCAGGGTGGCCGTGGAGCCGAACTTGTCGTCCGATTCCTTCTCCGGGTGGTTCTGGTAGAGCACCTGGAGGTACTCCATGAACTTCTCGGGGCTCTCGTTCACCGCCGCGCCCAGGGCGTTGACCGCCCGCTTGGAGCCCTTGCCGCCGCCGAGCGCCTTGTCCAGGAACGTGGCGAAGTGGTACTCGACGCGGTACGTGCCCGCGTCCGCCTGCTCCTTGATGGTCTTACCGAGGCCGATCTCGACGCCCGCGCAGTAGGGGCAGCGCGGGTCGAGCCAGACGGAGAGGACGTTCTTCGCGTCGGCCTTGCCGTACGGGATCACGATCCCGTCCTTGCCGGTGGTGTTGGCCGGCTGGACGAAGGGCTTGCCCGCGGCCTCGTCGTCGGAGCCCGAGGAGTTCGCCGCGTACACGCCGATGCCGACCGCGAGGGCCAGTACGGCGACCAGCGCGCCGCCGATCATCGCGCGCCCGCGCAGCTTGTCGCGGCGGGCCTGGGCCTCGCGCTCCTCACGCATGCGCTCGCGGGCCTCGCGCCGCTGGTCCTTCTTGCTGGTTGCCATTCCCCAAGGATAAAGATCGTAGAGCGCTCAAGTAGGTGCCATTGGTGCGAATCGGGCAGGGACCTAAGTCCCTTGGTTCGCGTTCGGCCAAGGTCCCGTGAAGGTCGGGAGAATGGTGGGGCACATCTCCCTGGGCGACGGTGAGTCGCGTGCGAAGAACTGATAGACAGTTAACCTCCACGGCCCGTTCGCGGCCGTCCGCACGAAGATGTCGGGGCGTGCGGAGCGATATCTGACTTTTTTGAACGTTTTACGGTGGTCCGGAGGGGCTGCCGCTCTGGGGGGATCGCCGCACTGTGAAGCCACTTCACCGTCACCTCGTCAACACCTCGCGCAAAGTCATGTGCACGGCCGCCCTCGCGGCCAGCCTGACCACTGCCGCGGTCGTGACCAACACACCGATCGCGGGCGCGGGGGAAGCCGAACCGACCCCCGACAGCCCCCAGGCCACCGATCGCGGTGACGCCCGGCTGGAGCTCCCGGACCTGGTTGCCGACCCGCCGCCCGCGCCCCCCGGTGCCGCCGCCCCCGGCGGGGCCGCCGCCGGCATACCCGCGACCGCCCTCGACGCCTACAAGCGTGCCGGGATATCGGTGGCCGCGGCGCTCCCCGGCTGCCACCTGCCCTGGGAACTCCTCGCGGGCATCGGCCGGGTGGAGTCCGTGCACGCCTCCGGCTACGGGCTCAAGGCCGACGGCTACACCGAGAAGCCGATCCGCGGGCCGCGCCTGGACGGCAACGGCTTCGCCGAGATCAAGGACACCGACAAGGGCGAGTGGGACGCGGACCCGGAGTACGACCGCGCGGTCGGCCCGATGCAGTTCATCCCCTCCACCTGGTCCACCTGGGGCGCCGACGGCAACGCCGACGGCAAGCGCGACCCGAACAACATGTACGACGCCGCGCTGGGCGCCGGCCTCTACCTCTGCGCGGGGCAGCGCAACCTCACCGACGCGGGCGACATCGACAAGGCGATCCTCAGCTACAACAGGTCGCGCGAGTACGTGAACACCGTGCTCGGCTACATGCGGCAGTACCAGGCCGGCCAGGGCGCCACCCCCGTGCCGAACCCGCCCTCCGGCAACTACCCGACGCCGAACCCGCCGCAGCTGCCGCCGCCGCCCGCGCCGGTCCCGACGCCGACCCCCACGCCCACACCGACTCCGACTCCGACGCCGACCCCCACTCCGACCCCGACGCCGACGCCGGTCCCGACCCTGGACAAGCTGATCCTGGCCGGTTCCCCCACGCTCACCGCCGAGGCCGGTACCGAGTTCGCGCGCACCCCGCTCATCAAGGCGCTGCTGAGCGACGGCATGCCGGCCGTCGACCAGGCCATCGTGATCTCGGTCGACGACGACACCACCGGCCGCACCACCTTCGCGGCCGACGGCAAGGACTTCGCGGTCGTGCGCACCAACGCCAACGGCCTGGTCAGGGTGCCGAAGCTGAAGGCGGGCGCCAAGGCGGGCACCTTCTCCCTGCGCGCCACGGGCTACGCCGTCTCGGTCGAGGTCTCCCTGCGGATCGGCGGCAAGGTCACCCCGGCCAAGCCGGTACCCGTCCCGGAGGCGGACCAGCTGGTCCGCAGCGACGCGAACGCCGGCAAGCCGCTCACGGCGGAGGCCGGCACCGGGATCAAGGGCGTGCAGTTCCTGGTGACGGCGAAGGGCAAGCCGGTCGCCGGAGCCAAGGCCACGGCCGGGTTCGGGACCAAGGACAAGGACGGCACGTGGGTCCCGGCGGACCCGGCCAAGGCGGGGGAGACCCCGTACTTCCTGGACAAGGACGCCAAGAAGCTCACGGAGCTGGCGCTCCCGGTCACCGCGGCCGACGGCACGATCGCCCTGCCGGAACTGTCCACCACGGGCGTCGCCGCGGGCACGTACACGCTGCGCGTGCGGATCTCGGACACGGTGGTCCTCTTCCTGGACGTCACCGTTACCGAGCCGCCCGCCACCGAGCCCCCGGCCACCGAGCCCCCGGCTCACAAGGCCTAGCACCGCCAGGCCCGGACGCCGCCGGGCCCCGTCACAACGGGGCTCGGCAGCCGGCCGGCCCTCGTGGCTCCGCCCGGTCAGGCGACGGGCACCTTCGGGTCGGCCGTGACGGTCTCGCGGTCCGGGCGCAGTGGGGCGAAGGCGACCAGGAGCAGTGCGGCTCCGAGGGGTATGAAGTCCTTGCCGATCAGGGGCACGCATGCGCTGACGAGGACCAGTACGGGCGCCCACGGCTTCAGGACGCGGCGGGCCGCGAGCTGGGAGACCAGAATCAGCTGGCCCACGAAGAACAGCAGCGGACCGAACTCGTAGACCACCGGAAGCATGCCGGGTATGTCCTGGATCCTGCTGAACATCTCATCCATGGCGCCCCGGTCCGCCGACATGAAGCCGACCACGAGGTCGATCGCGAACTGCCCCGCCAGCGCCACCGCTCCCGCCGCGCCGGTCCACAGGCCCACGCCGGCCACCCTGCCGCCGCCGGCCATCGCCCGCATCGCGGCGAATCCCTGGACGAAGAGGACCAGCGAGGCGAGGAAGCAGAGGTGGCCCAGGCTCCATGCGAAGCCCGGGCCGCGACTGCCGTCCAGGCCGTCGAGCATGCGGATGACGCCATAGGCGCCCATCAGAACGGGGGCGGCGACGAAGGCGGTTCGGGGTGCGGTCATGCACAAGACGTTACGGACGCCACACCCTGAGTCGCATCGGGTACCGACCCCCGAGTTGTCCCCTACTTCCGCAGGGCCCGCCCGAGCACCTCGCCGAACTCGGCGGGGTGCGTGGTCAGGCCGGTGTGCCCGCCGGGGAAGTGCAGCAGCTCCCTGCCGAACCGCTCCGCGAGGAACGCGGCCGTACGGTAGGGCAGCTCGCCCCGGGACTCGTCGCCGCCGGCGAGCACGAGCCGTTCCGAGACCGCCCGCAGCCGCGCGAGATCCGGAGCGTAGGCCATGAAGGCCGGCACGATGCGCCCGAGGAAATAGGGCAGGTCGGCCCTCGTCCGCGCAGCCCGGGCGGCCGCGGCGGGCGGAAGGTCGGCGGGCGGTAGCGGGGGCCGAGGGGCCGTGGCCGGCTGCCCGTCCCCGTCCTCCTCTTCTCCCTCCTCCCCTTCTTTCTTGAGTCCAGCCGCGAACACGGCCATCGCCGGCATGAGTCCCTCCGCGTCGAGGGTGTCCCGTACGCGGGCGAGGAGCGCGCGGTGCACGGCGGCGTCCGGCAGCACCTCCACCACCGGGGGCTCGTGCGCGACGAGGCGTACGAGGCGTTCGGGCCGGGCGGTCAGCAGGTGCAGGGCCGCTATCGCGCCCGAACTGGAGCCGAAGACCCGGGCCGGCTCCGCGGGCGACAGCAGATCCAGCAGCCGCAGCGCGTCCTCGGCGTGCTCGGCCACGCTCTGCTCGGCCACGCTCTGCCCGGCCGCGCCCCGCCCGGCCTCCGGTGCGTCCAGCGGGCTGCGGGACAGGCCGCGCGGATCGTAGGAGGCGACGGTGTACTCGGTGGCCAGGGCCTCGGCGACCCCGTCGAAGGCGGCCGCGCCGCCGGTGCCGCCGGGGATCAGCAGCAGGAGCGGGCCGCGTCCGCGCACTTCGTAGTGGAGGCTCGCTCCGGGCACGCGCAGACGGCCCGTCGCCGGGGAGCTCATGCGGAGCCCGCCTCGCGGGGCGCGGGCCAGTGCTGGAGCAGGATGTGCAGGGCGTCGAGGGAGCGGACCCAGGAGGCCTGCGGAGCCCGGGCGTGGGCGAAACCGCCCGAGGCCTCCAGGGCGACGAACCCGTGGAACGTGCTGCGCAGCAGCCGGGCGGCGTCGGTCAGATCGGGCTCCGCCAGTCCGTAGCCGCGCAGCATGCCGTAGGTCAGCGCGACCGCGCGGCGGGGCCCGGCGGCCTTCGCGGCCAGCTCGGGGTCGATCTTGACCGGGGCCTGGGTGGCGGCGTAGCGGCCGGGGAACTCGTGGGCGTACTCCCGCCAGGCGTTGGCGAACGCGATGAGCGCGTCCCGTCCCGCGAGCCCGGCGGTCGCCTCGGCGATGAGCAGCGTCTTCTCGTCCGCCGCCAGCAGGGCGATCCTCCCGCGGAGGTCCTCCAGGCTGCGGACGTGCGCGTAGAGGCTGGCGTCCTTGACGCCGAGCCGCCGCGCGACCTGGGCCATGGTCACCCGGTGCAGTCCGACGTCGTCCGCGACCTCGGCCCCCACGGCGGTGACCTTCTCGGCCGTCAGCCCTACCCGTACGCGCACCACGGATCCTCCCCGCTGTCCCTAGGGTGCCTAGGCTACAACGTGGATCACTAGGCACAAGACTAGGAACCCTAGTTTCTGGTCTGGACCGCAGCCGTCCCCCTGCCCGCCGCCCCCGCACGACCCGGTGGCCCGCCCCGCTCGTCCCGGACGGGAAAAAGGCAGGAGCCCCGTCGACTCTGCTCGCGCAGAGAAGACAGGGCTCCTTGGGTACTGCATATCCAACCGCGACTGGTTGGCCCAGGCGACTAGGCCGGGGTGACGTTCTCCGCCTGCGGGCCCTTCGGACCCTGGGTGACGTCGAAGTTCACCAGCTGGTTCTCCTCAAGGGAGCGGAAGCCGGCGGCGTTGATCGCGGAGTAGTGGACGAAGACATCCGGGCCGCCGCCGTCCTGGGCGATGAAGCCGAAGCCCTTTTCAGCGTTGAACCACTTGACGGTTCCGGTAGCCATGAGCCCTCCTATGGGCCAAAGGGTCGCCCTGCTCCAGAACCTGCTAAGAAGTCTGAAAACTACAAAAGCCTGCGGGTCACATTCTCCGCAGGCCTCGTACTGCAAGGGAAACCAAACTGCAACTTGCGTCGAGCCTAGCACGCACCTCCCGGCCGAGACCAGAGGGAAAGATCACGTCACTCGGACGTTTGAGACCCGCCAGACGGCTGACGGTGACACGGGGGCTAGTCTCGCGATGTGGACGTCTATCGCAGCCGGCCCCGCGTCGGCCACATTCAGTTCCTGAACTGCCTGCCCCTCTACTGGGGGCTGGCCAGAACCGGCACGCTGCTGGACCTGGAGCTGACCAAGGACACCCCAGAGAAGCTCAGCGCGAGCCTCGTCCAGGGCGGCCTGGACATCGGTCCCATCACCCTCGTGGAGTTCCTTCGCAACGCGGACGAGCTCGTCGCCTTCCCCGACCTGGCGGTCGGCTGCGACGGCCCCGTCATGTCCTGCGTGATCGTTTCGCAGGTCCCCCTGGACCAGCTGGACGGCGCCCGCGTCGCGCTGGGATCCACCTCGCGAACGTCCGTACGCCTGGCCCAGCTGCTGCTCGCGGAGAAGTACGAGGTCCGGCCCGACTACTACACCTGCCCGCCCGACCTGGGGGTGATGATGCAGGAGGCCGACGCGGCGGTGCTGATCGGCGACGCCGCGCTGCGCGCCTCGCTGCACGACGCGCCCCGGCTCGGGCTCGCCGTCCACGACCTGGGGGCGATGTGGAAGGAGTGGACGGGGCTGCCGTTCGTCTTCGCCGTCTGGGCCGCCCGCAAGGACTACCTGGAGCGTGAACCGGAGGTCGTGCGGAAGGTCCACGAGGCTTTCCTCGCCTCCCGGGACGTCTCCCTGGAGGAGGTCGGCAAGGTCGCCGAGCAGGCGGCCCGCTGGGAGGCCTTCGACGCGGAACTCCTGGAGCGCTACTTCACGACGCTCGACTTCCGCTTCGGCCCCGACCAGCTGGCCGGCGTACGCGAATTCGCGCGGCGGACGGGACTCACGACGGGCTATGCGCCCGATGTGAACGTGGAGCTCCTGCCGGTGGCCGTACCGGGTCATTAGCGCGGCTTATGACGGCAGGGCGGCATTCGTCTTTCCGCAGAGCGGAATGCGGCGGAAAGGGGAATGTCAATGCCCGGCGTTTACCGGGAATGCGTTCCCCTTTCACCGTCCGTGCGGGCGTCCCGTGCGTGCGTCCCCTGCGGGCGTCCCGTGCGTGCGTCCCTGCGATCGCACCCTCCGGGAGTGCCGTCCGGGAGTGCCGTGCGGGAGTGCCGTACGGGTGGCTGGGGACAACCTCCCCGGGTCCCGGCACCCCTGCTACCGTCCATCGCCAAGACGCGGCGGGCGGGGGCTGGCATGGGCATCGCGGGATTCGTGGCCGGGGTCACGCTCTGGGGCGCGCTGACGGGCCTGCTGCTGCCCCGCGCCGCCTACCGGCTCTCCGTCGACGTGGGGCTGCCCCGGCGCTCGGCCTGCCCGGCCGGCCACGAGCTGACCGGCCCGGCCGGAGGCTGGCTGGGTCTCCCGGTGTGCCCGGGGTGCGGGCCCGCGGGCCGGTGGCGCGGCGGCTACGCGCCCGTCGGCGGGGCCGTGCTCGCCTCCGTGCTGGTGTGCCTCGCGCTCGGCGCCGGGGTCGGGGCGCGGCCCGAGCTGGCCGCCTGGCTGCTGCTGGCACCCTTCACCGTCCTGCTCTGCTTCGTCGACCGGGCCGTGCACCGGCTGCCCGACGTACTGACCCTGCCCCTCGCCGCCACCACCGCGGCCGCGCTCGGCGTGGCCGCCCTGTTCACCGGCACCGGCGGATCCTGGACGCGCGCCCTGCTCGGGGGCCTCGTCCTCGGCGCCGTGTACTTCGTGTTCCACCTGATCTACCCGCCCGGCATGGGATTCGGCGACGTCACCCTGGCCCTGACCGTGGGGCAGGTCCTGGGCTGGTACGGGTGGTTCGTGCTGTTCGCGGGCTCCCTCGCCGGGTCCGCCGCGGCCTCCCTGTACGGGTTCGTCCGGACCGCCCTGCGCCGGGCGGAGCCCGGGACCTCGATCGCCTTCGGCCCGTTCATGGCCGGCGGCGCCCTGGCGGGCGTGCTCTACGCGGGCCTGGGCCTGGGGATGGGGCTCGACCTCGGGTCCGGTCCCGTCCTGGGCGCAGGCCTGGTCCCCTGAGGTCGGTTCCCCGAGCCCGGTCCCCTGAGCCCGGTCCTCTGACCCCGGCCCCCTGGACCCCGGTCCCCTGGACCCCGGTCCCCTGAGGCCGGGAGCCGGAGGGGCTGGCGTAGGCTGGATCGGTCCGGGATCTCGACCGCAGCCGGGCGCCAGCCGAACGACACAGCCGAAAGGTGACGCACCGGTGACCGACCAGGCCGCTCTCCAGTCAGTCCTCGACCGAGCCGCCACTGGGGGCCGGATCACCCAGGAAGAGGCGCTCGACCTCTACCGCCACGCTCCGCTGCACGCCCTCGGCCAGGCCGCCGACGCGGCCCGCCGGCTGCGCTACGCGGGTACCGAGCACATCGCGACGTACATCATCGAGCGCAACATCAACTACACGAACGTGTGCGTGACGGCGTGCAAGTTCTGCGCCTTCTACGCGGCCCCCAAGGACACGAAGAAGGGCTGGTCCCGGGACCTCGACGACATCCTGCGCCGCTGCGCGGAGACCGTCGAGCTGGGCGGCACCCAGATCATGTTCCAGGGCGGCCACCACCCCGACTACGGCGTCGAGTATTACGAGCACCACTTCTCCGCCATCAAGCAGGCCTTCCCGCAGCTGGTCATCCACTCCCTCGGCGCCTCCGAGGTCGAGCACATGGCCCGGATCTCCAAGGTGTCGGCGGAGGAGGCCATCCAGCGCATCCACGCCGCCGGCCTCGACTCCTTCGCGGGCGCCGGCGCCGAGCTGCTCCCGGAGCGGCCGCGCAAGGCGATCGCCCCGCTCAAGGAGTCCGGCGAGCGCTGGCTGGAGATCATGGAGATCGCCCACAAGCTGGGCGTCGAGTCCACCTCCACCATGCTGATGGGCACCGGCGAGACCAACGCCGAGCGCATCGAGCACATCGCGATGATCCGCGACACCCAGGACCGTACGGGCGGCTTCCGCGCCTTCATCCCGTACACCTACCAGCCCGAGAACAACCACCTCAAGGGCCGGACCCAGGCGACCGTCTTCGAGTACCTGCGCATGATCGCCATCGCGCGGCTCTTCCTCGACAACATCGCCCACATCCAGGGCTCCTGGCTCACCGTGGGCAAGGAGGCGGGCCAGCTCTCCCTCCACTACGGCGCCGACGACCTCGGTTCGATCATGCTGGAGGAGAACGTGGTCTCCTCGGCCGGTGCCAAGCACCGCTCGAACCGGATGGAGATCATCGACCTCATCCGCAAGGCCGGCCGGGTCCCCGCGCAGCGCGCCACGACGTACGAGCACCTCCTGGTCCACGACGACCCGGCGAACGACCCGGTCGACGACCGCGTGGTCTCGCACATCTCCTCCACCGCCATCGAGGGCGGCACGGCGCACCCCGAGCTGAAGCTCATCTCCTCGAACTGACGCGCCCGTGCTGACCATCCACACCGCCGAACTCCTCGTCACCGGACCGACCGGTTCCGGTACCGGAACCGCATCGGGTACCGGATCCGGTACCGGTGCCCCGCCGCTGCCCCGCGGCGCGGTCCTGGTCGAGGGCGACCGCATCGCCCGGGTGGGCCCGTACGAGGAACTCGCCGCGGCCTATCCGCACGCCCGCGCCCGCAGCTGGCCCGGGGTGCTGACCCCGGGGCTGCTGGTGCGCGGCGGCGACGAGCTGCTGGAGCGCACGTACTACCCGGACGACCCGTACGAGATCACCGAGCTCGGGGCCGAACCGATCAGCGGCGCCGAGGCGCTGGCCGACCTGAAGATGACCGAGCCGCGCTGGGGCAACAGCGCGCGGCGCGGCACGCAGAAGCTGCTCGCCCGCGGGGTGGTCGCGGTGGCCGGCCGCTTCACCAGCCCGGCCGTCCGGACGGCCGTCGTCCGCTCCGGGCTCACCGTCGTGCCGCCGGCCCCGTACGAGGGCCCGGCCTCCCTGAACCCGCTCGCCGGCCTGACCGCGGCCGAGGAGGCCTTCCACGGAGTCCTGGAGCCGGGCGCCCCGGCCCGGTTCGCGGTCTTCGCCGTCGCCGGTCCGGCGGAGCTGCTGGTGGAGGGCCCGACCAGCTGCGTGGCCACGGTCATCGGCGGCAGGCTGCTCCACCGCCGTCGCTGAGCGGGACGGCCGGGACGGCCGGGAGGTCGGGAAGGTCCGCGAGGTCAGGAAGGTCCGCCAGGTCAGGGAGGTCCGGGCGCGGCTCAGAGGACGCTGGGGCCCCTCGTGTAGTTGCCCTGCGCGTCGAACGGCCAGGCATTGGACCGGCAGCCCAGCAGGCCCCTGATCTGCTGCATCATCGCCGGTGCGGGAAGCCCCGGTCCGGGGCAGGTCTCGTGTCCGTGGCCCAGTTCGTGGCCCACCTCGTGATTGATGATCAGTGCCCGGTAGTCGGCGGGCGGCCCGTCGAACTGCGGCGAACCGAGCAGCCAGCGACGGAGGTTGACGATCACCTCGTGCCCGGCGCGGCAGTTCGTCTCGCCCTTCAGCTCCGCGGTCACCACCTCGCACATCCGGTCCGTGGTGGCCGGCGTGGCGATCCGTACGGTGAACTCCACCGGCCCGGACCCCGTCAGGCGGAACGCGACCTGGGGATCGGCGGTCCAGCCGCGCCGGTCGCCCAGGACGGCGTCGACGGCGCGCGCGGCCTCGTCCGGATCGACGCCCGTGCCGTCCTCGGCCTCGACGCGGTAGCGCCGTACGGTGCCGGAACCGTGCACGGGACCCGAGACGGTGGAGGCCCGGAAGGTGCCGGGGCCCGTCTCGGGGACCGTGACCGGGGCGGGCGGGGACACCACCGCGGGCGACGCCGACGGCGCCACCGGAGGTGACGGCGCGGGAACGGCCACCGGCGCGGAGGGCCCGGGCGGCCCGGACTCCGGCGCCGACGGGGCGGAAAGGTTCGCACGCGGGCCGGCGCCCCGGGGCAGCAGCCCCGCCACCAGAGCCACCACGGCGACGGCGCCCGAGCACAGCAGTAACGGGAGCACGAACCGGGCGGTCCGGCGGCGGCCCCGTCGGCGGCGGCCCCGGGCGGCTGCGCGGGGGGACGCACGGGGGGCGGGACGTACGGTTGTGCGGGCGGTGCGGTGTTTCGTCATGACGGGGTCCAAGATCATGCGGAAGTGGGCGGCCTCTTCGCCCTTCCAGACGTCCGCGGCCCCGGATCGTTGCCCGGTGTGACGGGCGCCACGCGGCGCCGACGCTCCTCGGCCACCCCTCGTACCTGCCCAGCCCCCCCTCGTACCCGCCCGGGCCGGCCCCCGGCGGGCCCGGGCGGCCGGGGCGGGCGGGCGCGGGGGAGGGCGGGCCTGCGAGAATGACGGTGCACCCGCCGGACCGTCCGTCTGTCCGGTCGGCGGTCCGCAGCACCCGTACCCGTACCCGAGGGGCCAACGCCAGTGACCAGCGCTTCCCTGGACAAGCAGCCGCACGAAGTCGCCTCCATGTTCGACGGCGTGGCGGCGAACTACGACCTCACCAACGACGTCCTCTCCCTCGGGCAGGCCCGCCTGTGGCGCAAGGAGGTCGCCAAGGCGGTCGGCGCGCGCCCCGGACAGCTGGTCCTCGACCTCGCCGCCGGCACGGCCACGTCCTCGCTGCCCTTCGCCGCGACCGGTGCGTACGTCGTCCCCTGCGACTTCTCCCTCGGGATGCTCCGCGAGGGCAAGAAGCGCAACCCCTGGCTCCCGCTGACGGCCGGCGACGCGACGAAGCTCCCCTTCAAGGACGACGTCTTCGACACCGTCACCATCTCCTTCGGCCTGCGCAACGTCCAGGACACCGACGCCGCCCTGCGCGAGCTGTTCCGGGTCACGAAGCCCGGCGGCCAGGTCGTGATCTGCGAGTTCTCGCAGCCCACCTGGGCCCCCTTCCGGACGGTCTACACCGAGTACCTGATGCGCGCGATGCCCCCGGTGGCCCGCGCCGTCTCCTCCAACCCCGACGCCTACGTCTACCTCGCCGACTCCATCCGCGCCTGGCCCGACCAGCCCGCGCTCGCCGCGCTGCTGCAGAAGGCCGGCTGGTCCACGGTGGCCTGGCGCAACCTGAGCGGCGGCATCGTGGCCCTGCACCGCGGCACGAAGCACGCGTAGTACGGGGCACCGGAGATGGACTACCAGGCACTGCTGGAGCAGGTCGCCACCGACATCGCCCCGCTGATCGGCAGCGGCACCACCGCCGAGTACATCCCGGCGCTGGCGTCCGTCGACCCCCGGCAGTTCGGGATGGCCATCGCCGACCTCGACGGCAACGTGTTCGGAGTGGGGGACTGGCGGACGCCATTCTCCACGCAGTCCATCACCAAGGTCTTCGCACTGGCCCTCGCCCTCGCCGAAGGCGGCGACAGCCTCTGGGAGCGGGTCGGCCGGGAACCCTCCGGCAACCCGTTCAACTCCCTCGTGCAGCTGGAGTACGAGAACGGCATCCCGCGCAACCCCTTCATCAACGCGGGCGCGCTCGTCGTCACCGACCGGCTCCAGACCCTGACGGGCGACGCGAGCAGCGAACTGCTGCGGTTCCTCCGCGAGGAGAGCCGGAACCCGGAGGTCTCCTTCGACCCGGAGGTCGCCGCCTCCGAACAGCAGCACGGGGACCGCAACGCCGCCCTCGCCCACTTCATGGCCGCCTACGGGAACATAGACAACCCGGTCCCGATGCTGCTGGACCACTACTTCTGGCAGTGCTCCATCGAGATGAGCTGCGCCGACCTGGCCCGCGCGGGCCGCTTCCTGGCCCGGCACGGACTGCGCGCCGACGGCTCACGGCTGCTGACGCGCAGCGAGGCGAAGCAGGTCAACGCGGTGATGCTGACCTGTGGGACGTACGACGCGGCGGGGGAGTTCGCCTACCGGGTCGGCCTGCCCGGCAAGAGCGGTGTCGGCGGGGGGATCGTCGCGGTCGTGCCCGGCGCGTGCACGCTGGCCGCGTGGAGCCCCGGCCTGGACCCCCAGGGCAACTCCGTCGCCGCGGTCGCCGCGCTGGACCGCTTCACGACCCTGACGGGCCTGAGCGTTTTCTAATGTGACGCTCCGCTCGCACCGCTGCGCGGGCTTCGCTTCGCTGCGCCGGACTCCGTCCGGCGGTGGCCGGTCGTGGCTGCTGCCACTGCCGTCCCGGTGCGGGGTCCGGTGGGCGGGTGCGGCTGGGTCGGCCCTGCGGGGCAAGGTCCCCTACCCGCCCTTCGCCCGTTCCCCGGGCTCCGCCCGGACCCGTCGCGGGGGGCGGCCCCCCCCCCCCCCCCCCCCCCAAACCCGGGGGGGGGGGGGTTGGGGGGGGGGGGGGGGT
>NZ_JBITDL010000025.1:101083-125639 GCF_044454225.1 Streptomyces sp. NPDC051563
CTCGCCCCCCGGCCCGGCTGCCCCCACGCCGCTGCGCGGCGCCCCGCCCCCCCCCCCCCCCCCCCCCGGCCCCCGGGCCCCCCCCGCCCCGGGGGGGGGGCCCCCCCCCCCCACCCCCGCTCCTCAAACGCCGGAGGGGCTGGATTTGGCCGGGCGCGGCCTGGATGTGCGGGCACCCGCGAACCGAATCCAGCCGGACGCCAGCCAAAATCCAGCCCCGCCGGCGTTTGAGGAGCGGGGTCTGGGGCGGAGCCCCAGGGGTCCGGGCGCAGCCCGGACCCCTCCCCAGCCCGTCCGGCGCTTGAGGACCGGGCTTCCGGGCAGCACCCGGGGGCACCCCCAGCCCCGCCGGCGTTTGCGGCGCGGGGTCCGGGCGGCGCCCGGGGAACGGTGGAAGGGCGGGTAGGGGAACTCCGCCCCGCGCAGCGGCACTCCCCGGCGGGCGGCCCCGCGCAGCGGCACCCGTACCCCGGGATGCGGCAGAGGGTGCGGCCCCCGTGCCCGGGCGGGAGGCGGCCCCACGCAGCGGTACCCGCACCCCGGGCTGCAGCAGAGGGTGCGGCACCCGTTACTCCGGGCTGCGGCGGAGGCGCAGAAACCGCGCCCGTGTGGGAGCCGGCCCCGTGCAGCGGGGGTTACGTGGGCTGGAGGGTGAGGGCGTAGCGGCGGGCCTGGCGGGGGCCGCCGGGGATCGGGATGCGGGTGGTCAGGGTCATGCCCAGACGCTCCGCCACCGCGATCGAGCGGACGTTCGCGTCATCCACCATCGCCACGACATCCGCCACCCCAGCCCCCCGCACCCGCTCCAGCGCGGCCAGCGCAGCCGCGTAGGCGTACCCCCGCCCCCACGCGGAGCGGGCGAGCCGCCAGCCGATCTCGATCTCCCCGACGGGCCCCCACCCCTTGGACTCCGGCCAGGGCTGGGCTCCGGTGAAGCCGATGACCTCGCCGTTCTCGTCCAGCAGCGTCCACAGGCAGAAGCCCAGCCGGGCGTCGTGCATCCGCTGCCGGGCGGTGATTTCCTCGTAGAAGGAGAGCTCGGCCGGGCCGCCGAGGAACTCCATGACGTCGGGGTCGTGGAAGACCCGGTGCCAGGCGTGCGCGTCCTCGTCCGTGGGCACACGGAGCTGGACGGCGGGGAGCGGCCGGGTCGGCGAGGTGGTCACAGGGGCAGCCCTTCGGATCGCGATCTCTCTCGCTGCATAGACTGCACACGTTCTCGTGCCGTTGGGCACCCTTTACCGAGTTGTCGAGCCTTCGGGAGACCGCCGTGACCGAGCCCCTCTCCGAGCACTCCGCGGACGTGATCGTCGTCGGGGCCGGGCCCGCCGGCTCTACCACCGCCTATTACCTGGCCAAGGCCGGACTCGACGTCCTGCTCCTGGAGAAGACCGCGTTCCCGCGCGAGAAGGTCTGCGGCGACGGCCTGACCCCGCGCGCCACGAAGCAGCTCGTGTCGATGGGCATCGACATCTCCGAGGAGGCCGGCTGGCTGCGCAACAAGGGCCTGCGGATCATCGGCGGCGGCCAGCGGCTCCAGCTGGACTGGCCCGAGCTGGCGTCCTTCCCCGATTACGGACTCGTCCGCAAGCGCGACGACTTCGACGAGACCCTGGCCCGCCAGGCGCAGAAGGCCGGGGCCCGGCTGTACGAGCGCTGCAACGTCGGCGAGCCCGTCCGTGATCCCCGTACCGGCCACATCACCGGGGTGACGGCGAAGCTGGGCGAGGAGAAGACCCAGGTCACCTTTACCGCCCCGCTGGTGGTCGCCGCCGACGGCAACTCCTCCCGGCTGTCCCTGGCGATGGGCTTGCACCGCCGCGAGGACCGCCCGATGGGCGTGGCCGTACGCACCTACTTCACCTCGCCCCGGCACGACGACGACTACCTGGAGTCCTGGCTGGAGCTCTGGGACCGGCGCGGCGCCGAGGACCGGCTGCTGCCCGGCTACGGCTGGATCTTCGGCATGGGCGACGGCACCTCCAACGTCGGCCTCGGCATCCTCAACTCCTCCTCCGCCTTCAAGGAGCTGGACTGGCGCGAGGTCCTCAAGGCCTGGTGCGCCTCGATGCCGGAGGACTGGGGCTACACCCCCGAGAACATGACGCAGCCCATCCGCGGCGCGGCCCTGCCGATGGCCTTCAACCGGCAGCCGCACTACACCAAGGGGCTGCTGCTCGTCGGTGACGCGGGCGGGCTCGTCAACCCGTTCAACGGCGAGGGCATCGCCTATGCGATGGAGTCGGGCCAGATCGCCGCCGACGTCATCGTCCAGGCGCACTCCCGCGCCACCCCCGCCCTGCGCGAACTGACCCTGCACAGCTACCCGAAGGTCCTGAAGGAGACCTACGGCGGCTACTACACCCTGGGCCGCGCCTTCGTGAAGCTCATCGGCAACCCGAAGATCATGAAGGTCGCCGCCCAGCGCGGCCTGAGCCACCCCGTGCTGATGAAGTTCACCCTGAAGATGCTGGCCAACCTGACCGACCCCACGGGCGGCGACGCGATGGACCGCGTCATCAACGGCCTTTCGAAGGTCGCCCCCAAGGCCTGAGCCTGACCGGGCGTGCCGCGCGCGGGGGCTCGCGCAAGGGCTCGTACGGGCCCTCGCGCGGGGTCTCGTAGGGGATCTCGTACGGGGCCTCCTGCGCGGGCTCGTCCGGGCCGTGGACCAGGCGGATGCAGCGGGTCAGGAGGACCAGGCCGCAGACCATCAGGGTGCCGGAGGCCGTCCAGTCCAGGGTGAGGGTGAGCGGGGAGCCGGGCTTCTGCCAGGGGCGGGTGGTGGTCAGCAGCCAGCCGCCGAGGGAGAGCAGGCCGAGCCCGGCCGCGGCCGGGACGGCGCCGGTGCCGGGGGTTTCGTCGGACGGGCTGGTCGTCACGGATCACCACTTCCTGGGGCGACTCGGGCGCGCTCGCCCGGAGCCATCCTCTCAGGGCGACGCCGGTTCGGCACGAGGCGCCCGCCAGGCGGGACGGGGCGGCAAGTCGGTTTCCAGGCAAGAAGATTGGCTGACCAGCTGGTGAGAAGGCCTTGTCCCCGGTACCGGACGGGCTGTTGAATTTCCGAGAGTGAACAGGTCTTCCGGCATCCGCTCCCGTCCGCTCCTCCGTCCCGCCCTCCCGGCCGCCGTCCTGCTGGCGCTCGTCCTGGCCGGCTGTTCGGATCCCGGTGCCGCCGGCGGTGGCGGCGCGCACGGGGAGCCGGAGCTCGGCGAGGTGCCGGTCGCCCCGGCCGCGGCCTCCATCTCGCTGCCCCTCGACGCGTACACGGACACCGACGCCGAGACGGTCCGCATGGGGCAGGTGCAGCAGCGGCTGCTCTCCCGCTGCATGGCCCGGTACGGGTTCCCGTACGAGGAGGTCAGGCCCTCCGACCCGGCCGGTGCGCAGGGGTCCGACGGCCGGCACCTGGTCCTCTTCGGGGCCACCGATCCGGAGTTCGCCGCCGCCCACGGCTACGACCTGACGGCCGGCAAGGGCCGGCCGGTCAGGCCCCCGGCGGCCCCGCTGAGCGAGAGCGCCGCCCTCGTCATGCACGGCGAACGGCCGGGCGGGGCGCAGGGAGCCGCGCAGCCCCCGGACGCCGCGAACGAGGAAGAGGCCGCGAAGGTGGACAGCGGCATCGACGTCGGCGGGCAGAAGGTGCCGCCCGGCGGGTGCATCCGGGAGGCGTACCGCAAGCTGTACGCGCCGACGAAGGACAGCGTCGACCTGCTGTTCCCGTTCGGGCTGGCATCCGAGGCGCACGAACGCTCCAAGGGCGATTCGCGGGTGGCCGCGGTACTGAGGAACTGGTCGGCGTGCATGGAGAAGTCCGGGTACGGCGGCCTGAAGGATCCCTACGAGGTCGTCCAGAAGCTGGGCCTGGAGGCCGATCCGGGCGGGCCCAAGGCCGTCACCGCGGCGAAGGCCGATGTCGCCTGCAAGCGCGAGGTGAACCTGGTGGGCATCTGGACGGCGGTCGAGGTGGCGTACCAGAAGCGGCTGGTGGAGGAGCAGGCCGAGACCCTCGCGCTGTACAAGAAGCAGCGCGAGGCCCGCTACCGGCTGGCGGCCAAGCTCTCCTGAGCCGGGTGCGGGGCCTTCAGGAGGGCCGGGGCAGGCACGTGCGGAACGCGTCGAGGCGGTCCTTCTTGAGGGACTGCCACTGCTCCGAGGTGCCCCCCTCCTTCTGGGTCGCCTCTCCGGTGACCGGATCCGGGTCCGGATACCAGGAGATGCCGTGGGCCCGCATGCACTCGGAGCCCTTGCGCGCGGCGGCGAGTTCCTGCGGGCTCACCTGTACGGGGGCTGCGGGCGAGGGGAGCAGGGACAGGCAGGCCTTCTGCGCCTCGGGGTACTGCGGGCTCTCCTTCTCCACGAAGTGCGGCGCGCCGTTCTCCCCGTAGGAGATGGTCATTCCGTGCTGTTCCATGCACCGGTAGAACGGGACGTCATCCGCCGCGAGCGACGGTGTGGCGCTCGGACCGGGCGTAAGCCCGGGCGTTCCCGCGGCGGAGTTCTTCCCCGGAACTGCTCCGCTTCCGCATCCGGTCAGTGCGAGGCACAAAAGGAGTGACGAGGATATTTCGCGTACACGCACGAGGTCGTTTCCCTTGCGGTCGGCGGGGTGGAGGGGCGCGTCCGTGTGGGGGAGGGGCGGAAGGCCGCGGGAGAGCGTAATCGCGTGCCGACAGGACCGACAAGTCCGGTACGCGCCATGGTGGTTATGGCCTGATCAGCCGAGAAGAAGCTTGCCTCGAAGGAGTCCGGACGGTTTAATCCCGGCCGGAATCAATTCCCTGAAGATGGAGAAAAGGCTCATGAGCAAGGCACTTAACAGAATTGCCGCCGGCTGCACCGCCGCGGTATCCGTGGGCGCCGTTCTTCTGGCGGTGGCCGGACCGGCGGCCGCCAACACGGAGCGGAACGGGTATCTGGAAACCAGCGAGTTCGGGCTTTACTACAACTCCAACCAGGGCGGCTGTGTCTTCGACCTGATGTCCTCGGACTGGAACTTCTACAACAACCTCTTCGTCGGGCCGGAGGACTGCGCCGGCCGGAACCGGGTGACGAACGACGACACCGCGTCCTACCGCAACCGGGACACCTACACGTGGAAGGTGGGCACCGACCCGAACCTCGCCGGTCTGGTCGGCGCGCTCCCCCCGGGCTACGTGGGCAACGCCAGCGCCAACTTCAAGAACAAGATCACCTCGGCCACGTTCCTCGACTGACGGAACGACACGACACGGAACGACACGACACGGAGCGACACGACACGAGGCGGGGCGGCCCGCGCGGCTGCCTCGTGGGGCCCGGGCGGCGTGCAGGCGCCCCTCAGAGGCCCCGGGACCATCCGGGAGCCTCCCGGAGCCCCGGCGGCCACAGGAGCCCCAGGACGGCCGAAAGGCCGGTACCCCACCCCCGAGCGGGGGAGTACCGGCCTTTCGTGCGTCACCGGGAGCGGCCCGGGACTGCGGGGAGATGTCAGAGGATGCGCACGGCACCCGTCGGCTTGTCGTAGCTCATGGAGCGCTCGACGATGCCGGTGCTGGGGTTCTGGGCGCCGACGAACTTGCCGCCGCCGACGTAGATGGCGACGTGGTACGCGCTGCCCTTGGAGCCCCAGTACAGGACGTCGCCCGGCTGAAGGGCGCTCAGGGAGACCGAGGTGCCGGCCGAGGACTGCGCCTGCGACATGCGCGGCAGGCTGATGCCGGCCTGGCGGTACGCGGCCTGGACCAGGCCCGAGCAGTCGAACGAGGACGGGCCGGTGCCGCCGCTGACGTACGCCTTGCCGACCTGCGCGCGGGCGAAGTTCACGATGGCGGCGGCGGAGCCGGTCGCCGGGGCCGTGACGGTGCCCTTGCCCTGCGAGGAGTCCGCGGAGGAGGAGCCGCCCGAGTTCGACCCGGAGTTGCTCTGGATCGAGACGCGGGCCGAGCTGCGGTTGGCGCGCTCGGCCTCGGCCTTGCGGTCCGCCTCGGCCTTCGCCTTGGTCTCGGCGTCGGCCTTCTGCTGGGCGTCGGCCTTCAGCTGCTTGGCCTCGGCGGCGGCGCCCGTGCGGGCGGTCTCCTCCAGGGCGTTGAGCTCGCCGTCGACGGCGGCGGCGCGGGTGTTCTCCGCGGCCGTGGCCACGGACGAGGACACCTCGGCGCTCAGGTCCAGGTTGAGGACCGGCATTTCGAGGGTGGTCTCGTGCACGGGCTCGGCGGAGGGGGTGGCGCTCGCCGTGCCGGCCATGGCCAGGGTGCTGAGGACGCCACCGGCAACTCCGGCGCGGACCGCGAGCTTCGAAGCGCTGCGGCGGGGCTTCCGGTGGCTGGGTATGTGAGCGGTGAGGGACATGGGACAACCGCTATCAGGGCCTCACGGTTCCGTTCAAGAAACGTGGTCTGCGCCACAGTTGTGCGCGAAGCGGGCTAACCGGGCGCGTCGGACCTCTTATTGACGCCGTAACGGGCGAAACGGACAGCCGCTCACAAGGCTGTGATCATGGGGTTTCAGCAATAAGTCCGAATTGATCCCGGGCCTACCATCCACCTGCACAGATGGCCAAGCCCTCTTTCGGCGGCTCGAATTCCGAGTGGCGCAGGTCACAGAAGCATCACGCGATGCGGACGCTGTGGCCCTCCTGTGATCGAACCGTGAACGCGCCGCCGGGTCGATGGCGGGCCGATGGCGGGTCGATGACGGGCCACCGCCGGGTCGGGACCGCCTCGCGCTCACACCGCGACGGCTCGCAAGCGCTCGCGGCGGGGTCGCCGGCTCGGCTCCGGAGCCGTCCGCGCCGGGTCCCTGGAGCGCCGTTTCCCCGAGTTAGTGAATGCATGCACGCGTCCACTTCCGTCCGCGCGAGGTCCCCCGACCGGGGGATGCCGATCCCTTTATCATCACGCACGCCACCGTGCCAATTTGCGTGCAGTGGCCACGATTTGATAGTGCAACAGGCCCTCCACCTGCAACGACAGGTGCGGATGTCACCTTTGGTGATCATGTGGATGCTTCACGTATGAAGATCACCACTCATTGGGCTTCATGATCGTTCGTCAGGTGGTGGAGATCACAAACTCGTTGTTGTAACCCGTGTCGCAGATCACAGATGGGCGGGCATAAGATGCGCACCAGTCCGGCTTGTGAACTGCCTCACATGCGAGGCGGGGCGCGCGGCGCCGGCAGCGGTCCAACGGTCAAGGACGACTGGAAGGAGCGAGGAGCGTGAATGCGTACGCGCCCATCCTCGTGCTCGGCGCCCTCGGCGCAGGGTTTGCGATCTTCTCCGTGGTCATGGCCACGCTGATCGGTCCAAAACGGTACAACCGGGCAAAACTTGAAGCGTACGAGTGCGGCATCGAGCCCACTCCCATGCCCGCCGGCGGCGGCCGCTTCCCCATCAAGTACTACCTGACGGCGATGCTCTTCATCGTCTTCGACATCGAGGTTGTCTTCCTCTACCCCTGGGCGGTCACCTTCGACTCGCTGGGGATCTTCGGGCTCGTCGAGATGCTCCTCTTCGTGCTCACCGTCTTCGTCGCCTACGCCTACGTATGGCGCCGCGGCGGCCTGGAATGGGACTGAGGGGCTGAATTTTCCATGGGACTGGAAGAGAAGCTGCCGAGCGGCTTTCTGCTGACCACCGTCGAACAGGCCGCGGGATGGGTGCGCAAGGCGTCCGTCTTCCCGGCCACCTTCGGCCTGGCCTGCTGCGCCATCGAGATGATGACCACCGGAGCGGGCCGGTACGACCTGGCCCGCTTCGGCATGGAGGTCTTCCGCGGATCCCCGCGCCAGGCCGACCTGATGATCGTGGCCGGCCGGGTCAGCCAGAAGATGGCGCCGGTGCTGCGGCAGGTGTACGACCAGATGCCCGCTCCCAAGTGGGTCATCTCTATGGGTGTTTGTGCGTCTTCAGGCGGAATGTTCAACAACTACGCGATCGTCCAGGGCGTCGACCACATCGTCCCCGTGGACATCTACCTGCCCGGCTGCCCGCCCCGCCCCGAGATGCTGCTGGACGCGATCCTCAAGCTCCACCAGAAGATCCAGGGATCGAAGCTCGGCGTGAACCGGGAAGAGGCGGCCCGAGAGGCGGAGGAGGCGGCCCTCAAGGCGCTCCCCACCATTGAGATGAAGGGGCTCCTGCGGTGAGCGAGGACCCGGCCGTGCAGAACGGCCCCCAAGCCGGCGACGGCAACAACGTGCCCGCACCCCGAGGTGCCACCGGCCCCGAGGTGATCGGCGTCCGCAAGGGCATGTTCGGCGCCAGCAGCGGCGGCGACACCAGCGGCTACGGCGGCCTCGTGCGGACCGTGGCCCTGCCCGGCGCCAGCGCCCGCCCCTACGGCTCGTACTTCGACGAGGTCGTCGACGAGCTCGAAGGAGCGCTGGAGGAGCAGGACCTCGTCCCGGAGAACGCGATCGAGAAGGTGGTCGTCGACCGGGCGGAGCTGACCCTCCACATCGCGCGCGAGCACCTCCTCCTCGTCGCGAAGACCCTGCGCGACGACCCGGCGCTGCGCTTCGAGCTCTGCACCGGGGTCAGCGGGGTGCACTTCCAGGACGACAAGGGCCGCGAGCTGCACGCCGTCTACCACCTGCGCTCGCTCACCCACGGCCGGATCGTCCGCCTGGAGGTCACCGCCCCGGACGCCGACCCGCACGTCCCCTCGATCGTCTCCGTCTACCCGACGAACGACTGGCACGAGCGCGAGACGTACGACTTCTTCGGCCTGATCTTCGACGGGCACCCGGCCCTCACCCGGATCATGATGCCGGACGACTGGCAGGGGTTCCCGCAGCGCAAGGACTACCCGCTCGGCGGCATCGCCATCGAGTACAAGGGCGCCCAGATCCCGGCTCCCGACCAGCGGAGGTCGTACAGCTGATGAGCACGCAACCGAATCACGCAGCCGATCACGCCTCCGCCCGCGAGACGACCGAAGGCACCGTCTACACCGTCACCGGCGGCGACTGGGACGAGATCGTCCAGTCGGCGGCCCGCGCGGACGACGAGCGGATCGTCGTCAACATGGGCCCCCAGCACCCCTCCACCCACGGAGTGCTCCGCCTGATCCTGGAGATCGACGGCGAGACGGTCACCGAGGCCCGCTGCGGCATCGGCTACCTCCACACCGGCATCGAGAAGAACCTCGAATACCGGAACTGGACGCAGGGCACCACCTTCGTCACGCGCATGGACTACCTGACGCCGTTCTTCAACGAGACGGCGTACTGCCTGGGCGTGGAGAAGCTGCTCGGCATCACCGATCAGATCCCGGACCGCGCCTCCGCCATCCGCGTCCTGCTGATGGAGCTCAACCGGCTCTCCTCCCACCTGGTGTGCATCGCCACCGGCGGCATGGAGCTCGGCGCGACCACGATCATGATCTACGGGTTCCGCGACCGCGAGCTGATCCTCGACGTGTTCGAGCTGATCACCGGCCTGCGCATGAACCACGCGTTCATCCGCCCCGGCGGCCTCGCGCAGGACCTGCCCCCGGGCGCCGTGGATCAGCTCCGCGAGTTCGTGAAGACCATGAAGAAGAACCTGCCGGAGTACGACAAGCTCGCCACCGGCAACCCCATCTTCAAGGCCCGCATGCAGGACGTCGGCTACCTCGACCTCACCGGCTGCATGGCGCTCGGCGCCACCGGCCCGATCCTGCGCTCCGCCGGCCTCCCGCACGACCTGCGCAAGACGGACCCGTACTGCGGCTACGAGAACTACGAGTTCGACGTGCCGACCACCGAGTCCTGCGACTCCTACGGGCGGTTCCTGGTCCGCCTGGAGGAGATGCGCCAGTCCCTGCGGATCGTCGAGCAGTGCCTGGACCGGCTGGAGCCGGGCCCGGTCATGGTCGCCGACAAGAAGATCGCCTGGCCCGCGCAGCTCGCGATGGGACCCGACGGGCTCGGCAACTCGCTCGACCACATCAAGCAGATCATGGGCACCTCCATGGAGTCCCTCATCCACCACTTCAAGCTGGTGACCGAGGGCTTCCGGGTACCGGCCGGCCAGGCCTACGCGGCCGTGGAGTCGCCCAAGGGCGAGCTCGGCGTGCACGTCGTCTCCGACGGCGGCACCCGCCCCTACCGGGTCCACTTCCGCGACCCGTCCTTCACCAACCTGCAGGCCATGGCGGCGATGTGCGAGGGCGGCCAGATCGCCGACGTCATCGTGGCCGTCGCCTCCATCGACCCCGTGATGGGAGGCGTCGACCGATGACGGCCAATCAGCCCGTATCAGGGGTGAGCCTGGGCATGCCCCAGCTTCCGGCACCCGACTTCGCGCCGGACGTCCGCGCCCGGCTCGAAGCGGACGCGAAGGAGGTCATCGCCCGCTACCCCGACAGCCGCTCCGCGCTGCTGCCGCTGCTCCACCTCATCCAGTCGGAGGAGGGCTACGTCTCGCGCACCGGCATCCGGTTCTGCGCCGACGTACTGGGCCTGACCACCGCCGAGGTCACGGCCGTGGCGACCTTCTACACGATGTACCGGCGCAAGCCCTCCGGGGACTACCAGGTCGGGGTCTGCACGAACACCCTGTGCGCGGTCATGGGCGGCGACGCCATCTTCGAGGAGCTCAAGGAGCACCTCGGGGTCGGCAACAACGAGACCACCGCCGACGGCAAGGTCACCCTCGAACACATCGAGTGCAACGCGGCCTGCGACTACGCCCCCGTGGTGATGGTCAACTGGGAGTTCTTCGACAACCAGACCCCCGAGTCCGCCAAGGCCATGGTGGACGACCTGCTGGCCGGCCGCACCGTCGAGCCGACCCGGGGCGCGCCGCTGTGCACGTACAAGGAGACCGCCCGGATCCTGGCGGGCTTCCCCGACGAGCGCGAAGGCGCCGTCGAGGCGAGCGGCGGCGCCGGCCACGCCTCCCTGATCGGCCTGCGCATCGCGCGCGGCGAAGCCCCGCACGCCCCGGTCGTGCACCCGCGCGGCGAGGCCACCATCGAGGGAGGGGAGTAATGAGCGTGTCGACCGAACTGAGCAAGAACGGCACGAGTCCGGAGAAGCTCCTCGCGCCGGTCCTGTCGGCGTTCTGGGACGAGCCGCAGTCGTGGACGCTGGAGACCTACCGGCGCCACGAGGGCTACGAGGGCCTGCGCAAGGCGCTCGCGATGACCCCGGACGACCTCATCGCCTACGTGAAGGACTCGGGCCTGCGCGGCCGCGGCGGCGCGGGCTTCCCCACCGGCATGAAGTGGCAGTTCATCCCGCAGGGCGACGGCAAGCCGCACTACCTCGTCGTGAACGCGGACGAGTCGGAGCCGGGCACCTGCAAGGACATCCCGCTCCTCTTCGCCAACCCGCACTCCCTCATCGAGGGAATGATCATCGCCTGCTACGCGATCCGCTCGGAGCACGCCTTCATCTACCTGCGCGGCGAGACCGTCCCGGTGCTGAGGCGCCTGCACGAGGCCGTGCGCGAGGCGTACGAGGCCGGGTACCTCGGGGAGAACATCCTCGGCAGCGGCCTCAAGCTCGACATCACCGTGCACGCGGGCGCGGGCGCCTACATCTGCGGCGAGGAAACGGCCCTCCTGGACTCCCTCGAAGGACGCCGCGGCCAGCCCCGGCTGCGTCCGCCCTTCCCCGCGGTGGAAGGCCTCTACGCCTGCCCCACCGTGGTGAACAACGTGGAGTCGATCGCCTCGGTTCCCGCGATCCTGAACAAGGGCAAGGACTGGTTCAAGTCGATGGGGACCGAGAAGTCCCCCGGCTTCACCCTGTACTCGCTCTCGGGCCACGTGGTCGGCCCCGGCCAGTACGAGGCTCCGCTCGGGATCACCCTGCGCCAGCTCCTCGACATGAGCGGCGGCATGCGCCCCGGGCACCGGCTGAAGTTCTGGACCCCGGGCGGCTCCTCCACCCCGATGTTCACCGAGGAGCACCTCGACGTCCCCCTCGACTACGAGGGCGTCGGCGCGGCCGGCTCCATGCTCGGCACCAAGGCCCTGCAGTGCTTCGACGAGACGACCTGCGTGGTGCGGGCGGTGACCCGCTGGACCGAGTTCTACGCCCACGAGTCCTGCGGCAAGTGCACGCCCTGCCGCGAAGGCACTTACTGGCTGGTCCAGTTGCTCCGCGACATCGAAGCGGGCAAGGGGGTCATGTCGGACCTGGACAAGCTGAACGACATCGCCGACAACATCAACGGCAAGTCGTTCTGCGCGCTCGGCGACGGCGCCGCCAGCCCCATCTTCTCCTCGCTCAAGTACTTCCGCGCGGAGTACGAGCAGCACATCACGGGCAAGGGCTGCCCCTTCGACCCCAAGAAGTCGACCCTCTGGGCCGACACGGAGGTGACCGCATGACCGTGACCACCACAGCGGCCTCCGGCGGCGGGGAAGCGGCGGTCCCGCCCGTGGACCACATCTCCCTGACCATCGACGGCATCGAACTGTCGGTGCCCAAGGGGACCCTGGTCATCCGGGCCGCCGAACAGCTCGGCATCGAGATCCCCCGGTTCTGCGACCACCCCCTCCTCTCCCCGGCCGGCGCCTGCCGACAGTGCATCGTCGAGGTCGAGGGCCAGCGCAAGCCGATGGCCTCCTGCACCATCACCTGCACCGACGGCATGGTCGTCAAGACCCAGCTGACCTCCGAGGTCGCCGACAAGGCCCAGCGCGGGGTGATGGAGCTGCTGCTCATCAACCACCCGCTGGACTGCCCCGTCTGCGACAAGGGCGGCGAGTGCCCGCTGCAGAACCAGGCGATGTCCCACGGCAACGCCGAATCGCGTTTCGAAGGCAAGAAGCGCACCTACGAGAAGCCGGTACCGATCTCCACCCAGGTGCTGCTGGACCGCGAGCGGTGCGTGCTGTGCGCGCGCTGCACCCGCTTCTCCAACGAGATCGCCGGCGACCCGATGATCGAACTCCTGGAGCGCGGCGCGCTCCAGCAGGTCGGCACCGGCGAGGACGACCCCTTCGAGTCGTACTTCTCCGGCAACACCATCCAGATCTGCCCGGTCGGCGCCCTCACCTCGGCCGCCTACCGGTTCCGCTCCCGCCCCTTCGACCTGGTCTCCTCCCCGAGCGTGTGCGAGCACTGCGCGGGCGGCTGCGCGACCCGCACCGACCACCGCCGCGGCAAGGTGCTGCGCCGGATGGCCGCCGAGGACCCCGAGGTCAACGAGGAGTGGATCTGCGACAAGGGCCGCTTCGGGTTCCGCTACGCGCAGCGCCCCGACCGGCTCACCACCCCGCTGGTCCGCGGCAGCGACGGGGTCCTGGCCCCGGCCAGCTGGCCCGAGGCCCTGGAGGCCGCGGCCGCCGGGCTGGCCGCCGCGCGCGGCCGGGCCGGAGTGCTGACCGGCGGACGCCTCACCGTCGAGGACGCCTACGCGTACGCCAAGTTCGCCCGGGTCGTGCTCGACACCAACGACATCGACTTCCGGGCCCGGGTGCACAGCGCGGAGGAGACCGAGTTCCTGGCCGCCACCGTCGCCGGCACCGGCATCGACCTCGACGGGCACGGAGTCACCAACACCTCCCTGGAGGCGGCCCCGGCCGTGCTCCTCGTCGGCATCGAGGCAGAGGAGGAGGCCCCCGGGGTCTTCCTGCGGCTGCGCAAGGCCCACCGCAAGCACAAGCAGCGGACCTTCGCCCTCGCCCCCTTCGCCACGCGCGGGCTGGAGAAGGCCGGCGGCACCTGGCTCGCCGCCGCCCCCGGCACCGAGCCCGAGTGGCTCAACGCCCTCGCCTCGCAGGCCGGCCTGGAGGACGGCGGCCAGGCCGCCGCCGACGCGCTGCGCCTGCCCGGCGCCGTCATCGTGGTCGGGGAGCGCCTCGCGGGCGTGCCCGGCGCGCTGACCGCCGCCGTCCGGGCCGCCACCGCCAGCGGCGCCACCCTGGTGTGGATCCCGCGCCGGGCCGGAGAGCGGGCCGCCGTCGAAGCGGGCGCGCTGCCGTCCCTGCTGCCGGGCGCCCGTCCCGCCACCGACCCGCGGGCCCGCGACGAGGTCGCCACCGCCTGGGGCCTGGACGAGCTCCCGCACCGCTACGGCCGCGACACCGGCCAGATCATCGAGGCCGCGGCGACCCGGGAACTGTCCGCCCTGCTGGTCGCGGGCGTCGAGCTCGCCGACCTGCCGGACCCGGCCCGCGCCAGGGCCGCGCTCCAGGAGGCCTTCGTGGTCTCCCTGGAACTGCGCCCCGGCGAGGTCACCGACCTCGCGGACGTGGTCTTCCCGGTCGCCGCCGTCGCCGAGAAGCCCGGCGCCTTCATCAACTGGGAGGGCAGGGTCCGGCCGTTCGAGGCCGCGCTCAAGCCCGAGCAGATGACCCGCCGGCTCGCCCCCGCCGACTCCCGCGTGCTGCACATGCTGGCCGACGCGGCCGACCGGCCGATCGCGCTGCCCGACGTACACGCCGTACGCCGGGAGCTCGACGGACTCGGCCCGTGGGCCGGGGAGCGCGCCGCCGGACAGCCCGGAGACCGGGACCTGCTGCCCCGTCCCGGCGCGGGAGAGGCGGTCCTCGCGGGCCACCGGCTCCTCCTCGACCAGGGCCTCCTCCAGGACGGCGACGAGGCCCTGGCCGGCACCCGGCACGAGGCCAGCGCCCGCCTGTCGGCCGCCACGGCCGCCGAGACCGGCGTCAAGAACGGCGACGTCCTCGCGGTGACCGGGCCCGCCGGCTCCGTGGAACTGCCGCTGCGCATCACCGAGATGCCCGACCGGGTGGTCTGGCTCCCGATGAACTCCACCGGCTCCGGGGTCCTCGCCGACACCGGAGCCCGCCCGGGGGCCCTGGTCCGCATCGGCCCGGCCACCCCGGCCGACACCAGCGACTCCCCTGCGGAGGTGGGCGCGTGAACACCGTTCAGATCGCCGCCGAAGACCTCTCCCTGTTCGGCAGGGACGTCTGGTGGCTCGTCGTCGTCAAGGCGGTGTTCTGCTTCGCCTTCCTGATGGTGACCGTGCTCTTCTCCATCGTGTGGGAGCGCAAGGTCGTCGCCTGGATGCAGCTGCGCATCGGCCCCAACCGGCACGGCCCCTGGGGCATGCTCCAGTCGCTCGCCGACGGCGTGAAGCTCATGCTGAAGGAAGACATCATCGTCAAGCGGGCCGACAAGGTCGTCTTCGTCCTTGCCCCGATCATCGCGGCGATCCCGGCCTTCATGGCCATCGCGGTGATCCCCTTCGGCCCCTCGGGCAACGAGGTCTCCATCTTCGGCCAGCGCACCACGATGCAGCTCACCGACCTGCCCATCGCGATGCTCTACATCCTCGCGGTGGCCTCGGTCGGCATCTACGGCATCGTCCTGGCCGGCTGGTCCTCCGGCTCCACGTACCCGCTCCTCGGCGGACTGCGCTCCTGCGCGCAGATGATCTCCTACGAGATCGCGATGGGCGCGGCCTTCGCCTCGGTCTTCCTCTACTCCGGGTCGATGTCGACCTCGAAGATCGTCGAAGCGCAGGCGGACCGCTGGTACATCATCCTGCTGCCGGTCTCCTTCATCATCTACGTCATCACGATGGTCGGCGAGACGAACCGCGCCCCCTTCGACATGCCGGAGTCCGAGGGCGACCTGGTCGGCGGCTTCAACACCGAGTACTCCTCGATCAAGTTCGCGCTGTTCATGCTCGCCGAGTACGTCAACATGGTCACCGTCTCCGCGGTCTCCGTCACCCTGTTCCTGGGCGGCTGGCGGGCCCCGGCGCCGATCTCCACGTACTGGGAGGGCGCGAACCACGGCTGGTGGCCGATGCTCTGGTTCGTCATCAAGGTCCAGTTGCTCCTCTTCTTCTTCATCTGGCTCCGCGGCACGCTCCCGCGCGTGCGCTACGACCAGCTGATGAAGCTCGGCTGGAAGGTGCTCATCCCGGTCTCCGTGGTGTGGCTGATGCTGGTCGCCACCGTCCGGGCGCTGCGCAACGAGAACTACGACTTCCAGGAGATCGTGCTCTACGTCGGCGGCGGGGTCATCGCGCTCCTGCTGCTGTCCTTCGTCGCGGACCTGTTCCGCGACAAGAAGGAGAAGACGGCCCTCGCGGACGCCGAACTGGCGGCCGCCGCCGAACCCTTCGACCCCCTGGCGGGCGGATTCCC
This sequence comes from Streptomyces sp. NPDC051563, assembly GCF_044454225.1. Lineage (NCBI taxonomy): Bacteria > Bacillati > Actinomycetota > Actinomycetes > Kitasatosporales > Streptomycetaceae > Streptomyces > Streptomyces sp. NPDC051563. The sequence continues at coordinate 117,136 of NZ_JBITDL010000025.1, forward strand.
CGTACCGCCCAAGCCCGGCCAGCACCTGGCACCCGTACCGCGCAGGCGGCCCCGCAGTGAGCGGGAGCTCATTGTCAGTGGCGCGGCGAATACTGACAGTGACCGAGAGGAGGGTGCTGAGAATGTCTGACAAGTCTGATGCCGAGCAGGGCGAGAAGTGGCAGAACCCGGTGGCCGGCTTCGGCGTGACCTTCAAGGCCATGTTCAAGAAGCGCCTCACCGAGCAGTACCCGGAGCAGGAAAAGACCACCGCACCCCGCTTCCACGGGCGGCACCAGCTCAACCGCCACCCGGACGGTCTGGAGAAGTGCATCGGGTGCGAGCTGTGCGCCTGGGCCTGTCCCGCCGACGCGATCTACGTCGAGGGCGCGGACAACACCGAGGAGGAGCGCTACTCCCCGGGTGAGCGGTACGGCCGGGTCTACCAGATCAACTACGCCCGCTGCATCCTGTGCGGGCTGTGCGTCGAGGCGTGCCCGACCAGGGCGCTGACCATGACGAACGAGTTCGAACTGGCCGACTCCAGCCGCGAAGCGCTCATCTACACCAAGGAGCAGCTGCTCTCCGGTCTCACCGAGGGCATGGTCGAGGCACCGCACTCGATCTTCCCCGGCACCGATGACACGGACTACTACCGCGGGCTGGTGACCGGGGCGGCTCCCGGCACGGTTCGCCAGGTGGCCGTCTCCAAGGGCGAGGTCGCCGACAACAGCGCCGAGGGGGTGGGGGCATGAGCGCCCTCGCCGCGGCCGCCACCCTCACCTCCTCCGGTGAAGCGGTCCAGTTCTGGGTCCTCGGCACGGTCGCCGTCATCGGCGCGCTGGCCACGATCCTCATGAAGAAGGCCGTGCACAGCGCGCTGAGCCTGGCCGGGACGATGATCATCCTGGCGGTCTTCTACCTGGCCAACGGGGCGTACTTCCTCGGCATCGTCCAGGTCGTCGTCTACACCGGCGCGATCATGATGCTCTTCCTCTTCGTCGTCATGCTCGTCGGCGTCACCGCCGCGGACTCGCTGACCGAGACCATCAAGGGACAGCGCTGGCTGGCCGTCCTGTGCGGACTCGGCTTCGGCATCCTGCTCATCGCGGGCATCGCCAACGCCAAGCTCACCCACTTCAACGGACTGGGCCGGATCAACTCCGGCGGACACGTCGAAGGCCTGGCCACGCTGATCTTCACCAAGTACGTGTTCGCCTTCGAGATCACCGGCGCCCTGCTGATCACGGCAGCCGTCGGCGCGATGGTGCTCACCCACCGCGAGCGCACCGAGCGCGCCGCCACCCAGCGCGAGCTCGCCGAGCGCCGCGTACGCGAGGGCGTCCAGCTCCCGCCGCTGCCCGCACCCGGGGTCTACGCCCGGCACAACGCCGTCGACGTCGCGGGCCTGCTGCCGGACGGCACCCCCTCCGAGCTCACCGTCAACCAGACGCTGCGCGGCCGCGGCCAGATCAGGGACGTCTCCGCCAAGGCCCTGGACGACCTGAAGGCCCTGGAACAGCGGTCGTCCGAGCGGCTCGGCCGCGATGCGAGCGAGCTCGGCCGCGACGCACGTGAGGAGGCCTCGAAGTGAACCCGGTCAACTACCTGTACCTGTCCGCGCTGCTGTTCACCATCGGGGCGGCCGGAGTCCTGATCCGGAAGAACGCGATCGTGCTGTTCATGTGCGTGGAGCTCATGCTCAACGCCTGCAACCTCGCCTTCGTGACCTTCTCCCGGATGCACGGCAACCTCGACGGCCAGATCATCGCGTTCTTCACGATGGTCGTCGCCGCCGCCGAGGTCGTGGTGGGCCTCGCGATCATCGTGTTGCTGTTCCGTACCCGCCACTCGGCCTCGGTCGACGACGCCAGCCTGATGAAGCTGTAAGGGGCGTTCACAGTGGAGAACCTGATTGTGCTGCTGATCGCAGCGCCCCTGCTCGGAGCGGCGGTGCTGCTCTGCGGCGGCCGCCGCCTCGACAAGGTGGGGCACTGGCTCGGCACCCTGCTCGCCGCCGTCTCCTTCGGGACCGGCGTCGTCCTCTTCGCCGACATGCTCGGCCGCGGAGCCGAGGACCGCACTCTGCACCAGCGGCTGTTCACCTGGATCCCCGTCGAGGGCTTCCAGGCCGACATGGCCTTCCAGCTGGACCAGTTGTCGATGACGTTCGTCCTGCTGATCTCCGGCGTGGGCACGCTCATCCACATCTACTCCATCGGCTACATGGAGCACGACGAGCGGCGCCGCCGCTTCTTCGGCTACCTCAACCTGTTCGTCGCGGCCATGCTCCTGCTGGTCCTCGCCGACAACTACCTGCTGCTGTACTTCGGCTGGGAGGGCGTGGGCCTCGCCTCGTACCTCCTGATCGGCTTCTGGCAGCACAAGCCCAGCGCGGCCACCGCCGCCAAGAAGGCCTTCCTGGTCAACCGCGTCGGCGACATCGGCCTCTCGATCGCCATCATGCTGATGTTCACCACGTTCGGGACCTTCGCCTTCGGCCCGGTCCTCGGCTCGGCGGACAACGCCTCGGAGGGCAAGCTGACGGCGATCGGCCTGATGCTGCTGCTCGCCGCCTGCGGCAAGTCGGCCCAGGTGCCGCTGCAGTCCTGGCTCGGCGACGCGATGGAGGGCCCGACCCCGGTCTCGGCCCTCATCCACGCCGCGACCATGGTCACCGCCGGCGTCTACCTGATCGTCCGCTCGGGCGCCATCTTCAACGGGGCTCCCGACGCCCAGCTGGTCGTCACCATCGTCGGCGCCGTCACGCTCCTCTTCGGTGCGATCGTCGGTTGCGCGAAGGACGACATCAAGAAGGCCCTCGCCGGCTCGACGATGTCGCAGATCGGCTACATGATCCTGGCGGCCGGCCTCGGCCCGATCGGGTACGTGTTCGCGATCATGCACCTGGTCACGCACGGGTTCTTCAAGGCGGGCCTCTTCCTCGGCGCCGGTTCCGTGATGCACGGGATGAACGACGAGGTCGACATGCGCAAGTACGGCGGCCTGCGGAAGTACATGCCGGTCACCTTCGTCACCTTCGGCCTCGGCTACCTCGCCATCATCGGCTTCCCGGGCCTGTCGGGCTTCTTCTCCAAGGACAAGATCATCGAGGCGGCCTTCGCGAAGGGCGGCACCGAGGGCTGGATCCTGGGCGGGGTGGCCCTGCTGGGCGCGGCGATCACCGCCTTCTACATGACCCGCGTCATGCTCCTCACCTTCTTCGGCGAGAAGCGCTGGCAGCCGGACTCGGAAGGCCACGCGCCGCACCCGCACGAGTCCCCGAAGACCATGACCATCCCGATGATCGTGCTCGCCTTCGGCTCGGTCTTCGCGGGCGGCTTCTTCGGGATCGGCGACCGCTTCCTGAAGTGGCTGGAGCCCGTCACCGGACACCAGCACGGACACCCGCCGGTCAGCGCCGTGACGGTCACCGCGGCCACCATGGTGGTCCTCGTCATCGGTGTCGCCATCGCCTGGGTGATGTACGGCAAGAAGCCCGTCCCGGTCATCGCCCCGCGCGGCTCGCTCCTCACCCGGGCGGCCCGACGGGACCTCTACCAGGACGACTTCAACCACGTGGTCCTGGTCCGCGGCGGGGAGCACCTGACCCGCTCCCTCGTCTACGTCGACCACAGCCTGGTCGACGGCGTGGTCAACGGGACGGCCGCCGGAGTCGGCGGTCTGTCGGGCCGGCTGCGCAAGCTGCAGAACGGCTACGCCCGCAGCTACGCGGTCTCGATGTTCGGAGGCACGGCGATCCTCATCGCCGCGACCCTGCTGATGAGGGCGGTGTGAGATGAGTTTCCCGCTTCTGACGGTGACGGCCGCGGTCCCCGCGGTCGGTGCGATCCTGACGGCGGCCGTCCCGGCCGCCCGCCGGACCGCCGCCAAATGGCTCGCCCTGCTCTTCTCGCTGGCGACCCTGGCGCTGGCCGTGCTCGTCGCGGTCCGCTTCGAGCCCGGCGGCGACCGCTACCAGCTCACCGAATCGCGCTCCTGGATCGCCGACTTCGGCGTCCGCTACGAGCTGGGCGTCGACGGCATCGGGGTGGTGCTCATCGCACTCACCGCGCTGCTGATCCCCTTCGTGATCGCGGCCGGCTGGCACGACGCCGACCCGCTGGAGACCAACTCGTCGCGCTGGCGGCCGACCCAGGGCTTCTTCGCCCTGATCCTGCTGGTCGAGGCGATGGTGATCATCTCCTTCGAGGCCACCGACGTCTTCCTCTTCTACATCTTCTTCGAAGCCATGCTCATCCCGATGTACTTCCTCATCGGCGGCTTCGGCGACCGGGCCCACGCCGGGTCCGACGAGAACGCCGCCGCGCAGCGCTCGTACGCGGCGGTCAAGTTCCTCCTCTACAACCTGGTCGGCGGCCTCATCATGCTGGCCGCCGTCATCGGGCTCTACGTGGTCGCCGGGAACTTCTCGCTCCAGGAGATCACCGCCGCCCGCGCCGCGGGCACGCTCGACATGTCGACCAACACCGAGCGGCTGCTGTTCCTCGGCTTCTTCTTCGCCTTCGCGGTGAAGGCCCCGCTGTGGCCGCTGCACACCTGGCTGCCGAACGCGATGGGCGAGGCCACGGCCCCGGTCGCCGTCCTGATCACCGCGGTCGTCGACAAGGTCGGCACCTTCGCGATGCTGCGCTTCTGCCTCGGGCTCTTCCCCGAGGCCAGCAAGTGGGCCACGCCGGTCATCCTGGTCCTGGCCCTGATCAGCATCGTCTACGGCGCGCTGGTCGCGGTCGGCCAGCGGGACATCAAGCGGCTGGTGGCGTACGCCTCCATCTCGCACTTCGGCTTCATCATCCTGGGCATCTTCGCGATGACCTCCCAGGGCCAGTCCGGCGCGACGCTCTACATGGTCAACCACGGGATCTCGACGGCGGCGCTCATGCTGGTCGCCGGCTTCCTGATCTCCCGGCGCGGCTCCCGGCTCATCGCCGACTACGGCGGCGTGCAGAAGGTGGCCCCGGTCCTGGCCGGCACCTTCCTCATCGGCGGCCTGGCCACGCTCTCGCTCCCCGGCCTCGCGCCGTTCGTCAGCGAGTTCCTGGTCCTGGTCGGCACCTTCGCCCGGTACCCGGTCGTCGGCATTATCGCCACCGTCGGCATCGTGCTGGCGGCGCTCTACACGCTGGTCCTCTACCAGCGCACCATGACCGGCCCGGTCAAGGAGGAGGTCCGCACCATGCCGGACCTGCGCCTGCGGGAGGTCCTGGTGGTCGCCCCGCTGATCGCGCTGCTGATCGGACTGGGCGTCTACCCGAAGGTCCTGACCGACATCGTCAACCCGGCGGTGAAGCACACCATGTCGGACGTCAAGCAGACGGACCCGAAGCCCGAGGTGGCTGTCGAGGCCAAGAATGGGGAGGAGTCGAAGTGAGCACCCTGACTGCTGCCCAGAACCTGCTGCCGAACCTGGCGGCCGCGGCCCCGATCGACAAGATCCCGGCCCCGCACATCGAATACGCCCAGCTGTCGCCCACGCTCATCGTGCTGGGCGCGGCGATCATCGGAGTCCTCGTCGAGGCCTTCGTACCGCGCAAGGCCCGGTACTACACCCAGGTGTTCCTCGCCGTCGCCGCGCTGGCCTCGGCCTTCGCGGCGGTCGTCGGACTCGCCGCCGGCGGGTACGGCAGCTCCAAGGCGCACATCGCGGCCATGGGCGCCGTGGCCGTCGACGGACCGGCGCTGTTCCTCCAGGGCACCATCATCCTGGCCTCCGTCGTGGCGATCTTCACCTTCGCCGAGCGGCGCCTGGACCCGGCCGCCCACGGCAACCGCGTGGACTCCTTCGCCGCGCAGGCGGCGTCCGTCCCGGGCAGCGAGAGCGAGAAGGAAGCCGTCAAGGCCGGCTTCACCACCACCGAGGTCTTCCCGCTCGCCCTGTTCGCGATCTCCGGCATGCTGATCTTCCCCGCGGCCAACGACCTGCTGACGCTGTTCGTGGCCCTGGAGGTCTTCTCCCTCCCGCTGTACCTGCTCTGCGCCGTCGCCCGCCGCCAGCGGCTGATGTCGCAGGAGGCGGCCGTCAAGTACTTCCTGCTCGGCGCCTTCTCCTCCGCCTTCCTCCTCTTCGGCATCGCCCTCGTCTACGGGTACGCCGGCTCGGTCTCCTACGCGGCGATCGCGGACGTCGTCGACGGAACCGTGGCGAACATCGACCCGGCGCTCGCCGACACCATGGGCAACGACGCACTGCTGCTGATCGGCGGCGCGCTGATCCTGATGGGCCTGCTCTTCAAGGTCGGCGCGGTCCCCTTCCACATGTGGACCCCGGACGTCTACCAGGGCGCCCCCACCCCGGTCACCGGCTTCATGGCGGCGGCGACGAAGGTGGCCGCCTTCGGCGCCCTCCTCCGTCTCCTCTACGTCGTCCTGCCCGGCCTGCGCTGGGACTGGCGGCCGGTCATGTGGGGCGTCGCGATCGTCACGATGCTGGCGGGCGCGGTCATCGCGGTCACCCAGACCGACGTCAAGCGGCTCCTCGCCTACTCCTCCATCGCGCACGCCGGCTTCATCCTGGCCGGTGTGATCGCCACCTCGGCGGAGGGCGTCCAGTCCGTCCTCTTCTACCTGGCGGCCTACTCCTTCGTGACGATCGGCGCCTTCGCGGTGGTCACGCTGGTGCGCGACGCGGGCGGCGAGGCCACGCACCTGTCCAAGTGGGCCGGCCTCGGACGTCGTTCGCCCCTCACGGCGGCGGTCTTCGCGGTCTTCCTGCTCGCCTTCGCGGGCATCCCGCTGACCTCCGGCTTCGCCGGCAAGTTCGCCGTGTTCAAGGCGGCGGCGGAGGGCGGTGCGGGAGCACTGGTCGTGGTCGGTGTCATCTCGTCCGCGATCGCCGCGTTCTTCTACATCCGGGTGATCGTCCTGATGTTCTTCAGCGAGCCGAAGGCGGACGGCCCCACGGTCGCCGTCCCGTCCCCGCTGACGATGACGACGATCGCGGTGGGCGTCGCGGTCACGGTGGTGCTGGGCGTGGCCCCGCAGTACTTCCTGGATCTGGCGGGCAGCGCGAGCACCTTCGTCCGCTGACCCGACCGCACCGCGTACGGCCGAGGGCCCGGCTCCCCTTCAGGGGAGCCGGGCCCTTTGCCGTACCGGGTGGTGCTACGGCTGGGTGAAGTAGCCGAGGAGGTCGGTGATCACGTGGTTGGGGCCGCCGTGGCTGTTGAAGATGCTGACCTTGCCGCCGGGGCCGACGGGGGTCATGACGTGGTTGGGGACGGTGATGCCCGCCAGGGTGTTGAGGCTGCTTGCGCCGGGGCGGGTGTCGGAGCAGTGGGAGTCCGCGCCGTTGTTCACGAACAGGTCCGCCGGGGCAGCCGCGGCGGAAACCGCCGGGATGCCGAGGGCGGTGACGAGGCCCGCGGTGAGCAGGACCGCCGTACGAGTGGGACGCACCAGCAGTATTCCTTCAGGAAAGGGGCTGTGCGGATCTCGGTTCGGTGCGGCACTGCATAACGCGCGGAACGGCCCGTCCCCCCCCCAAGGGCACCAGGCGCATGAGAATCCACAGAGACGGTGGTCATCATCGCTGGTCGGGGGGCCGTTGTCACTCGCGAATTGAACGTGCTCGGCCCTCTTGGGGCTCGGGGCCGGGCGGGGCTGGGCTGGGCTGGGGGCTTCGGGCTCCGGGGAGCGCGGTTAGTGGCCGTGGTCGTGTGCGGCGGCGGGCTTCGTCGGGGTGTCGGGCTTGACGGGGCAGGTCAGGGCGGGGTTCCAGTTGTGGAAGCGGCCCGCCGGATTCTCCTTGTACGCCCACAGGTGCAGGTCGTAGTGCTTGGGCATGCCCGTCCAGTGCCCCGGCATCGGCCCGTCGAAGGGCAGGCCGAACATGGTCGGGCGGTCGTCGGTGGTCTTCATGTCCTGGTCCCGGTCGGCCGACATCCACTCCACGGTCTGGAGGGTGCGGCGGCCGTGCTCGTCCTTCTCGGAGCTGTAGAGGAGGGCGGCCGGCTTGCTCGGGTCCGTCGAGCCCCAGTTGGCTTCCTTGACGTAGTGGTAGCCCATGGCGCCCACCCCGAACGGGTTGGTCATGCACTCCATGCCGTGCGGGAGGTACCCGTCCTTGAGGGCCTCGCGCTCGTCCGCGTACTTGGCCGTCACCCGGATGGCCGTGGCCATGTCCCGCATGGCCTTCGCGTTCCTCGGGTCGGGGGCGGGTCCGTCCACGGCGTGAGCCGCCGGTACGGCGGCCGTGAGGGTGCCTGCCAGGCCGAGGGATATCGCGGCTGCGCAGCTCAGGAAGGCCTTGCGGGGGAGGAAGGGCATGGGAACTCCTGCCGTTCGGGTAGGGCTTCGGGGCTTTGGTCCACCATCCCGGTGGGGCGGGCGGGCTGCACGTGGCGGGGCTCCGAACGGGTGGCCGTCTGGTGCGGCGCCGTTGCCGGGGACTCTGTCCCCGGGCCCCTGCGCCTCAAGCGCCGGCGGGGCTGGGGTGTGCCGGGGCTCGGTGGCTGCGGGTGGGGGGCGGTGCCGGGGGCGGGGTGGGGTGTTGGCCTGGACTGCAT
>NZ_JBITDL010000026.1:0-27815 GCF_044454225.1 Streptomyces sp. NPDC051563
TCCACCGAAATGGACGGGGTATCAACTTTTTGGCGTTGATTTTTGGCACGCTGTTGAGTTCTCAAGGAACGGACGCTTCCTTTGTACTCACCCTCAGTAGCAATTACTGGGGCTTTCCTCCGGGCTTTCGTTCTGTTCTGTTCTTGCGTTTCAGACTCTATCAGAGTCTGTCTCGCTTGTTTCCCGCCTTCCAGGTCATCCGCTTTCGCGGTTTTCCCTTTCCGGCGAGTCCGACTCTATCAGTCCTTTTCCTTCTCTCTGACCACTCTCCGTTTTGCCGAATGGGCATGCGGAAAGAAGGCGAGATCAAGATCAGAAGTGGAGAGAGGGGGGAGTCCCGTCCATCAGCCGTTCGCGAAATGTTCACGCGGGGCTTCCTGGCGGGAGTCAGAACAGTACAGGTCGGCCAGGGCCCAGGCAAATCGATTCAGGCGTATGGTCTAGTCCACCGGTCTAGTCCACTAGTCTCCGTGCCGAAGGACCAGTCCGGTTCGGGACCAACATCGGGCGAACCCGAACATCTTGTGACTTATCCTTCTGGAGAGTACGCCGTTCGCGACAGGTAGTGACGGCGACACGACGAAGCCCCACCCCTGGGAGGCCCCCATGACCAGCGTGACGTCCCCACTTGCCGGGACCGCCATCGGACTCGCGGCAGTGCCCGATCCGGTGTTCTCCGGCGCGATGGTGGGTCCGGGTACCGCCATTGATCCCGTGCGCGAGCCTTCGGCGGCGGTGTCCCCCGTAGACGGTGTGGTGGTCTCCCTGCACCCGCACGCGTACGTGGTCGTCGACAGCGAGGGCCACGGTGTGCTCACGCACCTGGGCATCGACACCGTTCAGCTCAACGGCGAGGGCTTCGAGCTGCTCGTGAACAAGGGCGACACCGTGACCCGCGGCCAGGAGGTCATTCGCTGGAACCCGGCCGCCGTCGAGGCTGCCGGCAAGTCCCCCATCTGCCCCGTCGTGGCGCTGGAGGCGACTGCCGATTCCCTCACGGGCGTCGTCGAGGCCGGAGACATGAAGGCCGGAGACGTTCTCTTCGGCTGGCAGTGACGTATCCGCCTGCTCGGGCGAACCGGACATCCAACGCGGCGGGTGGACCTGCCGCTCAATCGGAGACAGGTGAAATGGAGACAACGCTGCGAGGCGTCGGCGTGAGCCACGGTGTGGCGATCGGCGAGGTTCGGCACATGGGCACGGCGGTTCTCGAACCGCCGGCGAAGCAGATCACCGCGGACGAGGCGGAGCGCGAGCAGGGGCGCGCCCGCCAGGCCGTGGAAGCTGTATCGGCCGACCTGATCGCCCGGGGCCAGCTGGCCGGTGGCGAAGCCCAGCACGTGCTCGAGGCCCAGGCGATGATCGCCACGGACCCCGAGCTCATGGCGGACGTCGACCGGCGCATCGCCGTCGGCAGCACCGCCGAGCGCGGTGTGTACGACGCGTTCGCCGCCTACCGTGACCTGCTCGCCGGTGCCGGTGAGTACATGGCCGGCCGGGTGGCCGACCTGGACGACGTGCGCAACCGCATCGTCGCGCGCCTGCTCGGCGTGCCGATGCCGGGCGTGCCCGACAGCGACGAGCCGTACGTGCTGATCGCGCGGGACCTGGCTCCCGCGGACACCGCTCTGCTCGACCCGGCGCTGGTCCTCGGTTTCGTGACCGAGGAAGGCGGCCCGACCAGCCACAGCGCGATCCTCGCGCGTGCACTGGGCGTGCCGGCCATCGTCGCGCTGCCGGGTGCGGGCGAGATCGCCGAGGGCACGGTCATCGCCGTCGACGGCAGCACCGGCGACCTGTTCGTGGAGCCGAGCGCGGCGAAGCGGGCCGAGCTGGAGGCCGCGGCCGCCGAGCGCAAGGCCGCTCTCTCCGCGTCTTCCGGTCCGGGCGCCACGTCAGACGGGCACAAGGTGCCGCTGCTCGCCAACATCGGCGGTCCGGCGGACGTGCCGGCGGCCGTCGATGCCGGGGCGGAGGGTGTGGGCCTGTTCCGCACCGAGTTCCTCTTCCTCGACGACAGCAAGCACGCGCCGACCGAGGAGAAGCAGGTCGAGTCGTACCGCAAGGTCCTCGAAGCCTTCCCCGAGGGCCGTGTCGTCGTGCGCGTTCTGGATGCCGGCGCCGACAAGCCGCTGGACTTCCTGACCCCGGCCGACGAGCCGAACCCGGCTCTGGGTGTCCGTGGCCTGCGTTCGCTGCTCGACCACCCGGACGTGCTGCGCACGCAGCTCACCGCGCTGGCCAAGGCCGCCGAGGGGCTGCCGGTCTACCTCGAGGTCATGGCCCCGATGGTGGCCGACCGCATCGACGCCAAGGCGTTCGCGGACGCGTGCCGCGAGGCCGGTCTGAAGGCGAAGTTCGGTGCGATGGTGGAGATCCCCTCCGCCGCGCTGCGGGCGCGCTCGATCCTCCAGGAGGTCGAGTTCCTTTCGCTGGGCACCAACGACCTGGCCCAGTACGCCTTCGCCGCCGACCGTCAGGTCGGCGCCGTATCGCGGCTGCAGGACCCGTGGCAGCCCGCGCTGCTCGACCTGATCGCCATGTCCGCCGAGGCCGCCAAGGCCGAGGGCAAGAGCTGCGGCGTCTGTGGCGAGGCCGCCTCCGACCCGCTGCTGGCCTGTGTGCTGACGGGTCTGGGTGTCACCTCCCTTTCCATGGGTGCCGCTTCGATTCCCTACGTGCGGGCGACGCTGGCCAAGCACACCCTCGCGCAGTGCGAGCGTGCGGCTGCCGCCGCGCGTGCCGCGGACACCGCCGAGGAGGCCCGTGTGGCCGCCCAGGCGGTGCTCTCCGGCGAGTAGCCGGACAGTACGACCGCGTTCGAGGGGCCTTCGCCGGTGGCGGGGGCCCCTCGGCCGTTTCCGGGGAGGGGGAGAGAGAACGTGAGACGCCTGGCTCAGTGGTGCGGGCCCGGTTCGTCCACCTCGTAGCCGGGGCAGTACTCGACGCCGGGCTCGGGGCCCACGGGCTCACCTGTGTCGGCGTCGGTGCAGTAGGCGTTGAAGACCGCTGCCGCCGAGAGGGGTACCAGGCGGCCCCGGTCCAGGCGCCAGCCGTGGACGCGGTCCCGGTCTCCCTCGGCGGTGCTGCGCAGGACCAGTCCCCCGGGTCCGCCGAGGGCCAGGCCCGCGGCGAGGACGGTCACGAAGTCGAGGCCGTCCCGGCCGTCCACCCGGGGCCGGCCGTCGGGTGCGGTGTCGGCGTGCAGGACCGCGACGAGCTGTTCCTCCGGCGCCGGGACGCTGCACACCAGGTGGTGGTGGCCCGGACCGGCCCGGTCCATCAGGCGCCGGAGCGCCTCGGCGGCGCGCTCGAAGGAGGCGGTCCCGATGTCCTCCCCGCAGTCGGCGCAGCGGCCCACTTCGGCCAGCAGGGTGCTCGCGTACTCCCAGGTGGCCTGTCGGACGGCCGCGTCGACGAGGAGCGGGACCAGTTCGTCGATCGGCCGGCCGTCATACGGGAGGCCGCTGGTGGCGCCGCCCAGTGCGGCGGTGAAGCGGGTGCGGGCCCCGGGGGTGTCGGGGTCGAGTCCCCGGTCCGCGCAGTAGTCGGCGTACTCCACGGGATCGAAGAGGGCGACGGTGGTGTGGATGCCCTGGGCCGCGAGGGAGCGGAGCAGCCGGTCCACGTGGTCCAGGTAGTCGCGGTGGTCGTCGAAGGCGAAGCTGCGGTATCCGCGCATGGCCGCGAAGTCCCCGGGGTCGGCCAGGAGGCCGAGGGTGCTGGGGACTTCGCGGCGCAGCGTGCGGCGCCTTCCGGTGCGGGCGGGACGGCCCGTGGTGGTCCTGGTCCCGGTGTCGTTCGAGCGTGGCATGGTTCCCCCTGATTGGCGCGATCGCTTGCTCACTCAGAGTAATCATCGCCACTGACAGTGGCTGCTCGGTCAGCCGCGGGTGCGGGCGAGCTCCTCGTAGAAGTGGAGGAGGTCGAGGTTGTCCACCGAGCCGGGGTTGACCGCCTTGGCCATGGGGGCGCCCTGGAGGAGCCGCTTGACCGGGACCTCGATGCGCTTGCCGGTGAGGGTGTGGGGGATGCCCGGGACCTCGATGATCTCGTCGGGGACGTGGCGCGGGGAGAGCTCCTCGCGGATCGTGGCCTTGATCCGCCCGCGGAGGGCCTCGTCGAGGACGGCGTCGGGCGCGAGGTGGACGAAGAGCGGCATCCAGTACCCGCCGTTCGGCTCCTCCAGGCCGATGACCAGGGATTCCTTGATCTCGGGGAGGCGTTCGACGGCCTCGTAGATGTCCGCGGAGCCCATCCGGACGCCCTGGCGGTTCAGGGTGGAGTCGGAGCGGCCGTGGATGACGACGGAACCGTGGTCGGTGATCGTGATCCAGTCCCCGTGGCGCCAGACGCCGGGGAACATCTCGAAGTAGCTGTCGCGGTAGCGGCTGCCGTCGGGGTCGTTCCAGAAGCGGATCGGCATGGACGGCATGGGGTTGGTGACGACGAGCTCGCCGACCTCGCCCGTGACGGGCTTGCCGGAGGGGTCCCAGGCCTGGAGGTCCGTGCCCAGGCAGGCGGCCTGGAGCTCGCCGATGTGGACCGGGAGGGTGGGGACGGCGCCGGCGAAGCAGCTGCAGACGTCGGTGCCGCCGCTGACCGAGGCGATCCAGAGGTCCTGCGCCACCTCGTCGTGGAGCCAGCGGAAGCCGTCGGGCGGCAGCGGGGACCCGGTGGTGGCCACGCACTTCACGGCGGAGAGGTCGAAGTCGCGGGAGGGGTGGACCTCGGCCTTGCGGCAGGCCATCACGTAGGCGGCGGAGGTCCCGTAGAGCGTGGCCTTGGTCCGCTCCGCGATGCGCCACTGGGCGCCGGTGTCGGGGAAGCCCGGGCTGCCGTCGTAGAGCACGACGGTGGTTCCGGTGAGCAGGCCGGAGACGAGGAAGTTCCACATCATCCAGCCGGTGGAGGTGTACCAGAAGAAGCGGTCCTCGGGGCCCAGGTCGCAGTGCAGGCCGAGCTGCTTGAGGTGTTCGAGGAGGATGCCGCCCTGCGACTGGACGATGGCCTTGGGCAGGCCCGTCGTGCCGGAGGAGTAGAGGACCCAGAGCGGGTGGTCGAAGGGGACCGGCTCGAAGACCGGCTCGCCCCCCTCCGGTGTCGCGGCGGCCGCGGTGAGCGCGGACCAGTCGAGGGCGCCCTCGGGGGCCGGCGTGCCGAGGAGCGGGATGTGGACGACGGCGCGCAGCGAGGGGAGCTCGGCGCGCAGTTCGGCGACGGTGTCCCGGCGGTCGTGTTCCTTGCCGCCGTAGCGGTAGCCGTCGACGGTGAAGAGGACCACCGGCTCCACCTGCTGGAAGCGGTCCAGGACGCTGCGCGCACCGAAATCGGGGGCGCAGGAGGTCCAGACGGCGCCCACGGCGGCGGTGGCGAGGAGCGCGGTGACGGCTTCGGGGATGTTGGGGAGGTAGCCGCTGACCCGGTCGCCGGGGCGGACGCCCAGGGTGCGCAGTTCGGCGGCGAGGGAGAGGACCTGGCGGCGTAGCTCGGCCCAGGTGACGGTGGTGGGCTCGTGGGTCTCGTCGACGTGGAGGAGGGCGGCGTCGTCGGCGCGGGCCGGGTCCGCCGCGGCGCGCAGGGCGTGCTCGGCGTAGTTGAGGGTGGCTCCCTTGAACCAGACGGCGCCCGGCATGGAGCGGTCCGCGAGGACGGACTCGTACGGGGTGGTGAAGCGGACGTCGAACCACTCGGCGACGGCCTGCCAGAAGCTGTCCAGTGCGTCGACGGACCAGCTGTGCAGGGCCGGGTAGCCGCCCTCCGCGGGGGCGCCGTGGTGTTCGGCGGCCCAGGCCTGGAAGGCGGTGATCCGGGCCGCGGCGATCCGGTCGGGGCCCGGGGACCAGAGGGGCTCGGAGGAGGTGGCTGCTGCGGTCATGCGTCGGCTCCCGGTCACGTCTGCGGTTCGCGCTTCGTGGCGTGTCATGGTCTGGCGTGGAGTGTGGTGTTCGTACGGTGCCATCGCGCGCGGGGTGTGCGCACGGGGGCTCACAGGGACGATGCCATGTGATCGACATCCGCACCAGAGTCGTCATCGGTAGTCGGCTGTGATCCTTTTGCGGGTGAACGGCAGTTGAACGGCGCCTTCTGGGCCGGGTGGCGGTGGCAGGGTGGGCGCCATGGACGGTCGTGGGCTGGTGCGTGCGGTGAAGGACCTCGGCGACGAGCGGGGGCGGCGTGCCTGGCGCTCCGCGTGGCGCAACCGGCGGGTGGACGCGGCGGGGCTCGCGCCCCGGGGCGCGGAGCGGGCGCGGGTGCCGGGTCTGCTGACCGGTACGGAGGCCCGGCCGGGCGGCGGGGTGCTGCGGTTCACCCGTTCGGAGCTGCTGGTGCGGGTCACCGTGGGCGGGGCGGTGTTCTGGGGCTGGGACGGCGCCGCGCCGACGCCCTCGTACGCGGTGGTCGGCAGTGGACCGGATCCCGATCCGCGCGCCGTACTGGAGCCGGACACCGACGGTGGCTGGCGGGTGGTGTCGGAGCGGGTGACGGTGGCGGTGTCCCGGCACGGGGCGGTGGAGGTGCGGACCCCCGGCGGGACGGTGCTGCGCCGGGATCTGCCACCGCGGTGGTGGGATCCGGTGGGGGCGGGCTCCGACGGGCGTGAAGGGGATGCGGCCGGGCCGGGGGGCGACGGCGGCGCCCACGAGGGGGTGGGTGACGGGGCGGCCGCCGGAGGCGGGGCGGCCGGTGCGGCCGACGCGGCGGCCGGTGGGGGTGCGCGATGGCTGTTGCGCAGTGAAGTCGCCGCCGACGCAAGGGTGTTCGGGCTGGGCGGGCGAGCGGCGGGGCCGCGGCTGCGGGACGGGAGCTACCGGCTGTGGAACACCGACCCCAAGGGCGGCTTCGGGTCCGGGTCCGGTACGGAGCCCCTGTACATCACGATGCCGGTGCAGCTGGTGGTCGCCGATGCGGGCACGCACCTGGTGTTCCACGACAACTCCTGGGACGGACGGGTGGTGTTGCGGGAGGGCGAGGAGGGCGCGGGCTCGGGGGCGGACCGGCCCGGCTCCTGCGAACTGCGCATGGAGGGCGGCCCCTTGCGGTGCTGGGTGCTGGTGGGGCCGCCCGGGCGGGTGCTGCAGGGCTGGTCCGGGCTGACGGGCGGGGCGGCCGTGCCCCCGGAGTGGGCGCTCGGGTACCAGCACGCGCGGTGGGGGTTCGGGAGCGCGGCGGAGGTCCGGCGGATCGTGGCCGGTTACGCCGGGCACGGGCTTGCGCTGTCGGCCGTCCACCTGGACATCGACCACTACGACGGCCACCGGGTCTTCACCGTGGACCACGAGCGGTTCCCGGATCTGCCGGGGCTGGCGAAGGAGTTGACGGACGGTGGCGTCCGGCTGGTCTCCATCGTCGACCCCGCGGTGAAGACGGGCGACCCGGTGCATGCCGCGGGGCTCGCGGTCGGCGCGCACGGGGCCTTCGTACGGGACCGGGCGGGAAGGGAGGTCCGGGGCGAGGTGTGGCCGGGCGAGTGCGCGTACCCGGACTTCACGGATCCCGAGGTGCGGCACTGGTGGGGCGGCCTGTACGAGGAGCGGCTCGCGCAGGGCTTCGCCGGGTTCTGGCACGACATGAACGAGCCGGTCTCCTTCGCCCCGTTCGGGGAACGGACGCTCCCCCGGTCGGCGCGGCACTGCCTGGACGGGGCCGGCGGGGACCACCGCGAGGCACACAACGTGTACGCCCTCGCGATGGCGCGCGCGGGCTGGGAGGGACTCGTACGGCTGCGCCCGGCCGAGCGGCCGTTCCTCTTCTCCCGGTCCGGGTGGGCGGGGATGCAGCGGTACGGAGGCACGTGGTCCGGTGACGTGGAGAGCAGCTGGGACGGGCTGCGGGCCTCGCTGGCCCTGGTGCTGGGCCTCGGGCTGTGCGGGGTGCCGTACTCGGGGCCGGACGTCGGGGGCTTCTGGGGTTCGCCCTCGCCGGAGTTGTACCTGCGGTGGCTGCAACTGGGTTCCTACCTGCCGCTGTTCCGGACGCACTCGGCGATATGGGCGGGCCGACGGGAGCCGTGGGAGTTCGGGGAGGAGACCACCCGGGCCGCACGGGCCGTCCTGGCGGAACGGGAGCGGCTGCGCCCGTACTTCGTGACGCTGGCCCATCTGGCACGGCGGACCGGGGCCCCGTACGTGCGGCCGCTGTGGTGGGGGGCGCCGGAGGACCGGGCGCTACGGGACTGCGAGGACGCGTTCCTGCTCGGTGACGCCCTGCTGGTGGCCCCGGTGCTGGAGTGCGGGTCCGACCGGCGGGCGGTGCGGTTGCCGCGCGGGCGCTGGTACGACACGGCGACGGGGCGGGCGTACGAGGGGCCGGGCCAGATCCTGCTGGACGCCCCGGCGGACCGGATCCCGGTGCTGGCACGGGCCGGTGCGCTGCTGCCGGTGCGGGCGGCCGACGGGTCGGTGGCCCTGGAGGCATGGGCTCCGGCCAGGGGCCGCACGGGCGGCGGGGTGGTGGTCCGGGACCCGGGGCCGGGCTTCGAGCCGGGCGAGGTGGAACGGTACGTGGTGCGGTGGGCCGGGGACGCGGTGGTGGTCGAGGACGAGGCCGGGGAGCGGGTGGACGGGGTGGTGCTGCGGGGGCTCTAGGGGGTGCCGACGGGCGGGTCCCAGAGGTGCCGGTCGGCGGGTCCCGTGGGTGCCGGTCCGCCGGGGCTGAGGTGCAGGTCCGCCGCGGCCGGAGGTGCCGGTCCGCCGCGGTGGGCGCCCGGGGGCGCTGGTCCGCGGCGGACCGGTGCGGGGTCAGCCGTCGATGCGGTGCGTGGTCCAGAACGAGGTCAGGTCCGTGGTCGTGGCGGCCTGGGCGGCCGCCTTGAACTCGGCCGTGGTCGAGATTCCGTACCAGTGCGAAGTGGCGTAGTCCTTCAGCAGCTTGGCCATGACGGTGTCGCCGAGGACCCTGCGCAGGTCGTGCAGGGCGCACTTGCCGTAGCCGTAGATCACGGTGGAGTAGCGGGAGGAGTGGGTGTCCCAGTAGGCCATCGAGTTGCTGATCTTCTCGGCCGACGAGGCCCAGGAGGTGCTGTTCCAGCAGCTCGCGCCGGTCTTGTTCTGCGCCAGGTCGGTGGCGTAGTCGGTGAACGCCTCGTCCAGCCAGGGGCTGTTGTACTCGTCGTCACCGACGATGCCGTACCACCACTGGTGGGCGATCTCGTGGGTGAGGGCCGTGGTGCTGACCAGGTCGAGGACGAACCCGGGGTATTCCATGCCGCCGAACCAGAAGTTGTTTTCGATCACCGCGTCCAGTTCGCCGTACGGGTAGGCGCCGAACCGGGCGGAGTGGGCGTCGACGGCGGACTTGGCGGTGGTGAGCATCGACTGGGAGTCGGACGCGCTGATGCCGGAGACGGAGTAGACGTTAACCGGGGTTCCGGCGGCCGAGGTGCCGGAGATCTTGCTGAACGGGCCGGCCGCCCAGGCGAAGTCGCGCACCTTGGTGGCGGTGGCGGTGGTCACCGTGCGCCCGCTGGTCCCCGGGGTGTCCACCGATGCGCCCGTGGCCGGTACGAGCAGGCCGCTCGGGTGGTCGAGGGCGACGCTGAAGTCGGAGGCCAGGGAGTAGAACGACTCGCCGTTGTTCGTGTACGGGTCCAGGTGCCAGCCGGCCCCGTCGCGGACCGCGAGCACGGGCAGGGCGTTGCCGATGAAGCTGAAGGCTCCGTCGTAGCCGAAGCGGTCGGCGCCGCTGGGCACGGTGATGCCGAGGTCGAAGCCAATCGTGGCACTCTGGCCCTGGGTCAGCGGTGCCGGGAGGTCGATCTTGAGTGCGGTGCAGTTGACGGACAGGGCGCCCGCCGTGCCGCCGGTGACGTTGCTGACCACGATGGGCATCGCGGCGCAGGTCCCGTGGTAGTTGTCCCACAGCCTCAGGTACACCTCGGCGAGCGGGGTGGCGGAGGCGTTGGTGAAGCTCGCGCTCTGGTGGCCGTTCCAGACGGTGCCGGCCGCGTTGCTGCTCAGGCTGACCGTGTAGGCGGGAGCCGCCGGGGTGCGGGTGGAGTCCCCGGGCGGGGTGGTGCCGCCGGAGGTGTCGAGGGCGACGTCGTCGAGGACGAAGTTGGTCTTGAGGCTGGAGTCCTCGGTGCCGGTGAAGGCGAGGCTCACGGTCTGGCCGGCGAACGCGGAGACGTCGAAGGTCTTCTGGACGTAGCCGGTGTTCTTGTCGAGGTTCGAGTACGTCGCCAGCGTGGTCGTGCCGATCTTCGCGGTCAGCTTGTCGTACTTGGTCGAGGTCGTGGTCTCGGCGGTGTCGACGTGCAGCCAGAAGGTGAGGCTCGCGCTGCTGCAGCCCGAGGGGATCGTGACGCTCTGGGAGAGGGTGTCGGTGTGCGTGCTGCCGACGCCGTTCAGCCAGGCGAAGTACGTACCGCCGTGGGCGCTCTGGCCGGTGCGGTTGGTGATGAGGCCGGTCTGCGACTGGGTCCAGGGCGACGTCCCGCTTTCGAGGCCGCCGTTGGCGACCACTTGGGCGGGGGTGCAGGCGGCGGGCGCGGCTGCCGCCGAGGTGGCGGGCAGGGCGGTGGCGACCAGCGCGGCGATGGCGAACACACTCGCCGCGAGGGCCTTGTGGGGGGTGGCTCTCACGCGAAACTCCTTTGAGGCGGCCGGGATCCCGGCCTGCTCGGTGGCTGCCCGGACGGCCTGGGTGCGCCGGGGGCGGCCGCGGGGGTGACGGCTGCCGGGAAGCCTGGCAGATTTGACCGGAGCATGCCATCAGAGGCAGGTAAAGGGTTCGTTCTCCGAACGCCGGGGTCCTGTGGCCGGTACGGCTCAGCGGTAGCGGCCCGCGAACCAGGCCCCGGCCACCGTCGTGTGCAGGGGGAACGCCAGCCGCTCCGGACCGCGCAGAACGTGCCAGCCCGTCGTTTCGTCCGTCGGCGCCGAAACCGGAAGGGCGGAGGCCGGGCGGACGGGCAGGAGACCGAAGACGAGCAGGTGGCCGGCCGGGGAGCTGAGCGTGTCGGCCAGGGCGACCTCGGAGGCCGGGGCGTGGATGCCGGTCTCCTCGCGGAGTTCGCGGACGACGGACTCGCGCCAGTCCTCGCCGAAGTCCATGAACCCGCCGGGCAGGGCGATGCCGCCGAGGGCGGGCTCGATGGTGCGGGTGATGACGACCAGGCCGGTGCCGAGCTCGTCCTCGACGGGGAGCAGGGCGACGGCGACCGGGAGCGGGTTGCGGTAGGCGACCGCTCCGCACGCGGGGCAGGTACGGGGCCAGTCGGCCGTATCGAACAGGGCTCCGCAGGTGGAGCAGTGCGAGTCCTTCAGGTGCGCCGGCATGCGGCGATGGTATTCCAAGGGGCATGCGGATGGCGGTTGTTGCGGGACGGGTGGGCGCGGTGGGCGCACTGGGGCTGCTCGCGGCGGTGGCCGCGGCCGGGGCGGTGGCCGCGCCGCGGGCCTCTCCCGCCGGGCGGTCCGCGGCGCCCGCGGGGGTCACGGCGCCCGTCGGGTTCGCGGCGCCGATGAGACCCGCGGCGCCCACGGCGCCCACGGCACCCACGGCGCCCACGGGGTTCGTCGCGGTGGCCGAGGTGGATGCGAGCATCGGGCAGGAGATGCGGTACGCCACGCCGCACAATTTCACCGGCGCGGTGGTCGACGGTTACGACGAGCCCGTCTGCCTGCTCGCCCGGCCCGCGGCCGAGGCGCTGCGGCGGGCGCAGCGCGAGGTGCTGCGCCGCGGGTACTCGCTGCTGGTGTACGACTGCTACCGGCCGCAGCGGGCCGTCGACCGGTTCGTGCGGTGGGCCGGGGACGGGGCGGACCAGCGGACCAAGGCGGAGTTCTATCCGGGGGTGGCCAAGGACCGGCTGGTCCCCGAGGGGTACATCGCCGAGAAGTCCGGGCACAGCCGTGGCAGCACCGTCGACGTGACCCTGGCGGAGCTCGGGCGGGGGCCCCTCGGCATGGGGACGCCGTTCGACTTCTTCGATCCCCTCGCGCACACCGACAGCCCGCGGGTGACGGGGCCGGCCCGTGAGCACCGGGATCTGCTGCGGCGGGTGCTCGGCCGGCAGGGGTTCGTCAACCTGCCCCAGGAGTGGTGGCACTTCACGTACGCACCGGAGGCGTTCCCGGACGCGTCCTTCGATTTTCCGGTCTCTGTCGCCTCCGTGCACCGCTGAGTACCGTGCCCGCATGACATTCAGTTCGTACGAGGAGTTCTGGCCCTACTACGTCGCCATGCACTCCCGCGCCGCCACCCGCTGGATCCATCTCACCGGCACCCTCTCCGGGCTCGCCCTCACCCTCTACGGGCTGGCCCGCGGCCGGAAGCGGTACCTCGCCGCGCTGCCCGTGATCGGGTACGGGACGGCGTGGACGGCGCACTTCCTGATCGAGGGGAACAACCCGGCCACCTTCGGCAATCCGGCGTGGTCGCTGCGCGGGGACGCGCAGATGATCCGGATGATGCTGGCCGGGCGGGACGCGGAGCTCGGGGAGATCGCACGCAAGTGGCTCGCCGAGAAGCCGTGCGAGGACCGCGCTCCCGGGGGTGCGTTCCCGCGCGTTCCCTGACAGACTTCTGACGGTTCGTCAGATACCGGTTTCGGGAGGGGTCTTGGAACGCACACGCACGGAACGCACACGCACACCCGTGGTCGACGGGTGGTTCACCGGGGACGACGCGGACGGCGGCTTCCGTCTGCTCGGCACCCGGTGCTCCGCCTGCGCCGCCGTGTTCTTCCCGCGCGAGGACGCGTACTGCCGCAATCCGCACTGCCCGGGCGGCGGCGAGCTCGCCGAGACCCCGCTGTCCCCGCGCGGCCGGGTCTGGTCCTACACGGACGGCCGGTACCGGCCGCCCGCGCCCTACGTGTCCGACCCGGCCGCGCCCTGGACCCCGTACACCCTGGTCGCCGTGGAGCTGGAGGCCGAAGGGATGGTCGTCCTCGGGCAGACGGTGCCCGGGGTGGGCGTCGGTGATCTGGCGGTCGGGATGGAGGTCGAGGTGGTCGGCGGCGTGCTGAACGAGGATCCCGACGGCACCGTCCGGACCACCTGGCAGTTCCGGCCCGTGGGGGTGGAGCGGTGAGCGCCGACATCGCCGTCCTCGGGGCCGGCATGCACCCGTGGGGCAAGTGGGGCCGCAGCTTCGTCGAGTACGGGCGGGCCGCCGCGCGGGCCGCGCTCGCCGACGCCGGGCTGGACTGGACCGACGTGCAGTCCATCGTGGGGGCCGACACCGTGCGGTCGGGCTACCCCGGTTACGTGGCCGGAGCCACCTTCGCGCAGGCGCTGGGCTGGCAGGGCGCCCGGGTGACCAGCGTGTACGCGGCCTGCGCCTCCGGCGCCCAGGCCGTCGGCGCGGCCCGGGCGCAGATCCTGGCCGGGCTCGCCGACGTGGTGCTGGTGGTCGGGGCGGACGCCGCCCCGAAGGGGTTCTTCGCCCCCGCGGGCGGGGACCGGCCGGACGACCCGGACTGGCTGCGCTTCCGGGTCCTGGGCGCCACGAACCCGGCCTACTTCGCCCTGTACGCCCGCCGCCGCATGGCCCTCTACGGGGACACCGGTGAGGACTTCGCGCAGGTCAAGGTGAAGAACGCGGCGGCCGGGCTGCTGAACCCGAACGCCCGGTACCGCAAGGCCGTGACGGCCGAGGAGGTGGCCGCCTCGGCGATCGTCGCCGATCCGCTGCGGCTGCTGGACATCTGCGCCACCTCCGACGGGGGCGCGGCGCTCGTGCTGAGCAGCATGGACTTCGCCCGCTCGCGGGGGGTCGCGGACCCGGTGCGGATCCGGGCCGTGTCCACGGTGACGCCCACCTATCCCCGTACCGTCCTGGACCTGCCGGACATCGCCACCGACTCGGTGACGGCCGGGGTGGCGACCGCCGGCTCCTTCCGGGCCTCGATCGCGCGGGCCGCGTATGAGGAGGCGGGGCTCGGGCCGGACGACCTCTCGCTCGCCGAGGTCTACGACCTGTCCACCGCGCTGGAGCTGGAGTGGTACGAGGACATCGGCCTGTGCGGCGAGGGTGAGGGGGCCAAGCTCGTCCGGGAGGGCGCGACCGCGCTCGGCGGCCGGATCCCCGTCAACACCAGCGGTGGACTCGCCTCGTTCGGGGAGGCGGTGCCCGCGCAGGCCATCGCCCAGGTGTGCGAACTGACCTGGCAGCTCCGGGGCACCGCCGGGGAGCGGCAGGTGGCGGGGGCGCGGGCCGGAATCACCGCGAACCAGGGCCTGTTCGGGCACGGATCGGCGATCGTCGCGGTGCGGTAGGGCCGCGGCCGGAAAAGCGGGCCGGGATGCCCGGCCGGTCCCGCCGGCCGGGCGCGGGCAGTGATCCAGGACGCAGAGATCCGGGGGCTGCCCGGCCCCGAGGAGGTGTCCCCGGGCAGCGGCCGTCCCCGCAACGCTGCGGGGACGGCCGCCGGCTCCGGGTCCCCGTCCTGCCGGTGGGACACCACTGCTAAACTAGGACATTGCTCACTATCTGGTGTCCTTTCGCTGTGCTGCGGCCTGCCCGTGCTGCTCGTTCCTCGTTCTCGCTCGCCGCGGTACCCGACCGCCGAGCTCCGAGCCCGAGGTGTGATCCGGCATGAGAACCTTCCGCGCCGACGCGACGCCGGCCGATACCGCCCCCACGCACGGCCCCCTTCGCCCCCGCCTCGGCAGGGTCCGGTCCGGCGTGCTCGCCCCCGGGGTGGCCCTGCTCATCGTGGTCTGCGGGGTGCCCCTGGCGGCTCCCGGGGCGTCTGCTGCCGCAGCGACCGTCGCGGCCGATCCCGTACCAGGACCGTCCGCTCCCACGCCCGGGCCGGCCCTCAAGCCCATCGATCCGGCCACGCTGCGGTCGGCCGTCGACGCGGCGGCGAAGAAGCTGCTGATACCGGGCGCGGTGGTGCTGCTCCGCACCCCGCAGGGCACCTTCCGCGTCCTCACGGGCACGGCGGAGCTCGGCAAGGACCGGCCCCCCACGACCGCAGACCACTTCAGGATCGCCTCCAACACCAAGACCATGACCTCGGCGCTGATCCAGCTCCTCGTCCAGGACGGCAAGGTCCGTCTCACCGACCCGGTGTCCGCCTACGTGCCGGGGGTGCCCAACGGTGCGGGGATCACCATCGCCGAGCTGCTGGAGATGCGCAGCGGGCTGTACAACTACACCGACGCCCCCGAGTTCTCGGCGGCCCTCGACGCGGACCCGGGCAAGGCGTGGACCCCGCAGGAGGTCCTCGACATCGCCTTCCGCCGCCCGCCGGACGCCGCCCCCGGGACGGAGTACGCGTACGACAACACCAACTACGTGCTGTTGGGCCTCGTGGCGGAGAAGGCCGGGGGCCGCCCGCTCGCCGAGCAGTTCAAGGACCGGCTGTTCACCCCGCTCGGTCTCACCGGCACCTCGCTCCCGGGCATCCACGACACCTCGCTGCCCGCGCCGTACGCGCACGGTTACCTGTACGGCGGTTCCGCGCACGCCATGACCGACGAGCCGTACCCCGCCGACGTACAGGCCGCGGCCCGCTCGGGGAAGCTGAAGCCGCTGGACTACACCCACCAGAACGCGTCCTACGCCACCGCCGCGGGCGGCGCCGTCTCGACGGCGGACGACACGGCCACCTGGATCAAGGCGCTGGTCACGGGCAAGGTCCTCGACCCCGCCTCCCAGAAGCGCTGGCTGGACAGCCCCCGGCCTCAGGATCCGGCCGCTCCCGACGCCCAGCAGTACGGCTACGGAATCGCCTACCAGCGCTTCACCCCGCGGGCCGCGATGTACTTCCACGGCGGCGAACTCCCCGGCTTCAACTCCTTCATGGGCCACGACCCGGACAACGACGTCACCCTGGTCGTCTGGGCGAACCTGACGGTCTCGCTCGACGCGAAGGCGGCGGCCATGGCCCTGCTGCCCACGATCCTCAACCAGGTCTACTCGGGGGTCTCCTACCCCACCGTCACCGACCACGACGACCCCGGCCGCGGGCGCTGAACAGGGGCCGCTGTCCGAACGCTTGACGGTCCCCGGTGGCGGGTTCACACTCTCTCCACGGTCCCGCACCGCCACCGGGACACCCGGATCCCCCCATGAGAGCTGCGGCCCGTACCCCAGTCGGCGGGGGTACGGGCCGCCTCCATGTTCACGGCCCGGTGCGCGGGGAGGCGCCGGTGCGCCGAGGGCGCCCTAAGGGCTCGTCAGGCTCGCGCGGCGCGCCCTGGCCAGGGTCATCGCGTGCTCCACGACCCCCACCAGGACGTCCTTCACCGACTCCCGGTCCCGTGCGTCGCACAGCAGCACCGGCACCTCGGGGACGAGGTCCAGGGCTTCCCGTACGGTCACCACGGGGTACTGCTCGGCTCCGTCGAAGCAGTTCACGGCGACCACGAAGGGGATCTCGCGGCGCTCGAAGTAGTCGATGGCGGCGAAGCAGTCGGAGAGCCGCCGGGTGTCCGCGAGGACGACGGCGCCGAGCGAGCCCTGCGCCAGCTCGTCCCACAGGAACCAGAAGCGGTCCTGTCCGGGCGTGCCGAACAGGTACAGCACCAGGTCCTCGCGCAGGGTGATGCGCCCGAAGTCCATGGCCACCGTGGTGGTGGTCTTGCCCTCCACTCCCCCGGTGTCGTCGATGGTCCGGCCCGGTTCGGAGAGGCGTTCCTCCGTCCGGAGCGGTCTGATCTCGCTCACCGCACTGACCAGGGTGGTCTTGCCCACCCCGAAACCGCCCGCGACCAGGATTTTCAGGGTCAGCGGCTCGACCGGCGTCACGGCATGCATGGCGCCGGTGCGGCTAGAGCGCCCGAAGGCCATCGATCACCTCACGCAGAATGGATTCGTCGGGCAGTTCGGCCGGGGGGACCGGCCGGGTCACGTGCACCAGTTCGTCGTCGACCAGGTCGCCGATCAGGACGCGTACGACCCCGACCGCGAGGTCGAGTTCGGCCGCGAGCTCCGCCACGGACTGCGGGCGGAGCAGGCAGAGCCCGAGGATGTCGGCGTGTTCCGGGGACAGCGTCGTGTCCCAGACCGGGTCGTCGGCCGCGGATTCGGCGACCACCAGCGCGATCAGGTCGAGGCGGTGCTGCCCGGCGTGGCTGGTCCGGCCGCGGGTCATCGCGTACGGACGCACCACGGGACCCGCTTCGTCGTCGAACCACTGCTCGGCGGCGGCGTCGGGCGCCGTGCCGGCGGTGGCTCCGGACGGGTGGGCGGGGTGGTCCTGGCCTGGATCGCTCATGCCGTCCTACTCACCCTCCGGCTGGCAGCCCGGTGCGCGGGGCGGTCGCCAGGTGGTCACCGACCCGCTTGACCATGAGGGTCATCTCGTACGCGACCTGGCCCACGTCGGAGTCGGCGTCGGCGAGCACGGCCAGGCAGCTTCCGTCGCCGGCCGCCATGACGAAGAGGAACGCCTCGTCGAGCTCGACCACGGTCTGGCGGACCCTGCCGGAGTCGAAGTGGCGGCCGACGCCCTTGGCGAGGCTGTGGAAACCGGAGGCCACGGCGGCCAGGTGCTCGCTGTCCTCCCGGGTGAGGTCCTTGGAACTGCCGGTGGGCAGGCCGTCGCCCGAGAGGACCACGGCCTTGCGGATGCTGGCGACCCGGTCGACCAGCTCGTCGAGGAGCCAGTTGAGGGGGCTTGAGCCACGGCCCCTGGTGTCGTTGCCGGACTGCGGTGCGGTCATCGACCGTCCCCTTCGTTCTCGAATCCGGGACCGGCGGCGGCAGGGGTGCCGGCCTCGGTCACGGACTGGTGTGGTGCGTTCTGCTGGGCCTGCGGTGCCTGCTCCGCCTGCTGCCGCGCGTGATGGTCGCGGCCCGCGGTCCAGCCGCGCTGGAGCGAGGACATGCGGCGGCGCACGTCCTCGGCGTCGCGGTCGGCCACCGGGTCCGCGGCGGCTTCGGCGGATGCCGGGGCCGGGCCGTTCCTGAGCTGGGGCGCCAGGCTGGCCTGGCGGATCCGCCGGGGCAGGGCCGCCCCGGCCGGCGCCGTCGCGGGGCGGGCCGGGCCGTTCGGGACCGGCGCCGGGTGGGCCGGGCCGTTCGGGACCGGCGCCTCCTGCGCGGGGTCGGGGACCGCCGAGACGGGGCGGGGCTCCACGCGGCGGCCGTGCTCGGCCACCAGGGTCGGGGTCGGGCGGCGGCGCGGCAGCGGGACGGCGCCGGGCGAGCGGGCGCCGTCGGGGCGCACGGATTCCGCGTGCGCCGGCTCCAGGCGGACCGGGCCGGTGGGCGGCAGGGGCTCCCGCTCACGGTGGTCGCGGTCCCGGCGGTCGCGGCCGCGGTCCCGGTCGTGGCTCCGGTCGCGGTCGCGGAAGGCGTCCCGGCCGGAGTCGCGCTCGCCGAGCCGGGCGGCGCCCCGCTCGGCGGGGGCCTCGGTGGACCGGTCGCCCTTCCAGAGGCCCGAGCGGTCGCCGGAGCCGTCCGCGGCCCGCTCGCCCATGCGGTCCGCGATGCGGTCGCCCTTGCGGGCGCCGCCGCGGTCGGAGTGCCGGTCCGTGTGCGGGCGGCCGGTCTGGCGCAGGCCGAGCAGGGAGTTGCGCGAGATGCCGTTCGGCGGGGTCTCGTCGTCGAGGGTGGCCATGGCGGGCCGGCCCTTGGCTCCCGAGACCCCGGTGAGCCCGATGGTGCCGGCGGAGCCCGTGATGCCCGTGGGGACGTCCTCCGGGGCCGGGACGGGCTCGTCCAGGCCCAGCATGCCGATCGGGGCCTCCAGCTCGACGGGGCCGCGCAGTTCGGCGCCGGCCGGGAGCCGGCGGTCGGCGGCGCCCTCGGCGACGGCCTTCGGGCGGGCGGAGCCGACCGCGCCTCCGGAGCCCCTGCCACCGGCCAGCCGGATGCCGCTGCCGTTGGTCTCGGGAGCCTCCGTCAGCAGGGCCACCGGGAGGAAGACCACCGCGGTGGTGCCTCCGTAGGGACTGATCTGGAGCCGGACCTTGACCTCGTGGCGGTGGGCGAGGCGGCTGACGACGAACAGGCCGAGGCGGTCGGTGTCGGAGAGCTCGAACTCGGAGGTGTCGGTGAGCCGCAGGTTCGCGTCGAAGAGCGCCTCGGGGGTCATGCCGAGGCCGCGGTCGTGGATCTCCAGGGTGAAGCCGTTGGCCACGCGCTCGCCGAGCACCTGGACCGCGGTGTGCGGCGGGGAGAAGACGGTGGCGTTCTCCAGGAGTTCGGCGATGAGGTGGGTGACGTCGGCCACGGCCGGGCCGGCGATGCCCAGGCGCGGCAGGCGGCGCACCTCGACGCGCTCGTAGTCCTCCACCTCGGCGACGGCGGCCCGTACGACGTCCATCAGCTGGATGGGCTTGCGCCACTGGCGGGAGGGCGCGGCGCCGGAGAGGATCACCAGGCCTTCGGCGTGGCGGCGCATGCGAGTGGTCATGTGGTCGAGGCGGAAGAGGTCGGCGAGCTCCTCGGTGTCCTCGGTGCGCCGCTCCATGGTGTCGAGCAGGGTGAGCTGGCGGTGCAGCAGGACCTGGTTGCGGCGGGCCAGGTTGACGAACACCTCGGAGACTCCGCGGCGGAGCTCCGCCTGCTTGACGGCGGCTTCGATGGCCGCGCGCTGCAGGGAGTTGAGGGCCTGGCCGACCTGGCCGACCTCGTCCTTCTCGTACTCCAGGCGGGGGGCCTCGGTCTCCACGTCCACGTGCTCGCCCGCGGCGAGGCGGCGCATCACGCCCGGGAGGCGGATGCCGGAGACCTCGTGGGCCTCCTTGCGGAGCCGGGAGAGGTCGCGGATCAGATCGCGGCCGATGCGCACCGACAGCACGAGGGAGACAACGAGGGCGATGAAGCCCAGCACCCCGGCGAGGGCGGCCTGTACGAGGACGTCCATGGCGACGGGTTCGACGCGCTTCTGGTACCGGTCGCCCGCGGCGGTGCCCATGACGGCGAGGTCTTCGAGGACCTTGCCGGTGGCCTCGTCCCACTGGGCGGCTGTCACGTTGCGCGGGCTGTGGGTAGCGCCCTGGACGAGGAAGCGTTCCTCCGCCTCGCGCAGGGAGCGGCTCTCCGGGTTGTTCCAGTACTGCTCGAACTGCTGCCGGTCGGCGGCCGGGAGGATCGCGAGGTTGAACTCGTAGAGCAGCTTGCGGTTGGCGACGAAGTCGGAGACGTGCCGGACGTCCGCCTGGCCGACGTTGCGGGCGGCCAGGGCCCCGGCGACGAGGGCGTCCTCGCGGGAGAGCGTCTCGCGGGCGCGGGTGACGCCGACGAGGGCGCGGCCCTGCTTGTCCATCTCCACGTCCTGGAGGGCGTGGAGGTTCATGAGGAAGTCGTAGCAGGGGTCGACGAGCCGGTTGTAGAGCTCCAGCGCCTGGTTGGTGTCGACGGAGCCCCCGTCGACGGCGCCGCGCAGCGCGCCGATGCTGCGGAAGGCTTCGAGGATGGAGTTCAGGTGCCGGGCCGATGACGGGGTGAGTTCGTCGACGACCTCGGGATCCCTGGCGTCGGCGGAGATCTTCTCCACCTCCGCGTCGGTGGCCGCGCGCCGCTTGGTCAGCTCGGCTGTGGCGTTGGAGGCGCGGGGGTCGCCGATGACCACGAGGGTCTGGCGGCGTTCCTTCTGGATGACGCGGACGACGTCCTCGACCGGGTAGCCGACCTTGTCGATGACGTAGGCGACACCGAGCAGTTGGACGGCCTGCCGGCCGGTGATCACTGTTGCGAAGCCCCAGAGGGCGGTCAGGGAGACGAGCGGCACAAGGAGCAACGCCACGATCTTCCGGCGGATGGACTTCCCGCGAAAGCGCATGGCCTCCCCAGCCTCCCCCAGCTCAACCCCGTTACCGGGGGTTGGTGTTCCGTCATTTAAACGGCGTGAGCCTACTACTGCCACAGTGAACCTTCGAAGGCCTGTCCGGACGTTTTCGGCCTGACCCCAGGACGAAGATCACGAGTTGTCCGATAGATCCGGTGAAGTGCGGCCCGATATGTGGCAGATGACACTCCGTGGGGCCTCGGTTCCCGTAGCGGAATGGATGGCTGGAATTCTTCGTTCCGCGATACTTCGGGGCGCCGGTCGCGTCCGGGATCCGGGAATCTCTCGGCCCGTTCGTGCGTCTACCTGTTCTGGGCGGGCATGAGCGGCCGCGAGGAGGGGAGGGGACCCTGGTGAAGAAGTACGAGGAACACCGCGAAGAACACGGCCACCGCAAAGGCGGCGGCAGCGGCGCGGGGACCGGGAGCACGCGGGGGCGGGTCCTGTGGGTGGACCAGCCGGCCGGACGGCGCCGCATGCCGGATCCGGTGCGCGACTCCGCCGTACGGGCCGTGCTGATCGTCGCCGTGACGCTGACGACCGCCACCATCGCCTTCTTCCTGACGGTCACCGGGTCCTGGCTGGCCCTTCCGCTGTCGCTGGGAGCGATAGCGGCGACGATCGTGGCCACCTGGGGCGTGCTCGACGTGATGATCACCCGGCAGGCGTGGAACCAGCGCCACGGGGTCGTCTCGGAGCCCAGCAGCACGGCCCGTGACCGGCGCCGCGAGCGCCGCAGGGCGCGCCGGGAGGCCCGCTCGGCGCCTCCGCTGCCGCCCCGCGTACCGGTGCGCGGCGAGGCGACCGGCATCTGGCCGCCGCCGACGCGCACCGGGCGGGGCTGAGGCGGGCCGGGCCCGCCGGAGCCGACACCCGCCGGACGGGGTCCGGCGGGTCGGTAGGCGCGGCCCGCCAGGGCCGAGCCGTTCGGGCGGCGCGTCGGAAGGGGCGCCGGAAGGGGCGGTCAGCTGCGGCGGTCAGCTGCGGCGGTACATGCGGGTCGCCGTGATCTCGCCGTGGATCGTCTCCCCCTCCGTGAACTGCTGGGGCAGCCCCGGGCGCAGGTGTTCCTCGACGCTGATGTACTTGAGCCCCGCGCGCAGGTCGGCGTCGTTGCGCAGGCGGATGACCAGCGGGAACTCGGCGAGGGCCGTGGTGTCGAACAGGCCCGTGGTGTAGAGCAGCTGGACGCCGAGCGCGTCCGAGACGGCCCGCTGGAGTTCCAGCAGGTACGTGGCGTTCGCGCGCCCGATCGGGTTGTCGAGGAAGAGCGTGCCCGCGTGCCGGTGCTTGTCGCGGCCGCGGTCGTTGCTGCGCAGCGCCGCCATCGTGCAGTACAGGGCGATCGCGGCGGTGAGGAGCTGGCCGCCGGAGAACACGTCGCCCATCTGGCCCACCGGGACCCGCTCGGCGCGCAGCACCGCGTCGGGCTTGAGGATCTCCACCGCGATGCCCTTGGGTTCCAGGGCCGCCTGGACCCCGTGCAGCAGCAGCGACATGCCATCCCGGCGGCCCTCGCCGAAGGAGGCGGTGCTGTTCTTCTTCACGGCGGCGCGGGTGGCCTCGTCGATGACCTCGCCGAGCCGCTCCGTGAGGGTGGCCTGGTCGGGCTCCTCGAAGCGGATGCGCAGGAACTCCTGGCCCGACCACTCCCCCAGGCCCTCGGGCAGCTGGGAGAGCCGCTGGGCGGAGCGCAGGGTGGCCAGGGCCGACTCCACGAGGCCGCGCAGCCGGTCGACGATGCTGTCGCGGTTGCGTTCCAGCTGGGCGAGCTCGTCGGTGAGGACGCGCAGCCGGGGGGCGAAGGCGACCGCCCAGGCTGCCGCGTGCTCGGGCAGGGCGGAGGCGGGCAGTTCGCGGATCTGCTGGCGCGCGGGGGTGCGCACCTGCTCGTAGCGGTTGGCGTTGGCGTGCCGGACCAGGATGTCGCTCGCCTCGCGGACGGCGGCCTCGGCGGCCGACAGGTCGGCGGCGCAGCCCCGTAGCGAACGGCGGGCCTCGGTGGCCGACTGGCGGGCCTCCTCCAGGCTGCCCGGGTGGGCCACCGGCTCCTGCTCGTCCTCCGGGTGGGTGTGGTCGCGCAGCAGGTCGCGGAGCATGGCCGCGGTCTCGTCGAAGCCGCCCGCGCCCTCCTCGGCGGTGCGGTGGGCGCGCAGCAGGTCGGCGTGGGCCGCGCGGGCGGACTCCACGGCGGCTGTGTGGGCGGCGAGTTGGGCGGTGGCGGTACGGAGCCTGGCCTGGGCCTCCTCGACGTTGTCGGGGATCAGCTCCTCGGGCAGTTCGGTGTGCGCCCCGCCCTCGGCGGGGGCGTGCCGTTCGGCCTCGCCGCGGAGCCGGCCGAGCTGCTCGCTGGCGGTGGAGGCGCGGGTCTCCAGCATCTGTACGAGGGCTTCGGCGCGGGCGGCGGCGGCCTGCCGGGAGGGGCCGTCGGCCCCGTCGGTGCCTTCGAGGAGCTGGGCGGCGCGGGTGCGGACCTTGTTGGTGAGGCGGTCGAGCTCGGCGAGGGCCACGCTCTCGTCGCTCTCGGCGCGGGCCTGCTCGGAGCGCAGGTCGGCGCCGACGCCTACCTTCTCGTAGAGCTGGGAGGCGGCGCGGTAGGCCTCGCGCAGCGCCGGGAGCGGCGCCTTGGCCCCGGTCCCCGCGGGGGCCTCGGGCAGCGGATCGGGGGCGCCGGCGATCTCGGCGCGCTCGGCGCGCAGGGCGCGGGCGGTGCGGCGGGCGTCGTCGGCGGCGCGCTGGGCGGCGCGGCGGTCCTCGTCGGCGGCCCGGGCCCGGTCGAGGCAGACCTCGGCGCGGGCCTCGGACTCGGCGGCGTCGTCGGCGAGTTCGCGCAGCTTGGTCTGCCAGCCGGCGCGCTCGCGGAGCCGGTAGGCGAGGCCCGCGAGGGCGTCCGCGACCCGGCGCGCGCGCTGGGCGGTGTCCTGGCGCTCGTCGCGGACCCGGGAGGCGTCGGCGGCGGCCTCGTCGGCCTCGGCGCGTACGGTACGGGCCTCCGCGAGCTCGGCGTCGGTCTCCTCGGCGAAGGAGCGGGCGGCGGCGGCCTGCTCCGCGAGCTCGGCGAGACGGCCGGGCGGGCAGCCGGTGCGCCAGGACAGCAGCCGGGCGGCGAGCTCGCGGTCGCCGGACAGCCGGGCGGCGAGCTCGCGGATCTCGGTGTCGCGGGCGGTGGCGCGGGCGCGCAGCGCCTGGCGCTCCTCGTCGGCGGCGTGCTCGTCGTGCATGGCGGGGTTCGGCGGCACGATGAAGATTCCGGACCCGTCGGCGTCGCCGGCCGGGGGAACAGGCGCCAGCAGGGCCGCGGCGGTACCGACGGCGACGGTGGAGCGGGGCAGCAGGGCTGCGCCGGAGAGGACCTCGCGGGCCCGGGAGTGGGTGTCGGGGTCGGTGATGACCACGCCGTCGACGAGCTCGGGGCGGGCGGCGAGGACGGCGGCGTGGTCGGCCGGGTCCACGGACTGGGCGAGGTAGCGCCAGCCGGGGAGGGCGGGGATGCCGTGCTCGCCGAGGAACTCGACGGTGGCGAGGACGTCGGGGCCGGGCGGCAGCAGGCCGCCGTCGCCGAGGGCGCCGAGGATGCGGGAGTCGTCGGCAGCGGCGGTGCGCAGGTCGAAGAGCTGGCGTTCGGCGGCCGCGACCCCGCGGGTCAGCAGGTCGCGCAGCTCGTCGGCGCCCCGGTCGAGGTCCTCGACGGTGAGCCAGCCGGCGGCGCCGGGGCCGGTGGCGGGGCCGGTGGCGGGGTCCTGCGGGGCGGCGGGGGTCCCGGCCGTGCCCGTCCCGGTCCCGGATCCGCCGTTCGGCGTACCGGCGCCGTGGCCCGGGGAGGCGTGCGCGCCGCCGGGGGCCGAGGGGGCTCCCAGGAGGGCCGCCAGGCGCGGGGCGCCGGCGAGGGAGGCGGCGGCCCGGTGCTCGGCGTCGTGGGCGGCCTCGGCCGCGTCGGCGGCGTCCGCGGCGCGGGCGGCGGTGAGTTCCGCGCGGGATTCCGCGGCGGCGGCCTCCCGGGCGGCTTCGGCGGCTGCGCGGGCGGCGTCGCGGGACTCGTCCCAGGCGGCCACGGCCGTCTTCTCCGCGTCGGCGGCGGCCAGGGCGGCGCGGGCCGGGTCGGCGTCGGGGGCGGAGTCGTCGAGCCAGCCGGCCCGGACGGCCTCGGCGGTCTCCTGCTGGACCTCGGCGAGGCGGGCGCGCAGGTGCTCGGCCTCGCTGCGGGCCCGCTGGGCGGCGGTGGCCGCGGAGGTGGCCGCGCGGTGGGAGGACTCGCCGGTCTCCTGGAGGACGGCGGAGCGCTCCTCCTCCTCGTTGGCGGCCCGCTCGCCCTGTTCGGCGGCGGCGTGCAGGGCCCGTACGAGCTCGGTGGCGGCGGTGGCCCGGGCGGCGAGCGCCGGGGCGGCGTCCCGCTCGGCCTCCAGGATCGCGGCGGCGACCCGGGCGGAGCGGTCGGCGGCGGAGCGGTGGCGCAGCACGTGCTCGGCGGCCTGCCAGGCGGAGTGCAGGGTGCGGGCTTCGAGGAGTTCGCGGCGCTGCGCGGCGGCGGCCTTGTCGGCGACGGTCAGGGCCAGCGAGGCGTGCCGGTAGGCGAGTTCGGCCGAGACGGCGGCGCTGCGGGCGCGGGCGGACTCGGCGGCGGTGACCTGGTGGGCGGCGCCGGTGACCCGCTGCGCGAGGTCGGCGGCCCGGCCGCGCTCCTCACCGGCGCGGGCGGACAGGCGCCGGGCGAGGGTGCGCGTGCGGCGTTCGGCGCCGGCGTGGACGTCGCGCAGCCGGGAGCGGGCCGCGGCGGCCTCGACGATCTTCGTGAGGAGCTCTACGGAGCCTGCGGTGAAGTCGCGTTCGGCCATCAGCTCCGCGCGGCGGCCCAGCTTGTTGCCGAAGCCGTGGACGAGGTCGGCGAGGCCGTCGGTGTCCCGGGTGTCGGTGACCGCGCGCAGCAGCAGGTCGGTGAAGTCGGAGTCCTTCTTGACCGCGAAGAGGCCGGCGGCCTCGCCCTCGTCGGCGTTCATCTCGCGCTGGTAGCGGAAGAGTTCGGGGTCGAGGCCGAGCTCGGTGAGGTGCTCGTTCCAGCGGTCGTGGATCTCCTCGAAGCAGACCTCGAGGTGCGGGTACGCCTTGCCGGCTTCGGTCAGGGCGTCGCGGAAGCCCTTCATGGTGCGGCGACGGCCCTGGGCGCCGGAGACGCCCTCCACCGGCGGGCGCACCGAAGTGGCCTCGGCGACCGGGAGGTTGTCCAGACTGAGGCCCGGTCCGGGGCGGAAGGAGTACCAGGCCTCCGCGAACTTGCGCGGATCGTTGGAGACTTGGCGGCCGCGCCATTCGCTGACCTTGCCGACGACCACGCACTCGCCGGTCTGGGTGTGCTGCCATTCCAGCGCCACGTGGCCGCAGTCGTCGGCCAGCAGGAACTTGCGCAGGACGCCGGAGCTGGCGCCGCCCAGGGTGTTGCGGTGGCCGGGCAGCATGACCGAGAAGATCAGCTTGAGGAGGACGGACTTGCCGCCGCCGTTCTCCAGGAAGAGCACGCCGGCGGGTGCGGGGCGGCGCGGCGGGCCGGTGGGCTCGTCCTCGAAGAACTCCGCCTGGGTGGGCGCCGGATGGGGCACCGGCCGGCCGACTCCGCGCAGGTCGAGCACGGTGTCGGCGTAGCGCGCGCCGGCGGGCCCGATGGAGTAGAGGCGGATCCGGGACAGCTCGTACATGGCGGCGGACTCTCGTGGTCTTTCGTAGGTCGTACGTAGGCCGTACGGGGACGGGTGGCGGGGCGTCGCGGGCGGGGCCCTGGGCGTGGAGCGGGGCCCTAGGCGTGGAAGGGCAGGCCCGCGTCGGCGGCGAGCTCCAGGTCGTCGCCCTCGGGCGGCGGGAGCAGGCTGGCGGAGCCGTCGCTGACGGGGACGACGCCGAGGTCGAGGAGCTCGGCCATGGCCGCGCTGCCCGCCATGTCGCGGACCTGGAGCTGGTAGCGGGGGGTGGTGCGGTACGTGCCTCCGGCCTCGTCCCCGGTGCGCTGGAGGAACCCGGAGTCGGTGAGGAAGGCGGCGGCCTTGCCGACGATGCCGGTGGTGGAACCGGCCAGCCTGCGGGCGTCCTTGGTGGCGCCGGTCGCGCTGCGTCGGGCGTAGACCCGCCAGGCGGCCTCCAGGCCTGGGGCGTCTGAGGCCGGGTCGGTGTTCTCGCCGAGTTCCTCGGCGCGCTCCTCCAGGCGGCGGCAGGTCTGCCGGACGAAGGCGTCGACGCCGTTGACGGTGATCCGGCCGATGTAGCCGTCGTCGGCGAGGTCCTCGGGTCGGGGGAAGGCCAGGGCGGCGACCGCGAGGTGGGCGAGGCCGTGCAGGAAGCGGTCCGCGGACTCGGCGGTGGTGCGGCGGGCGTAGTCGCCCATGCGGACGGCGAAGACGGAGTCCTCACCGGCGGCCACGGCCATGCCGGCGCGGGA
Source organism: Streptomyces sp. NPDC051563 (assembly GCF_044454225.1). Classification (NCBI taxonomy): domain Bacteria; kingdom Bacillati; phylum Actinomycetota; class Actinomycetes; order Kitasatosporales; family Streptomycetaceae; genus Streptomyces; species Streptomyces sp. NPDC051563. The sequence continues at coordinate 27,120 of NZ_JBITDL010000026.1, forward strand.
GGACACCTCCAGGACGACCAGGCCGAGACCGGTGGCGACGGCGTCGGCGAGCCGGGCGAAGGCGGGCTCCTCGCGGTAGCGGCGCAGCAGTTCCGCGTACTCGGCGTCGCGGGCGGGCAGCAGCTTGGGCTGGAGCCCGAACGCGACGAGCCGGGCCGCATCCGCGGCGTCCGCCGGGGTGACGGTTCCCTGCGGGGCCTGTGCGTGTGCGGCTGCCTGGACCGGAGCCGGAGCCTCGTGCACCTCGGGCTCGCGCCACGCGGGGTGCTGCTCGGCGTGGTGGTCGCTCACGGGTGGGTCTCCTCGGTGGTGCGGGTGGTGTGGGTGCGGGTGCGGGTGCGGGTGCGCCGGGCGGCGGGGGTGTGCGGTGGCCGCGGGGCGGCGGGTCGGGCGTGCGAAGGCCGCGCAGCGCCAGGTCCGGGATGCGCCAGCCGCCGCGGGACGGCAGATCCGGCGTGCGCCAGCCGCCGCGGGACGGCAGATCCGGCGTGCGCCAGCCGCGCAGCGGCTCGTCCTGCGTGCGGCGGCCGCACAGCGCCAGGTCCGAGATGCGCCAGCCGCCGCGGGGCGGCAGATCCGGCACGCCTCAGCCGCGCAGCGGCGGGTCCGGCGTGCATCAGCCGCACAGCGGTGGGTCCGCTGTGCGCCAGAGGCCACGGGGCGGCAGGTCCGGCATGCCTCAGCCGCTTAGCGGCA
>NZ_JBITDL010000026.1:27913-101489 GCF_044454225.1 Streptomyces sp. NPDC051563
CAGGCTCAGCATGAGTCAGCCGCACAACGGCAGGTCCGGCGTGCGCCAGCCGCGCAGCAGCGGGCCGGGCCTGTGCCGACCGCACAGCGGCAGGCTCAGCATGAGTCAGCCGCACAACGGCAGGTCCGGCGTGCGCCAGCCGCGCAGCAGCGGGCCGGGCCTGTGCCGACCGCACAGCGGCAGGCCCGGCCTGCCTCAGCCGCACAACGGCCGGTCCGGCATGCCTCAACCCCACAACGACCGGTCCGGCATGCCTCAACCCCACAACGACCGGTCCGGCATGCCTCAACCCCACAACGGCAGGCTCAGCATGCGTCAGCCGCGCAGCGGCAGGTCCGGCGTGCGCCAGCCGCGCAGCAGCGGGCCGGGCCTGTGCCGACCGCGCAGCGGTGGGCCCAGCGTGCATCAGCCGCACAGGGGCGGGTCCGCCGTGCGGCAGCCGCCGAGGCCCGGCAGACCCGGCAGACCCGGCACACCCGGCACACCCGGCACACCCGGCAGTAGGGAGTCTTCCCCCACCCCGCACCTTCCCGGAGGCGGGGGCGGGCCCCCGCACCCCCCGGTGGGACCGCGTCACCAGGGGCTTCGCCCCGGTGACGGGGGGCGTCAGCTCCGCCGGGGACGGGACACCCTGGCACTGGACGACGTTCGTGGCCGGGGCTCCGTCGGATCCGGGGTGGCGGGCCTCGGGGATGCTGCCTCCGACGACCTCGACCGTCCCGCCTCGGCGCCGTTCGTCGCCCGGCCAGGGCCAGGGCGGGGTCATGCTGCCTCCGTGCGGTCTGCCGTCATGGCGGCCGCGTCCAGGAGGGCGGTGCCGACGATGAGGTCGGCGCCGCCGAATTCCGGGTCTTCGAGTTCCGTGCCGTCGTCGACCGCGAAGAGGAGCCGCTCCTCGCCCTGGCGGTACGCCGTGCCCACCGCCGGGCTGGCCGCGTGGACGGCGAGGAGGGCGACCAGGTAGGGCAGGTCGGGGTCGGAGCGGCGGGCCTCCGCCAGGAGGCCGGACAGGCGGCGCGGGGCGTCGTGCGGGAGTTCGAGGAGTGCCATCGCGGCGGCGAGCTGTTCCTCGCTGAAGCGGCTGTCGTCCGGGGTGGCGATCAGGTCCGGCTCCGGCATCTCCAGGCCCAGGTGCTCGCGCTCCACCGGCGGGGTGAGGAGGATCTCCACGAGGTCCGCGACGCGGACCGAGACGGGGGTGCGCAGGCCCGCGCCCGACGCGAAGAAGGCGTCCGTCACGCGGATGGCCTGGGCGACCGGAAGCGGCAGCGTGGGCGCCACGAGCTGGCCGTAGAGGTCGATTCCGGAGCGCGGCGCGGGGGCCGCGAAGGCCTGGCGGTCCTGTTCGGCGCGGAACAGCGGGCCCGCGTCGAGCAGTCGGGACTGGAGCTGCGTGTGGCGGCGGATGCAGTCCTTGACGATGTCGACCAGTTCGGCGGCGCGCCGCTTGTTGTCGGGCTCCTCCGCCTCGTCGCGGGCCTTGCGGATGTTGGTCAGGATCGCGTTCTCGTGGCGGTAGCGGTCGGCGACGTGGTCGAGGGCCTCCGCGATCATGTCGGGGACGGTCACCAGCCAGTCCACCGCCCGCACGTTGCGCCGGGTCGCGTCGAGCGTGCGGCGCAGCGTCTCGGCGTACTGGACGGTGCGGTAGCGGGCCTGCTCGGCGGCGAGTTGGGCATCGGCGAGCCGGCCCCGGCTGATCAGGACCTCCAGTTTGACCTCGGCGGCGATCTGCGCGCTGGTGACGTCCGTGTCGAGGGCGCCGACGAGGACGTTGACGGCCTCGTCCGTCGTGCGCAGGTACACCGCGCCGCCGTAGCCCGGGACTTCCTCGATCAGCTTGAAGTCGTAGTCGCGGCGGACGTACACCCCGTCCGGGCCGAACGTGCCGTAGATCGCGCGGAATCCGCGGTCGACGCTGCCGACGTTGATGAGGTTCTCCAGCACCCAGCGGGCCACCCGCTCGTGCTCGGCCGCGGGGCGCGCCGGTGCCTGGGCGGCGACGCGCGGCAGCAGGCGGGCCACTATCTGCTCGTGGTCCGCGCCGGTGTCGAAGTCCATGTTGAGGGTGACCAGGTCGATCGCGGCGAGCGCGACCTCCGCCATCGCGTACACCCCGTACTCGCCGGCCAGATTGGCCTTGCGCACGTCGAGGTCGTGCAGCGGGGCGGTGCAGGCGAGCGCGCGCAGCCGCCGGGCCAGGCCCTCGTCGGCGGCCGGGCCCGGCGCCGGGGAGGGAAGGGTCTTCGCCGGGGCAGGGAGAGTCACGGGCAAAGACTAGGCGCTGACCCTGACAACATCCCAAACGGGATGGTTCGCCCGATCCTCCCGGCCGGCCGGCCACGGGGGTCCGCGGCCTGTTCTACGCTCACCGCATGGCTCCCGTGATCACGCCGGACACCCCGGCGGCCGCCCAGGCGGACATCCCCGTGATCGATCTCAACGCCGACCTCGGCGAAGGCTTCGGGCGGTGGACGCTGACCGACGACGAGGCCCTGCTGTCGGTCGTCACGAGCGCCAACGTCGCCTGCGGCTTCCACGCCGGCGATCCGTCCATCATGCGCCGGGTCTGCGAGCTGGCGGCCGCGCGCGGGGTTCGGATCGGCGCGCAGGTCTCGTACCGGGACCTGGCGGGCTTCGGCCGCCGCGCCATGGACGTGCCGGCCGGTGAGCTGGCCGACGAGGTGGCCTACCAGATCGGGGCGCTGGAGGTCTTCGCGCGGGCGGCCGGCTCCCGGGTGTCGTACGTGAAACCGCACGGTGCTCTGTACAACCGCACCGTGCGCGACGAGGACCAGGCCGGCGCCGTGGTGGCGGGCGTGCTGCTCGCCACCGGTCCCGGCGGGCTCCCGGTGCTCGGGCTGCCCGGGTCGCACCTGCTCGCCGCCGCCGGACGGGCCGGGCTGCCGGCCGTCCCGGAGGCCTTCGCCGACCGCGCCTACACCCCCGCGGGCACCCTCGTACCGCGCGGTGAGCCGGGCGCCGTGGTCCACGACCCGGACGCGGTGGTGGCCCGTGCGGTGGACATGGCCGCCCGGCACGTGGTGACGGCCGCCGACGGCTCCCGGATCCCGGTGGCCGCCCGCTCCCTGTGCCTGCACGGGGACACCCCGGGGGCGGCGGAGCTGGCCCTGCGGGTCCGCGAGGCCCTCGGCGGGGCCGGGGTGCGGGTGGAGGCCTTCGCATGAGGGCGCTGGAGGCCGGCGCCGGGGCGCTGCTGCTGGAGGTGGACTCCGCCGAGGAGGCGGCCGCGCTCCACGCGGAGCTGCTGCGCCGCCGGGACGCGGGCGAGCTGGGCGACGTACGGGAGATCGTGCCGGCGGCCCGGACCGTCCTGCTGGACGGGGTACGCGAGCCGCGAGCCCTCGCCGCCCGGATCGCCCGCTGGCGCGTTCCCCCGCTCGCGCCGTCCGACGGGCCGCCCCCGGTGACGGTCCCGGTGCGCTACGACGGTCCGGACCTCGCCGAGGTGGCCGCGCTGTGGGAGGTGGCGCCCGGGGAGGTGCCCGGCATCGTCTGCGGGATCACCTTCCGGGTGGCCTTCTGCGGGTTCGCCCCGGGCTTCGGCTACCTGACGGGCCTGCCCGCCCGCCTGCACCTGCCCCGGCGCGCGACGCCCCGTACGTCCGTGCCCGCGGGCTCGCTGGCCCTCGCGGGCGAGTACGCGGGGGTCTACCCGCGCTCCTCCCCCGGCGGCTGGCAGCTGATCGGGTCCACCGACGCGGTGCTGTGGGATCCGGCGCGGGAGCCGGCCGCGCTGTTCGCGCCGGGGGTACGGGTGCGGTTCGCCGAGGCGGGGGCGGCGGCGTGAAGGGGCTGGAGGTCGTACGGGCGGGCGCGCTGACCACCCTCCAGGACCTGGGGCGGCCCGGGTACGCCCACCTCGGCGTCCCCCGGTCGGGGGCCCTCGACGCGGGGGCGCGCGGGCTCGCGAACCGGCTGGTGGGCAATCCGCCCGGGGCGGCCGTCCTGGAGACGACCCTGGACGGGGTCGGGCTGCGGGCGGTCGGCGGCCCGCTGACGGTCGCGGTGACCGGAGCGCCGTGCGCGGTACGGGTCTGCGGGCGCCCGGCGGCCTGGGGAGCGCCGGTCCTGCTGCGCGACGGGGCGGAGCTGGACGTGGGCCGGGCGGAGTCCGGGGTGCGCGGCTACGTGGCGGTGCGGGGAGGTTTCGCGGTCGAGCCGGTGCTGGGCAGTCGCTCGACCGACCTGCTGTCGGGCCTGGGCCCGCCGGTCCTGTCGGCGGGGGCGGTGCTGCCGGTGGGTGCACCGGGGCCTGACCCGGTGGCCGGGGTCGACGGTCCGGCGGCGCCGGGTCCACCTTCGGAGCTGGTGCTTCCGCTGCGGCTGGGGCCGCGGGCCGACTGGTTCACGGCGGAGTCGGTGACGGGCAGCCTGCTGCGGGCGACGTACCGGGTCTCGGCCTCCTCGAACCGCATCGGGATGCGGACGGAGGGGCCGGCGCTGGTACGGGCGCGGAGCGGGGAGCTGCCGAGCGAGGGCATGGTGCTCGGGGCGGTACAGGTACCGCCGGACGGGCGGCCGGTGGTGTTCCTCGCGGACCATCCCGTGACCGGGGGGTATCCCGTGGTCGGGGTCGTGGCGGGGGCCGCGCTTGATGCGGTGGCGCAGGTGGGGGCGGGGGTTCCGGTGCGGTTCGTCCGGCTCTGACCGGGGGGCGGCCGTGCCTGGTTCCGCCCCGGCGGGGGGCGGCCGTGCCCCGTTCCGCCCCGGCCGGGGCTGCGCGGCAGCGTTCCCGCCCGGGCCAGGGGTGCACGGCAGCGTTCCCGCTCCGGCGGGGGGCGCCCGGTGCCGCCCCGGCCGGGGGTGCGCCGCCCGGTGCCGCCCCGGCCGGGGGGCTCTGCCCCCCATTCCCGCCCGCCGGGCGTGCGCCGCCCGATTTCGCTCCGGCCGGGCCTGGGCTGCCCGGTTCCCCTGATGACCCGGGGCCCGCCCCGGTCTTGCCCGCCCTGGGGGCTCCTCCCCGGGCGGGCGCCCTTCGGGGCCTGCGGGGGCGGGGCGGCTGGGCCTCGGCCGTGCGGGGGCTGCGGCTGCCGCTGCGCGGGGCTGGGTCCCCTACCCGCCCTTCCACCGTTCCCCGGGCGCTGCCCGGACCCCGGTCCTCAAACGCCGGACGGGCTGAAAACGGGCTACCGGGCTGCGCCCGGACCCCTCCGGGGCTCCGCCCCAGACCCCGGTCCTCAAACGCCGGACGGCTGGAATCGCTGCGCCTCGGTCCCCTGCCGCACCGCGGCCGGAATCGAGCCGGACGCCGGCCGCATTCCAGCCCCTCCGGCGTTTGAGGAGCGGGGGTCCGGGGGCCGGCCCCCGGGAACGGAGCCGCACCCGGCAACGGGTCCGGGGCGCAGCCCCGGGGAACGGGCGAAGGGCGGGTAGGGGAACTCCGCACCACGCAGCGGCACCCGTGCAGACGCGCCACCGCGGACACACCCGGCCCGGGCCGGATCCCTGGCAGCGCCAGGGTCCAGACAGGGAGGGCCATGGCCCAGAGCTCGTAAAGGTTCAGAGGCCAGGACCCGCCCGGGCCAGGGGCCGGGACCTACCCGGTCTATGGGCCGGGACCCACCCGGTCCACGGGCCGAGACCCGCCCGGGCCAGGGGCCGGGACCTACCCGGTCTATGGGCCGGGACCTACCCGGCCCATGGGCCGGGACCCACCCGGTCTATGGGCCGGGACCCGCCCGGTCCACGGGCCGGGACCCACCCGGTCCACGGGCCGGGACCCACCCGGTCCACGGGCCAGGGCCCGCCCAGGCCAGGGCTCGGCGCCCGGCCGGGTGGGCCGGTGGGGGTTACACCGCCGACTCCGGGGTGATGCGGCTGCGGACTGCCGACTGGACGTCTTCCTCTTCCGCCGGGTCGGCCGCCAGGCGGCGCAGGCGCGGGGCCACTCGGGCGTCGGCCGTTTCGGCGTGGCGGGCGGCGACCTCTCGGGTGGTCTCCTCGCAGTCCCAGAGGCATTCGACGGCGAAGCCCGCCGCGAAGGAGGGGTCCGTCGCCGCCAGGGCGCGTGCGACGCGGCCGCGGAGGGCGGAGGAGGCCGTCTCGCGGTAGACGTGGCGCAGGACCGGGGCCGCGCAGGCGATGCGGAGCCGGCCGGCTCCGTCGACCAGGGTGAACAGGGGGGTCGAGTCCGGGCCGGAGCCGCGGACGGTGGAGCGCAGGGCTCCGAGGACGAGGGGGGCGTCCTCGGTGCCGCCCTTGGCGGCCAGGAGGGTGGCTGCGGCCGTTCCGAGGGCGTCGGGGCGCTGGACCCAGCGCCGGGCCCGCTCGACGGCGGCGGGGCCGCACATGCGCTCGTAGGCGGCTACGGCCGGCTCGTCGCCGGCGGCTTCGATGAGGTCCAGTACGGCCGGGTTGTCCGGCTCGGCGAGGACCAGGTGGTGCAGTGCGGTGGCGCGGGCGGCCTCTCCGCAGGCTCCGGCGGCGGCCGCCAGGATCGCGGAGCGGTCCTCGGGGGTGGCCACGGCGGCGAGGCAGCGGGCGGCCGGGACGTGCAGGGGGGTGCCCCGGCGCAGTCCGTCGGCGGCCCAGTCGAAGACGGCCTGGACGCCCCAGCCCGGCTGGGGGCCGCGCGGGGTGAGCTGGCGCTGCCAGCGGTCGAAGGAGCCCTGCTGGCGGGCGGCGCGCAGCCGCTCGGCGTGGGCGTTGGGTTCCGCCGCCTCTTCCCACAGGCGCCAGGGCCTGGGCTCGTAGGCGTCGCGGACGGCGGCGGCGAGCCGCGCCTCGCCCTCGGCGCCGGCGGGGAAGCGGGCGAGGACGGGGCCGGCGAGCGAGCGCAGCCCCTCGTCGTCGTCGCGCAGGGCGAGTTCGTCGAGGGCCCAGGCCCAGTTGGCGCCCGTGGCGGCGTAGCGGCGCAGCAGCATGAGCGCGTCGTCGCGGCCGTACGAGGCCAGGTGGCCCAGGACGGACAGGGCGAGGCCCGTGCGGTGGTCGTCCTCGTCGACGAGGTCGTCGACGCTGAAGAGGTGGGCCTCGATCTCGCCCAGGGGGCCGTCGAGATCCAGGTACAGGCGTGCGTAGTACAGGGAGCGGTTCTCGACCTGCCAGTCCTGGCGCGGATCGCCGGCCACGCAGTGGTTGAGCGCCGCGAGGGCCTCGGCCCTGGGCGCCGCGAGTGCGTGCAGCGTGCCGTCGCCGCGGCCGCGCTGGAGGAGACCGAGCAGGGTGCCGCTCGGCGCTATGACTGGTTCGAACATGGGAATGGCCTCAAATCAAGCTGGGGACGCAACCGGGAATCGGAATTCACAGGGCCGCGTAACAGCATGCGAGGACGTCCGCCGTCAGGTTCCGCTCGATGTAGACCATTGCCTTCTCACTCTCGTCGGTGCTTCTCGGCCAGGGCGGCGGTCCCCCGGCAGGAGTGGGGGTCGGACACCCGTTGTGTCCTGCCCGCTCCTGCCCGTCCGTCCTGTCCGCGAATCGAATCCGACGCCATGATGACCCAGGCGGTTTGCGCGCCGCGACCACATTTAAGGCCGCCGTGACCAACCCGTGAGGTCTGGACCGGCCAAAGAACCGGCCAGGGCGCGGGCAGGGACCGGGCAGGGACCGGGCAGGTACCGGCCAGAAACGGACTACTTGGCTCCGAAAAGTTCCAGCAGGTCGGCCTTGGCGAACATGCGGGCCGTGTCCACGGCGGAGGGAGTCCCGGCGTTCGGGTCGGCGCCGCCGGCGAGCAGCGCGCGGATGACGGCCTCCTCGCCCTTGAAGACCGCCCCGGCGAGCGGGGTCTGGCCGCGGTCGTTGGCGCGGTCGGCCTCTGCACCGCGGGCCAGCAGGGCCGTGACGGCCTCGGCGTGGCCGTGGTAGGCGGCGAGCATCACGAGGGTGTCGCCGCGGTCGTTGGTGAGGTTCGCCGGGACGCCCGCGTCGACGTACGCGGCGAGGGTCTCGGTCTCACCCCGACGGGCGAGGTCGAAGATCTTGGTGGCCAGCTCGACGACGTCCTGGTCGGGAACGTCCGGGGAGTCCTGGGAGTCCGGGGAGTCCGGGGAGTCCTGGGAGCCGTTCTCGACGTGCTCACTCATCGGTCGTACCGCCTTTCACGGGCAGGGCTGCGCACGGCTCTGCGTCCGTACGGGTGAAGCGTCAGAGTAACGCCCGGACCTGCACATGAGAGGCGCGGGCCGAGGCAATGATCACCTTGCGGTCCCCGTGCCCCCAACCCGCCAGGCGCGCCACCCGGGAGGGGCCGGTCCAGTGAAAAATTGCTGGATTCACCCGTATGCACCTTTTATCGCATTGATACTTCCTGTGAGCCTGGAAGAACTGATGGTGACTGTCCCCACCCACCAGGAGAACTGACTCATGGTCCTGTCCATCTCAGGTGTCGTCCTGCTCGGCATCATCTGCTTCCTGTTCTTCAAGAAGGACGGCATGAAGCTGACGCACGCGTTCGTGTGCGCACTCTTCGGCTTCTTCCTCGCCGGCTCCGCCATCGCCCCCAGCATCACGGCGAGTACGGCGAGCCTCGCGAGCCTTCTCGGCGGGATCAAGCTCTAGCGCCCGGCCCCCGGCACCCACCCGAAGCATCCACAACTCCAGGAGACGCCCGTGGCCCGGCGCCCACTTCCCCGCATCCTCAGCAGCGGCACCGTGTCGCTGACCCGGGGCCGCGACTTCGCTCGCACGGCCGCCGACAGCGCCACGGACGTCCTCCATCCGCTCCTCACCATCGGACGCGGACTGCGGGTCCTGGCCTCGGCCGGACGGCGCAAATGGTGCGACACCCCCAAGGACAAGCGTGGTCCCGCGCTGTTCCTGGGGGCCGCCTGCGTCCTCGTGGTCGCGCTCGTCCCCTACGGTCCGCTCACCGCCCTGATCACCCTCATGGCGGCGGCGGCCTGGCAGGGACGCGACCGCACCCCGGTGAAGACCGGGCCCAGCGATGCCGAGACCGAACGCCTCGGCTCCCTCTACGAAGCCCTCGTGCCGTACTTCTCCATCCCGGAGGACCCGAGCCCCCTCTTCGCCCACGGCGGGGAGTGGGACAAGGCCTTCAGCGGCTACGAGTTCGACGAGGCGGGCCGCGTCACCCGGCTCCACATCCGCTACCCGGCCTACTTCACCGACGGCGAGGCCGCGTCACGGGCCCGGATCGAGGCACTGCTGCACGCCAAGTCCGGACGCGGACGGGAGTATCTCTTCGACTGGGACGAGGAGGGCAACCAGCTCGACCTGAGCGTGCTGGCGGCGCTGCCGACAGGCATCGCCGCCCAGCCTTTCGTCACCTCCCCCGGTGAGACCGTGCTCGGCTTCACCGACCCCGGCAGCGTGCAGCGCACCCTGCCCGTCCTGGACGGCGACGAGCCCCGGGACGTGCCGCCGGTCATCTGGCGCACCGGCTCCCGCTCCGCCGAACCCCATCTGCTGGCCGTGGGCCAGCCCGGCAGCGGTACGTCCACGCTGCTGCGCTCCATCGCGCTGCAGGCCCTGCGGCACGGGGGCGAGGTACTGATCGTGGAGGGCGGCGGCACCGGCGAGTACTCCTGTCTCTCCGGCCGCGCCGGCGTGCTCGCCGTGGAGTGCGGGCCGACCGGGGCAATGGCCACCCTGGAATGGGCCGCCCGCGAGACCGAGCGGCGCCTGATCGCCACCCACCGGGCCCGCGAAGCCGGCCGGCCCGCCCCCGAGGACACCCGGCGTCCGCTGTGGATCCTGCTCGACCGGCCCAGCGTGCTGGCCCACCTGGCCACCGCCGAGGGCGCCCCCGACCCGATCGCCCAGCTCCAGGTGCCGCTGCGGCACGGGCGCGCCGCGCACGTCACCGTGGTGGTGGTCGAGCAGTTCGACCACCTGGAGCTGCTGAACGACTCCGTCTGGCAGCACACGCGGGCCCGGGCGGTGCTCGGAGCCGCCACGATCCAGCAGATCGCCGACGTGCTGGGGCTGCCCCCGCACACCACGCCGACGGCCGTACTGCCGCCGGGGCGCGGGTACGCCCGGCTCGGCTCCGGTCCCGTGCACCGGCTCCAGGTGCCGGCCACCCCGGACCCGTACGACGACGCCACCCACCCGGGACACCGGCAGGCCGTACTGGACCTGCTGCCCGAGCGGCAGGCACCGCCCAAGCCGGTCCCGGACCACGTCACCCTGAGCAAGCCGCTGCACATCGTCCAGGCGCCCGCCCAGGCGCAGGGCCCGGCGATCGACGCCTCGGAGATCCCCGAGGTCCCGGCGGACGCCCCGTAGGACTCCGCGGGTCCGGCGCATCGGATCCGTCCGGCCCCTCCGGCTCGTCCTGTCCTACGCGACGAAGGTGCGCGGCGGCTCCGCCCCGCCGCCGCCCGCTCCGGTGGCGACCAGCCGGGCGGCGGCGGCCAGCCGGGCCGCCGCTTCCTCGGCCACCGGGCCGCCGACGGTGAAGGGGAGCCGGACGTACCCCTCGAAGGCCCCGTCGACACCGAAGCGGGGCCCCGAGGGGACCCGTACGCCCACCCGCTCCCCCACCTCGGCCAGCCGGGAGCCGGAGAGCCCGCCCGCGCGGGCCCACAGGGTCAGGCCGCCGAGCGGGACCCGGAACTCCCAGTCGGGCAGCTCCCGGCGGACCGCCGCCACCAGCGCGTCCCGGTTCTCGCGCGCCTGGTCCCGGCGGATCTCCACGGCCTGCGCCCAGCCTCCGGTACGCATCAGCCAGTCCACCGCGAGCTGTTCCAGCACGGGCGTGCCCAGGTCGGCGTAGGCGCGGGCGGCCACCAGGCTGCGGATGACGTCGGGGGCCGCGCGGACCCACCCGATGCGCATGCCGGCCCAGAAGGCCTTGCTGGCGGAGCCCACGGTGATGACCGTGGAGCCGGCCGGGTCGAAGGAGCAGACCGGGCGGGGCATCTCCAGCGCCGGGTCGAGCTGGAGCTCGACCATGGTCTCGTCGGCGACGAGGACGGTGCCGGCGGAGCGGGCCGCGTCCACCATCGCGCGGCGCTGCTCGTCGGAGGCCAGGGCCCCGGTCGGATTGTGGAAGTCGGCCACCACGTAGGCGAGCCGGGGGGCGGAGTCGCGGAGCACCTGACGCCAGACGTCCATGTCCCAGCCGGTCAGCCCCTCCCCCATGGCGACGGGCACGAGGCGGACGCCGGCGGCGCGCATGAGCTGGAGGATGTTGGCGTAGGACGGGGATTCCACGGCGATCCGCTCGCCGCGCCCCGCGAAGAGGCTGCAGATGGCATCGATGGCGCCCATCGCGCCCGTGGTGACCATGATCTGCTCGGGCATGGTCGGGATGCCGCGCTCGGTGTAGCGGTCGGCGAGCATGCGGCGCAGCGCGGGGAGTCCGGCCGGGTAGTCCCCGTGGGTGTGGGCGTACGGCGGGAGTTCTTCCAGGGCTCCCTGGACGGCCTTGGTGAGCCAGGGCTCGGGGGCCGGGAGGGCGGCGCAGCCGAGGTCGATCATCGAGCCGAGGGATTCGGGGGGCAGGGGCTCCAGGCCGCGGGACGGCATGGGGTTGCCGGCCGGCACGGAGGTCCAGCTGCCCGCGCCCCGGCGGGATTCGAGGAACCCCTCGCCGCGCAGGGCCTCGTAGGCGGCGGCGACGGTGGTGCGGCTGACGGAGAGGGCCACGGCCAGCTCCCGCTCGGCGGGGAGCCGGGCGGCGACGGGGATGCGGCCTTCGAGGACGAGCAGGCGGATGCCGTCGGCGAGGGTGCGGTACGCGGGCAGCTTGCGCCCGCCGGGCACGGAGGCCCGGCCCTGCTGGGAGGTGATGAGCCGGCCGAGCTGTGCGGCACCGACCGCCGAGGTCCACTGAGCCATGCGTTCCGGTCCACCTTCGTCGAATTGGCCCCTGCCGACCCGTGGGGGCCGTCATTGGATTGGTCCTGCAGGGTCCAGGGTGCCACGGAGTGCTCCGCGCGAAATGGGGAGGCCCCGGCCCGGGGCCCGCCTGTAGCGTCCGGAGGGTGGCTCTGGACCTCTTTCCCCGCGGCATCCCGGACCTGACCGAGCGCGCCGCCCACTTCGTGACGGTTCAGTGCACCCGGCAGGAGCCGGTGGACGTCGGCGCCCACCGGGAGCTTTGGCTCGCCGACGGCGCCCCGGCGCGGGAGATCAACCGGGCGGAGGCGTACGCGGCGCGCTGGGGCGGCCTGATCCTGCCGCCCTCGCACCAGTTCGAGGGCGGTCCCAAGGTCCTGGACACCGACATCCCGGAGGGCTCCGCCGAGGAGGGGTGGTGGATCCCCGCGGGATTCCCGCGGTGCTCGGTCGCTTTCGGGTTCCTGATCTCTCCGGACGGCGAGTTCGGCGCCTACGGCGAACGCTGGGCCCCGCTGCACGCCACGGTGGAGGGGTGGATCGAGTCGCAGGCGCTGGCCCACTTCGCCTTCCGGTGGGCGGACCAGGTCACCAGGCTCACCGGTGACGCGGTGGACGACCTCGACCTGACCGGCTTCGAGCGGGTTCCCGAGGTGGCGGGGATCGCGGACGACTGGTGGCGGGGACCGGACTCGCTGGTGGCGGTGCACCGGGGCGAGGCTGAGTGCTACGACGACCCGTGCGGCCGTGCCGCGTACGTGTACTCCGGCCGCGGGCCGCGCATGCCGGGGAGCTGACCCGGCGGCCGTTCACCCACCGGCAACCGGGGGTGCTCCCGCGCCGGCGCGAGCAGCGGGCATACTGCCGCGGTGACACACGGACGCCTCCCCCACCCTTACCTCGACCACCCCGGTCCGATCCCCTTCGCGCACCGCGGCGGGGCCGCGGACGGGCTGGAGAACACCGCCGCCGCCTTCCGGCGGGCCGCCGCCGCGGGCTACCGGTACTTCGAGACCGATGTGCACGCCAGCGCCGACGGGAAGCTGGTCGCCTTCCACGACGCCACCCTGGACCGGGTCACCGACGGCCGGGGGCGCATCCGGGAGCTGCCGTGGAGCCGGATCCGCGAGGTCCGGGCCGGCGGCAGCGAGCCCCTCGCGCTCTTCGAGGACCTGCTGGAGGAGTTCCCGGACGCCCGGTGGAACGTGGACATCAAGGACGAGTCCGCGGTGCATCCGCTGGTCGGCCTGATCGCGCGGACCGGGGTCTGGGACCGGGTGTGCGTGGGCTCCTTCTCCGAGCGCCGGGTCGCCCGGGCCCAGAAGATCGCCGGCCCGCGGCTGGCCACCTCGTACGGGGTCGCGGGGGTGGTCGGGCTGCGGCTGCGGTCGTACGCGATCCCCGCCGCGCTGCGCGCGGGCGCGGTGGCGGCCCAGGTGCCGGAGACCCAGGCGGGCATCCGCGTGGTGGACCGCCGGTTCGTGCGGACGGCCCACGAGCGGGGGCTCCAGGTGCACGTGTGGACCGTGAACGAACCGGAACGCATGGAGGCTCTCCTGGACCTGGGAGTCGATGGCATCATGACCGACCGGATCGACATCTTGCGCACGGTGCTGGACCGGCGCGGAGCCTGGGCCTGACCGGCCCGTTCGGCTGCGCGCCCGGTGGCGGCGGCCGCAGCGGTACGGGGACCAGCGAGGGGGAACCAATGAGTGCGCAGACCACGGAAGACGCGGAACCGGGGGCCGGGGACGGCGGAGCGGAAGCCGCCGGGGCCCGGGCCGCGGCGGCGGCGCGCAAGCGCGAACAGCACGGCTGGTACTTCTACGACTTCGCCAGCTCCGTCTACTCGACGAGCGTGCTCACGGTGTTCCTCGGGCCGTACCTGACGGCGGTGGCCAAGGCCGCCGCCGATGCCGACGGGTACGTCCATCCGCTGGGCATCCCGGTGCGGGCCGGCTCGTACTTCGCGTACACCGTGTCCGCCTCGGTGATCGTGGCCGTCCTGCTCATGCCGCTGGTGGGCGCCCTGGCCGACCGGAGCGGCCGCAAGAAGCCGCTGCTGGCGGCGGCCGCGTACACCGGCGCGACGGCCACCGCCGCCATGTTCTTCCTGGGCGGGGACCGGTACCTGCTCGGCGGGCTGCTGCTGATCGTCGCCAACGCCTCGCTGTCGTGCTCCGTGGTGCTCTACAACGCCTATCTGCCGCAGATCTCCACCCCGGACGAGCGGGACACCGTCTCCTCGCGCGGCTGGGCCTTCGGCTACACCTCGGGCGCCTTCGTGCTCGTACTGAACCTGGTGCTCTACCAGGGCCACGACTCCTTCGGGCTCTCCGAGGGCGAGGCGGTACGGATCTGCCTGGCCTCGGCGGGGCTGTGGTGGGGCGCCTTCACGATCGTCCCGCTGCGCCGGCTGCGGGACCGGGCGGTGGTCCGGGAGCCCGGGGAGGGTCCGCCCGTCAGCGGCTGGAAGCAGCTCGTGGCCACGCTGAAGGACATGCGGCGCTATCCGCTGACCCTGTCGTTCCTGCTGGCGTACCTGATCTACAACGACGGCGTGCAGACCGTGATCTCCCAGGCCTCCCTCTACGGCTCGGAGGAGCTGGAGCTGGAGCAGTCGACGCTGATCGTCGCCGTGCTGCTGGTCCAGATCCTGGCGGTGGCGGGTGCGCTGGGGATGGGCCGGCTGGCCGTCCGCTACGGCGCCAAGCGGACGATCCTCGGATCGCTGCTGGCCTGGGGCGTGACCCTGGCCGCCGGATACTTCCTGCCGGCCCGGACCCCGGTCTGGTTCTTCGCGCTCGCCGCGATGATCGGACTGGTGCTGGGCGGCAGCCAGGCGCTGTCGCGCTCGCTGTTCTCGCACATGGTTCCGGCGGGGAAGGAGGCCGAGTACTTCTCCGCGTACGAGATGAGCGACCGGGGGCTGAGCTGGGTGGGACCACTGGTTTTCGGGCTTACGTACCAGGTCACGGGCAGTTACCGGGACGCGATCATCTCGTTGGTGGTCTTCTTCGCACTGGGTTTCGTGCTGCTCGCCCGAGTGCCGGTGCGGCGTGCGGTGGAGGCGGCGGGGAATCCTGTACCCGAGCGGATCTGACCGGGGATCCGACGCAACCGACGGATCCGAGGGGTCACAGCCGCGCGAATTCGGAACGAATTTCGACGTTCAAGCTAAGGGCCGGTAGTGTACGCCTTTGGCCTGCCAGGCGGACCGTTACTGCGTGCTTATGAAGTGAAGACGTTGGGTGACATCTGCTGCCAGATGTGACAAAACGGGCACTGGTGGGTACAACAAGGGGCGGTACGACGGGCGACGCATGACCCGGAGCGGGAATCTATACCGCCGACCGGACGTTGACCGGATGACGACGACAGCGACACCTGTCCTGTGGGCGACAAGCCCGGGAGGCACGATTCATGAGTGAGCGAGCTCTCCGCGGTACGCGGCTCGTGGTTACCAGCTACGAGACGGACCGCGGCATCGATCTGGCCCCGCGCCAGGCGGTGGAGTACGCATGCCAGAACGGACATCGATTTGAGATGCCGTTCTCGGTTGAGGCAGAAATTCCGCCGGAGTGGGAGTGCAAGGCGTGTGGCGCCATGGCACTCCTGGTTGACGGGGATGGGCCCGAAGAGAAGAAGGGCAAGCCTGCGCGAACGCACTGGGACATGCTCATGGAGCGGCGCACCCGCGAGGAGCTGGAGGAAGTGCTGGCCGAGAGGCTGGCGGTCCTTCGTTCCGGCGCCATGAACATTGCCGTGCATCCGCGGGACAGCCGCAAGTCCGCCTGACAGCCGGACGCACCAGCGGCGAGCAGTACCGCAGCACCGCAAGACAGCAAGAAGCCGAGGGGCCCCACCACACACCGTGTGGTGGGGCCCCTCGGCTTTGTCGTGCTGGTCGTGCGCGCCCCCGTCAGGGGTGGTCTTCACCGCCGGGCGCCCCCCGTCAGGGGGTCAGCGGGGGCCGGTAGCCGTTGCCGGGGTGCTGCGGGCCGCCGTCCTCGCGGACAACCTCGCCGTGGATGACCTCGCCCGGGACGACCTTGCCGTCCGGGTAGTGGATCCGGGCCTGCTGGAAGGCGTCGCCGAAGGAGCCGGCCGGCGCGGAGGCCATCTTCCGCTCAAGGGAGCGGGCGGCCCGGCGGCCGATCAGGGCGCGGACGGGCGGGAGCAGGAGCAGCAGGCCGGCCGCGTCGGAGATCAGGCCGGGCATCATCAGGAGCAGGCCGGCCAGCATGGTCAGGCCGTTGCCCGTGCCGGGCTTGCCGGGCTGCGGCGGAGTCGGCTGACGGCCCTCCTGGGCCTGCTGGAAGGTGTCCGTCAGGTTCTTGAAGGCACGTCGCCCGGCCCGCTTGATGACCACCGCACCCAGCACCAGGCCGCCCGCGAGGAGCAGGGCGACACCGCCGCCGCCGATCAGTCCGGCGATCTGGCCGAGCAGCCAGATCTCCAGGATCAGCCAGGCCGCGATGGCCAGGGGAAGGTACGTACGGGCGGGCGAACGCCGCCGGGGGGCCGTAGAGGTCGGAACTCCGGTCGTCATACCCCCAGTGTGCCTGGGTCGGTGTAAAGACGTCCTCAGCCGGAGGTACCGGACATCCCCTAGGGGGTGTCTCCTCGTCAGGGGCGGTGCGGCTACGTGTTCCGGGGCTTGCCCGTGAGCTTGTCCGACACCTTGTCCGAGAGCTTGCCGGCGTGCTCCTTGAGACCCCACTGGGTGACCCTCCACAGGGCCTCCACCACGATGTCCTTGCTCATCTTGCTGTCGCCGAACTCACGCTCGACGAAGGTGATGGGCACCTCGACCACGCGGAAGCCCTTCTGCACGGCCCGCCGCGCCAGGTCGACCTGGAAGCAGTAGCCGGCGGAGGCCACGTCGGCCAGGCCCAGCCCTTCGAGGGTCTCGCGGCGGAAGGCGCGGTAGCCGCCGGTGACGTCGCGGATCGGGACGCCCAGCATCAGCCGGGAGTAGGTGGACCCGCCCCGGGAGAGGAACTCGCGGCTCTTGGGCCAGTTCACCACCCGTCCGCCGGGCACCCAGCGGGAGCCCAGCACCAGGTCGGCGCCCTCCAGGGCGGTGAGCAGCCTGGGCAGCTCCTCGGGCTGGTGGGAGCCGTCGGCGTCCATCTCGATGATGACGCCGTAGCCGTTCTCCAGGCCCCAGCCGAAGCCGGCCAGGTAGGCGGCCCCGAGGCCTTCCTTGCCCTTGCGGTGCAGGACGTGGACCTGGTCGTCCGCGGCCGCCAGCTCGTCGGCGAGCTTTCCGGTGCCGTCCGGGCTGTTGTCGTCGGCGACCAGGACGTGTGCCCCGGGTACAGCCGCGCGGACGCGGCCGACGATCAGCCCGATGTTCTCCGCCTCGTTGTAGGTCGGAATGATCACCAAGGCCGTGCCGAGCGGTCCGTAGCTTCGCTGTCCGCCGTCGCTCACTGATTCCCCTTTTGCGTTCTCGTACATCCTGTACGTCGTGTCGCAGAGGATGATTTTAGAACAGCGATCGGGGCCCGCGGTCCTTCGGGCCGGACCGGCTCCCGCTGGCTGCGGGCCGCCTGACCGTTGTCTACTGGACCGCAGGGCCCCGATCGGAGGCCACCTGCCCCCAAGCTCCTGTGGAGCAGGGGCGACATCCTTGCGGCGAAACCTTCCCTCGCCCCCGAGGCGCGGGCGCGGCTGAGCGATCGGCTCCGTCCGGTTCGGACGTCCGGTGGTGGACCCGGCCGAACCTATCCGGGTCCGGCCGCACTCACCGAACCACGGCCACCCGGATCACCCCTGTGGCCGTACGAATACCTCCCGGCCGCCGACCACCGTGGCGAGGCAGACCGGCAGCTCGCCCCCGGGAGTCAGGTCCGGCAGTCCGGGAGTGCCCGAGCGCGGGTCCGTGGACCAGCGGGCGACCCGGTCGTCGGGGGCCTGGACCACCAGTTCGGCGGTGTCCCAGACCGCGTAGTCGGCCGGGGCGCCGGGGACGAGGATGCCCGCGTCGTCGCGGCCCAGGGCCCGCCAGCCGCCGCGGGTGTGGGCGGCGAAGGCGGCCCGTGCGGAGATGCGGTGCGCGGGGGTGTGGTGGAAGGCGGCCGCCCGGACGGTGCCCCAGGGGTCGAGGGGGGTGACCGGGGCATCGGAGCCGAAGGCGAGCGGGACGCCGGCCTTGAGCATGGCCGCGTACGGGTTGAGGGTGCGGGCGCGCTCGGCGCCCAGCCGGTCGGCGTACATGCCCTGCTCGCCGCCCCACAGCGCGTCGAAGGCGGGCTGCACGGAGGCGGTGAGGCCGAGTTCCGCGAAGGCGGCGATGGTGGCCGGGGTCATCATCTCGGCGTGCTCGACGCGGTGCCGGGCGGCCCGCACCCGGTCCAGGCCGACCTTGTCGGCGGCGGCCCGGACCCCCGTGACGACGGCGGCGATCGCGGCGTCCCCGATGGCGTGGAAGCCCGCCTGGAGGCCCGCCTCGGTGCAGGCGGCCACGTGCTCGGCGACGGCCCGCGCGTCGAGGTAGTCGGTGCCGGTGTGCTCCGCGTCGGCGTACGGGGCGTGCAGGCAGGCGGTGTGCGAGCCGAGGGCCCCGTCGACGAAGAGGTCGCCGGCCGCCCCGACGGCGCCGAGTTCCTTGACCCGGGCGAGGTCCCGGTCGGCCCAGTAGCCGAAGACCCGCGGGCCCGGGTGGGTCCGTGCCAGTTCCAGGAGGGCGGTGAAGTCCTCCGGGGAGGAGATCTCCGGACCGCCGCACTCGTGGACGGAGCCGATCCCCAGGGAAGCGGCCCGGTCGAGGGCGGCCCGCTGGGCCTCGGCGCGCTGGGCGGGGGTCACGGCGGCCAGCGCGGCCCGCCGTACGGCGTGGTGGTCGTCCCGGGTCAGCGGCTCGTCCCCGTCCGGCCGCACCTGCGGGACGAGCTCCAGCAGGGCGGTGGTGACCACCGCCGAGTGGACGTCGATCCGGCTCAGGTAGAGGGGGCGCCCGCCGGCGGCCCGGTCCAGTTCCTCCCGGCGCGGGGGGCGCCGCTCGGGCCAGCGGGCGGCGTCCCAGCCGTGCCCGAGGAGCACCCGGTCGGCGGGGCGGCGCTCCGCGTACGCGCGTACGAGCTCCAGCGCCTCCGGGAGCGAGCGGGCCCCGGTCAGGTCCAGGCCGGTCAGGGCCAGGCCCGCGGAGGTGGTGTGCACGTGGGCGTCGGTGAAGGCGGGGGTGACCAGCGCGCCTGCGAGGTCGACGACCTCGTCCACGCCCTGGGCGAAGGCGTCTGCCGCGCCCTCGGAGCCGACCCAGGCGATGTGGCCGCGCTCGACGACCATCGCGGTGGCGAAGGGGTCGGCGGGGCTGTGGACCTCGCCGCCGCGGAGGAGGACCGTGCGGGGGCCTGCGGCGGCGGGGGTGGAGTCCGTGGCTCGGGGGCCTCCGGCGGCGTTGGCGGAGTCGGTGGTGCGGTCTGTCATGCCGACAGTCTGGCGGGTGCGGTTCGCCTCGCGGAACACGGGCCCCGGGTGAGGGTCCTCGGTGGGGACCCTGCGGGGCGGAGTCCCCTACCCGCCCTTCGCCCGTTCCCCGGGGCTCCGCCCCGGACCCCGCTCCTCAAACGCCGGAGGGGCTGGACTTGGCCGGCGGGAACCACGGAGCTGCAGCGGGATCACACCCGGGGCGGGCGGGCCTCGTACGGGGTGGAGAGGACGACCGTCGTGCGGGTGGAGACGTGGGCCAGGGCGCGCAGGCGGCCCAGGAGGTCTTCCAGTTCCAGGGGGGTGGCCACGCGCACCTTGAGGATGTAGTTCTCGTCGCCCGCGACGCTGTGGCAGGCCTCGATCTCGGGGACTCCGGAGAGGCGGTCCGCGATGTCGTCGGGGGCGCTCGGGTCGAAGGGCTTGACCGAGATGAAGGCCGTCAGGGGAAGGCCGACGGCCTCGGGGTCGACGACCGCCGCGTAGCCGCGGATGACCCCGCGCTGCTCCAGGCGGCGTACCCGCTGATGGACCGCCGACGTGGACAGTCCGGTGGCCTTGCCCAGGTCCGTGTAGCTCATCCGCCCGTCCCGCACGAGCAGATCTACGATCTGGCGGTCCAGCTCCTCCATTGCGCTCATAGCCGCACAACTTACGGCCCCGAACCGTCCAGGCCCAGCCGTGTCCACGGATTGAGGTGGCACCTGCGGCGGGCATGTGACCAAGGCCACAGGGGTATGCGGGCGTACGGCGGCCGGATGTGGTTACTCGTGCCGCGCGACGGGAAGTGCTTGGGGTGGCCGTGGCCGAAGAACCTGCCCGCCCGGCCCACCCAAGGGGGAGTACATCCATGCTGAACACCAAGCGCGCCGGTCGTACCGAACCGGAGCCCCTGGAAATCGTCGAGAGCGGTTACGCCGACGACGACGACTACCTCGAATACGCCGAGGGCTTCGAGATCCACCACGCGACCTGCCCCGACTGCGGCCAGTCGATCGCCCTCGTCGCGGACGAGGAGTTTTTGCCGGAGCACGCCCTCTGCCTGACCCCGTGGAACCCCTTCGGGCTCACGGTGTGCGCGGGCACCGGGCGGCCGGCCTCCGACGCGCTGCCCACCCTCGGCTTCGGCGACGGTGACGGCGAGGCCGCGGAGCTGGAGCCCGTCGTCCACTTGGCGCTGCCGCAGGGCCTGGACTGGCGGACGCAGCCCTTCTCGCACGTCGGCGGCCCCGGCTCGCGTCCGGTGCGGATGCCGGCGCCCGCGGTGATGCCGCAGATGCGCCAGCACGCGCAGGCCGCCTGAGCCCGGGCCCGGGCCGCCCAGGGCCTGTCGTGACGCTTACCAGTACGTTCCCTGCACCATGGCACTGAGACTGGCGTGGTGCAGGATCAGGCCGTCGGGATCCGCCGGGATCTCGACCTCGCCGAAGTGCGCCTGCCGGTAGGCGATGCGCAGCATCACGATCCCGTGCCGCAGGGCGGCGTAGAGCGTGTGGAACTCCATGTCCCGCGGCGTGTGCCCGGTGAGTTCGGCGTACCGGCGTTCGATGTCCTCGCGGCGCAGGAAGCCCGGCAGGCCCGGTTGGCCGAAACCGACCGTCAGGTCCTGGAAGAACCGGTGCAGGTAGACGGTCCAGCCGAGGTCGACCTCGCGCGGGGCGCAGGCCGCCATCTCCCAGTCGAGGACGGCCACCGGTGCGAAGCCGTCGGCCTCGTAGATGACGTTGCCGATGCGCGCGTCACCCCAGTTGAGGACGGCCGAGCCGCCCTCGCCGGCGGGCCAGAGCTCTTCGAGCCGGGCGAACGCCCGCTCAAGGAGGGGCGATCGGGACTTTCCCTCAACCACCCATTCGTAGTAGGCGCGTTGGGCCTCGACGTGCCGGCGCAGCGGGCTGCCGTCGCCCTCCGGGAGGAGGAACAGCGCCTCCTCGGGCGGGAACTGGTCGTGCAGCCGGGCGAGCAGCGCGATGCTCGCCTCCTGCAGGGTGGCGCGCTGCGCGTCGGTGGCGGCGTGCAGCCAGTTCCCCTCGTACGTGTAGGGCATCACGTCGGGCGGTACGCGCCCTTCGGCGCGGGCCATCACGAAGAACGGGGCCCCGAGCGGGCCGGGGTCCTCTTCCAGCCACTGCACGCGCGGGACCGGCAGGTCGGTGTGGGCGGCGACCAGGCTCATGACCCGGTGCTGGCGGGGCATGTCGTAGGTGGGGAACACGGTGTAGGCGGCCGGGTCGGCGGCGAGGCGCAGGGCGCAGGCGCGGAGGGGTGCGTCGGGGTGCTCTATGTCGAAGAGCAGGGTCTCGCTGGACATGCCGTTGGAACCGGGGACGGAGATGTTGGTGACCTTCGCGCCGGGAAGCTCGGTGTCGAGCCAGGCGGCGAGGCGGCGGCCCAGCTCCTCGGGTTCGCGGGTGGAGGTACGGGGGCGCGGTGCCGGTCCTGCCATGGGAAACCCCTTCTCTGGCTTGGCTGTTGAGGGTGGCGGGCGCAGGAGCTACGGGGCGGTCGAGCTGTAGTCGGCGAAGCCGCTGGGGTCGTGGCGGCCGAAGCTGCCGTGCTCGAAGATGCCGTAGCCGGTGCGGCCTTCGAGGGTGAAGCGGGCCGAGTGGTCGGTGACCCCGAAGGCGGCCATGGGGTGGGCCGCGGCGTCGGAGAGGTCGTAGGTGCGCCGGTCGGTCCAGCCGCGGCCCTGCCAGGTGCCGTGCTGCCAGTCGGAGGCGGGCGGATAGCCGGCTCCGACGGCGAGCGGGGAGGAGTTCAGGATCTCCACGCCGAGTTCGAGGGGTTTGCGGCCGGCCGGGTCGGTGAGGTGGACGACGGCGCTCTCGGGGTGGCGGCTGCCCGGGCGGTAGCGGATGTCGGTGTGCGGCCAGCCGAGCTGGACGTCGTGGCGGCCGCTGCCCTCGCGGAAGACCTGGACGGCTTCGCTGAGGGCCCGGTGGCCGTCGGCGTCCTCCTGGGTGATGACCATCAGGAAGCGGTCCTCGAACCGGACGGGGATCCAGAGCCAGTGGAAGCCCTCGGGCCGGTGCTCCTCGGCGGCGCGGCCGCCCTCCTCGCCGGGGATCGGGCGCACCCCCCAGCTCCGGTCGCGCGTGCCGGTCCAGTCGGCGTCGAGGATGAACTCCTCACCCTTCGCGCGGATGGTGCCGGTGACGCTGCCCGCCTGGACGAAACGGCGGCCTTCCAGGATGAGGCGGTCGCCGCGGCGCTGGGTGTGGTGCGGCTCCCATACGGCGGGGAACTCGGCGGTCCAGGTGATCTCGCAGGAGAGCCCGTCGGGGTCCTCGGGGTCGGCTGCGCAGGAGAGGGTGATCCGCCGCAGGGGTTCGTCGACGGTGATGCGGAGCGGGCCGACGGACAGGTTCATGCGGTCGTCGGTGAGGGCGTCGGAGGCCCGGACCGCGAGGAGTTCGTCACCGAGGCGGAGGGTGGCGTAGGCGTCGATGACGCCGGCGTTGGGGTAGACCCCGAGGCCGAGGATCAGGACGGCGCGGCCGGCGTGGTCGAAGACGTGGAAGATGCAGCGGTCGTAGGCGTTGCGGTCGCCGGTGACGAGGTGCTTCATCGACAACGGGGCCTGGTGGATGGGGTATTCGTCGAGCGGTACGGGCCGGTCGGCGGACATGGCGAACCTCCGGGACGGGTGCGCGGGATGACACCTGGGCGGACATGACGGTACGTCAGATCCTGGTCCGGGGAACAGGGCTGTGGCACGAACTGGCAGGGAGACACGTCGTGGCGGGGGTCCGGCTGATCCGGACCGGGAACGGGGGGACCGGCTGGTCCGGGGCGGGGGTAGGACCAGCTGCGCCGGGGCGGAGGTGGCAGGACCGGCTGGTCCGGGGGCGGGAGGGCCGGCTGGTCCAGGGCGGGGGCGGCAAGACCGGCTGGTCCGAGGCGGGCGGAGACCGCCGGGCCGATCGGGAGCGGCAGACCAGCTGGGCCGGCCAGGGTGCTGCCTCAGCGCCAGGCGGGCCCGGCCGGGCCCGCCAGCCTGGGCCAGAGAGCGACGGGCCCGCCGCGCCGGGAAGGGGCATGTCGGGCCGGCTCGGGTTGAGGTGCGGACCGGCTGGGCCGGCACGGGTGGACCCGTCGGGGCAGGGTAGGGCGGCTGGACCCACAACCCAGGCTCGCATGCGGCGAGGCCGACCGGGGCCGCGGGAAGCGGGGCCAGGGTGGGACCGCGGGGCCAGGGTGGGACCGCAGGCGGCGGGCCCGGGGTGGGACCGCAGGCGGCGGGGCCGGGGTGGGGCCGCGGGGTGTGAGGTTGACCGGGCGCGCAGGCGGTGGGGTGCGCGGGGGCTTCGCCGGCGGGGGTCAGGGGGTGGTGAGGCCGTTGATCAGGCGGGTGAGGAAGCGGGTGAAGGTGGCTTCGGGGGTGAGCGGGCGGGCGGGGGCGGCCAGGGCTTCGGCCAGTTCCGGGTGGTGGCCGTCCGTGGCGACGGTGGTGAGGTAGCGGACTTCGGCCGCGAGCCGTTCGGGGGACCGCAGGGCCGCGGCCCCCGCGATCTCGTGGGCTACGTGCCCGGCCACGAACGCGGTGAGCTGCGCGAAGACCTCCAGTTTCGCCGCGCCGTCCAGCCCGGTGGGCCGCAGGGCGGCGAGCGCGCGTTCCAGGAAGGCCAGGGTGTTGGGTCCGGGGGTGCGGCGGCCGGTCAGTGCGGCGGGGAGCCAGGGGTGGCGCAGCATGTGGGCGCGCTGGAGGTGGGCGATCGCCTTCAGCTCGGCCCGCCAGTCATCGGTGGGCGTGTGCGCGGTCGGCAGCTCGCCGGCGACGTGGTCGACCATCAGCTCCAGCAGCGTCTCCTTGTCGGGGGCGTAGCTGTACAGCGACATCGCGCCGGCCCCGACCTCCGCGGCGACCTTCCGGATGGTGACGGCCTCGATCCCCTCCGCGTCCGCCAGGGCGACGGCTGCCGCCGTGATCGCCTCCCGGCTGTAGGAGGGCTTGCGGCCCCTGCGGGGCCGGTCGGAGCCCAGCCAGAGCTGCTCCGGGTCGACGCCCGGGGTGCCGGTTTCTGTTGCACGGGACATGATCCGCGCCTGCTTCCTTGATCGAGGCCCTTGCGCCCCTCATCCAAACATGAGCTATTCTCGTACATCGTACGGATAAAGAGGAGGGGCACGATGGCAGCAGTACGCACGCAGGGTCCTGGGACGAGGCCGGCCTGGGCGGCGCCCGCCGGCAAGCCTCCGCTGGCCGCACGGCTGATGAGGGCGGCCTGGCGCGGCCTCCCGGCCAAGCGGCACGACGTCGGGTGGGAGCCGGGCCTGCCGGTGCCGGCCGCCGATGGCAGCCCGCTGATCACGGACCACTACTTCCCCCGCACCGAGGGCGATTTCCCCACCCTCCTGGTGCGCTCCCCGTACGGCAGGGGCCTGCCGTGGTCCCCCATGTACGGCGTGCTCTTCGCCGAACAGGGCTTCCACGTGGTGCTGCAGAGCTGCCGCGGCACGGGCGGCTCCGGCGGGGAGTTCGACCTGTGGCGCAACGAGGCCGCCGACGGCCTCGCCACGGTGGCCTGGCTGCGCGAACAGCCCTGGTTCAACGGAACCCTGGGGACCGTCGGACCCAGCTACCTGGGATACGTGCAGTGGGCCCTCGCCGTGGAACCCCCGCCGGAGCTGAAGGCGATGGTGGTGCAGGTGGGCCTGCACGATCCGCACGCCCTGTTCCACGCGGACGGTGCGCTGCGCCTGGAGAACGCCCTCGCCGTCGGCGCGGGCATGACGTACCAGCACCAGGGGATGGCGACCTTCGTGAAGGCGACCCTGCGACTGCAGCGGCGCCTGGGCGACGCCACCACCGCGCAGCCGCTGCGCGGGGCGCACGCGTCCGCCCTCGGGGGCGAAGTGCCCTGGCTGGACGACGTGATGGCGCACCCGGATGCCGAAGACCCGTACTGGCACGGTGCGTCGCTGGCGGCGGTGGCGCAGCGGCTGGAGGTGCCGACCGCCCTGATCACGGGATGGCACGACGCGCTGGGCGACCAGACCTTCGAGCAGTACCACCGCCTGCGTGCGGCCGGGTGCGAGACCTCCCTGCTCGTCGGCCCGTGGACCCACACCTCCGCCTTGCAGCAGGGGTGGCCCGAGGTGTTCGCCGAGAGCCTCGCCTGGCTGCGCGCGCACCTGTGCGACGATCCCTCGGGCCTGCGTCCCACCCGGGTGCGCGTGCACATAGGCGGCGAGGACGCCTGGCGGGACATGGACGACTGGGCGCCGGACACGGTCGCCGGCCCGTGGTTCCCCACCGCGGAGGGGCACCTGATCCGGCAGGCTCCGGCGGAGTCCGCACCCGTGGTCTCGTTCCGCTACGACCCGGCCGACCCCACGCCTTCGCTCGGCGGTCCGCTGCTCTCCCGTACGGCGGGCGCCCGCGACAACGGCACCCTGGAGGCCCGGGACGACGTACTGACCTTCACCGGCCCACCGCTGACCGAGCCCCTGGACGTCCTCGGTCCGGTCTCCGCACGGCTGAGCGTCTCCACCGACACCGGCCACGCCGACGTCTTCACCCGTCTGTGCGACGTGGACGCGCAGGGCCGCTCCGTGAACGTCTGCGACGGGCTGGGCCAGGTGCGGACGGAGGGGCGGGAGCCCTCGCGGATCACCGTGCCGATGAGCTCCACCGCGCACCGCTTCGGCGTCGGTCACCGCATACGCTGGCAGATCAGCGGGGGCGCCCATCCCCGCTACGCCCGCGGTACCGGCACCGGGGAATCACCGCTGGACGCCACCGCCTCGGCACCGGTGCGCATCACGGTCCACGCGGACTCGGCGCTGGTGCTTCCGGCCCTCGGCGACGGTTCCGGGCCCGGCGGCCACGCCCCCGCGTGATCGCACCGGGCCGGAGCACACCGGATCGGATCGCAACGATCGGGTCCCGCCGGGG
The DNA here is from genome assembly GCF_044454225.1 of Streptomyces sp. NPDC051563. Classification (NCBI taxonomy): domain Bacteria; kingdom Bacillati; phylum Actinomycetota; class Actinomycetes; order Kitasatosporales; family Streptomycetaceae; genus Streptomyces; species Streptomyces sp. NPDC051563. Next base: position 54,018 of record NZ_JBITDL010000026.1, read on the forward strand.
TGGGGTCGGGCAGGGTTGGCACCGATAGGGAGGCCTCGTGATCTCGGCACTCAACCGGCTCGTGGACCTCGTCGAGGAACACCTCGCCGAGGAGCTCGACGTCCGCGGACTGGCCGGGGAGCTCGGTACGACCGAGTACCACCTGCGCCGGATGTTCTCGTCGCTGGCCGGCATGCCGCTGTCCGAGTACGTGCGACGGCGCCGGATGACCGTAGCCGCCGGCGACGTCGTCCGGGGCGAGGACGATCTGCTGGGCATCGCCGTGCGGTACGGGTACGGCTCGACCGAGGCGTTCGGACGCGCGTTCCGCGCGGTCCACGGCGTCGGGCCCCGCGACGTGCGCCGAGACGGAGGCCCCCTGCGCACACAGCCACGGCTCAGGATCCGCCTGACCGTCGAAGGGAGCACCCCCATGGACACCCGCCTCATCGACCGCCCCGCCTTCCGGCTGGTCGGACACGCCGCCCGGGTTCCGCTCATCCACGAGGGCGTCAACCCGCACATCCAGCGGCACATCGCCGCGCTGCCGCTGGAGGAGCACCTGCGGCTCAAGGCCCTCGGCGACACGGAACCGGCCGGCCTGCTGCAGGTGTCCGACGGGGTCGACCCCGACGGCACGGAGGGGAGCGAACTGACCTACCTGCACGGGGTCGCCGTGGGGAGCGGGTCCCCGGCCCCCGGTGATCTGGACGTCATCGGGGTGCCGGCCGGGATGTGGGCGGTCTTCCGGACCGCCGGCCCCTTTCCGCAGGCCTTGCAGACGACGTGGGCCGCGACCGCGACGGAGTGGTTCCCCTCCAACCCGTGGCGCCTGCGGCCCGGTCCCTCGATCGTCGCGTTCCTGGAGCGCGCCGATGACTTCAGCACCGCCACCTGCGAGCTGTGGCTGCCCGTCGAACCGGCGTGAGCGGGGAGCCGGAGGGGCGTCGCGGGGGAACCGCGGCGGCGTCGCGGGGGGAGCCGTAGGGGAAGGGTCGAACGGATGGGCGGGGTTACCCGTGGGTCCGGTGGCGCGTTGGCCCGGTATGACCACGATGGAGACTTCCCCGCCGAGGGTGGGACGCCGCCGGCGGGCACCCGCCGCAGGGCACGAAGAATCGGTTCGGCAGGTGCCCGACCCGCCCATCTACCGTGCACTGCGCACCCGGTGGGAGGAGGACGGCCGGACCGTGCCGGGGCAGCGCGACCCGGAGTGGTCCCGGATCGCCTCCTCCCCCATCTGGCCGACCGGCCCCCTCTTCGGCGGCTGAGCGCAGACGGGCCGCACAGCCCGGGAACGGGCCCCTCACAGGCCCACGCGCCCGCCCGTCAGCGGGATTCCGGGCCCGCCAGGTGGCGGGCGATCACCATGCGCTGGATCTGGTTCGTGCCCTCCACGATCTGGAGGACCTTCGCTTCGCGCATCAGCCGCTCGACCGGGAAGTCGGCCGTGTAGCCGTAGCCGCCCAGGACCTGGACCGCGTCCGTCGTAACGGCCATCGCCGCGTCGGTGCAGAAGAGCTTGGCCATGGCCGCCTGGCGGGAGAAGGGCTTGCCCGCGTCCCGCAGCCGGGCCGCCGCCAGGTACAGCGCGCGGCCCGCCTCGATCTTCGTCGCCATGTCGGCCAGCATGAACCGCAGGCCCTGGAAGTCCGCGATGGGGTGCCCGAACTGCTTGCGGTCCAGGGCGTAGGCCAGGGCCTCGTCGAGCGCGGCCTGGGCCACGCCGATCGCGCAGGCGGCGATCCCGAGGCGGCCCGCGTCCAGGGCGGCCAGGGCGATGGTGAAACCCTGGCCCTCCTCGCCGATGCGGCGCGTGTCGGGGACCCGTACGCCGTCGAAGTGCAGCTGGGCGGTGGGCGAGCCCTTCATGCCCATCTTCTTCTCGGGGACCGCCGCCGTGAGGCCTTCCGCGTCGCCCGGGACCAGGAAGGCGGTGATGCCCTTGGGGCCGTCGGCGCCCGTGCGGGCCAGCACCGTGTAGAAGTCGGCGACGCCGCCGTGGGTGATCCACGCCTTCGTGCCGCTGATCAGCCAGTCCTCGCCGTCCCGGACCGCCTTGGTGGTCAGGGAGGCCGCGTCCGAGCCAGAGGACGGCTCGGAGAGGCAGTACGCGCCGAGCAGTCCGCCGCCGAGCATGTCGGGCAGGTGGGCGCCCTGCTGCTCCTTGGTTCCGTACCCGGCCAGGCCGTGGCAGGCCAGCGAGTGCACGCTGACGCCGAGCCCGACGGTCAGACGGGCCGCGGCCAGCTCCTCCAGCACCTGGAGGTAGACCTCGTACGGCTGGTCGCCGCCGCCGAACTCGCCGGCGTACGGCAGCCCGAGCAGTCCGGCCTCGGAGAGCAGCGAGAAGACCTCCCGGGGGAAGCGGCCGGCGTCCTCCTCCTCGGCGGCCCGGGGGCGGATCTCCCGCTGAGCGATCTCGCGTACGAGCGCGAGCAGGTCTCGGGACTCCTCGGTGGGCAGCGATCGGTCCACCTGCGGCGCGCGGTCGGTCATGGCAGCGCTCTCCTCACGTTCAAGCACGGGGCGGCGCGTGAGGGTGGTACGCGTCGCCGGGTCTCGGGGCTCACAACCGATGGTGCCCTCCCGGATCGCGGGAAGGTCCTGTTCAAGAGGCTGCGGCGGTTGAGTATGCCCGATCAGGGGCTTCCCGTCACGGGTACGAGATCCTCCTCGGGGAGGGGCGGAGCCGGGCATTCGGGGGCGAACTCCTCGATCACCGTCAGGGTCGCGCGCAGCGTGCGCACCAGCAGCGCGCCGAACTCCGCCCGGTCCGGGTGCCCCGGCCCGCCGGGAGTCCCTGGTCCACGGCCTTCCCGGGCCGGCGCCGGGGCGGGGACCGTGGCCGGGGACCCGTCGGGGTCGTGCACCGGGACCTGCACCGGCTCGTGCACCGGGACCTGCGCCGGTACCCGCGCCGCGGCGTCCGCCGGAGCCTGCGCCGGGCCGATCCAGTCGAGGGTGCTCCCCTCGACGCCCGCCAGCCAGCCGACGAGTGCCAGCCGGGCGATCGGCGGGATCTCGCGGCGGCCGTACGCGCCTTCCGCGATGGTCGCCATGAGTTCCTCGCGCACGGCGTCGCGGATGGCGAGGACCTCGGAGTCCGAGCCGACGCCGCCGGTGACGATGGTGCGGTAGGCGGCCTGGTGGTGCTCGGCGTAGTACAGGTAGCCGTCGATGGTGGTGCGCACCCGCTGCGCGGTGGGCAGTTCGCTCTCGCCCGCGGCGCGGGCCACGAGCTCGGCCACCGAGTCCTCGACGATGGCCAGGTAGTAGCCGCGTTTGCTCTTGAAGTAGTAGTAGATGAGCCCCTTGGCCACACCCGCGTGCTTGGCGATGTCGTCCATGGAGAGCGCGTCGTACGAGGTGTCGGCGAACAACTTGCGTCCGATCGCTATGAGTTCGGCCCGCCGAACCTGCGAACGTCCGCTCGTTCCGCGCTGTTGACTATTATTCAAATTCAGCCCTAGCCTCGAACTGCCACAGGATGCCCGCAGTATGGCAGACCTCTGAGCACCCCCCTTTGCACTCCCCCTGCGCACCGGACGACGTACGGGAGGACCACCTCATGGGCACCGACAGGACCAGCACGACGAGCACGACGAGCCCCGGAAGCACGACCGGCCCGAGGAGGAGGACGCCCGAGGGCCGGGTCCACTGGAAGAAGACCGCCGCCGTCGCGATGCCCGCGGTCGTCGCGGTCGGGGCGATGGCGATGGTCATGGCGCAGGGCGCGCTCGCCGCCTCCTTCGCCGTCTCGGGGACCAGTTTCCAGGTCTCCTCGTCGAAACTGAGCAGCAAGGGACTGGCCTCCTACGTGCAGACGGACCGCTCCGTCGACGGCAAGGGCCATCCCGTCGCCCTGCTCGGCATCGGCGAGGCCACCCTCACGGACATCTGCCAGGCCGCCGAGGTGGACACCCCGGTGGGCACGGTGGTGTTCAAGCTGACCGCCGGCGGACCGGCCGGCACCGTCACCGCCAGCAATCTCGTCATCGACGGCGAGGACCTGGCCGGCGACGCCGTCTTCGGAACGGCCCAGATCGGCCGCGACGCCTCCACCCTCGACCAGGTCGGCGGGATCAAGGGCGAGGCGGGCAAGTTCGGCCTCCAGGCCGGGGACATCGAGGTCGTGGACGTGAAGTCGCACGCCTGGTCGGCGACCGGCGGCAACTTCCACCTCAAGGGCCTGAAGCTGAACGTCAGCCTGGACGGCAAGAAGTGCTTCTAGGCCTGCGCGAGGCCGCCGGGCCGGGCAGCGGGTGGCTGGAACGCCGCCTCCCACTGCCCGGCCCCCGGCGGCGGCTGCGCGCCTGGCGCCGCACCCGGCCCTTCTGGGGCGGCCTGCTGGTGATCCTGGGCGGGACCGAGCTGCTGCTGGTCCCGCTCTCCCCGCTCACCGTGCTGGTCAGCCTCGGTCTCGGCGGGATCGCGGCCATCGGGATCGGCCTCGCACTGATCGCCGCCGGGCTGTTCCTGTGGCTGCTGCCGCAGACCCGGGCCTACGTCTCGATCCATGCCCTGCTGCTCTCGGTGCTGTCCTTCGTGGCGACCAACCTCGGGGGCTTCCTCGTCGGGATGCTGCTCGGCATCGCGGGCAGCGCGCTGGCCTTCGGCTGGACCCCGCGGCCCGGTCCGGAGGCGGGCGAGGAGGGCCCGTACGTACCGAGCCTGGACGGCAGCGGGCCGCGCACGCTGGCCGCCGCGCTGCCGGTGCTGCTGCTCGCCTCGCTGGTGGCGGGCACCGGGGAGGCGAGGGCCGCCCGGGCCGGTCCGCCGATGGCGGCGCGCACTCCCCCGACCGTAACCACCTCGCTCTTCGCCCCGCAGGGGTTCGCCTTCGCGGGGGTCACCGACGTGCCCACGGTGGACGGCCCGCTGAAGGTGCTGGTGCTGCGGATGCGGGCGGCCACGCTCACCGACTACGAACTGCACAGCCGGGACGGCCGCGAGGAGTACGGGCTCGCCGCCGGGAAGCTCGACCTGAGCGGCGACGTGACCTTGTACCTGACGAGGTTCAGCGGATGCATCGAGGGCCTGCTGTGCGTGACCTTCAGCCCGGACGGACTGCCCGCTCCCCCGGTCATCCCGCCGTTCGTCTTCATGACCCGGGTGAGCGCGGAGCAGGCGCTCGTCACCTCCGACGTGATCCGCACCGACGACCTGCGGCTGGTGGCCTCGTGATCCCCGTGCAGGCCGCGCCGCTGTGGGCGTACGGCATCGGCGCCACCTTCGCGGTGGCCGCCGGACGCCAGCTCCAGTGGTGGGAGCGGTCGGTCCGGGGCGAGGGGGTCCGCACGAGGAGCCGCGCGGCCAATCCGTACCTGGCCCTCACCCTGCTCTACGCGGCCCTGCTGCCCGCCCCCACGGGGGCGTACCTGCTCTGGCAGAACCCGGCCTGGTCGACCATGCACGCGGCCCGCGACCACGACGGGGTGTGGGCCGGCTTCGCCCTCTTCTACGGGGCCTCGGTGGTGGTCGGCGCGCTGCTCGGCTTCCTGGTGGCGCGGCTGTTCGTCCTGGTCGGGGCCGGGTACTGGGGGTACCTCCAGGCGGTGGCCGGGTACTTCCTGCTGTTCTTCACCCTGATCCACGGGTGGGACGGCAGGGGGTACGAGCGGCTGCTGAGCGCCGATCCGCAGGCCTTCGCCGACTGGCGGGCGGAAGGCGTCGCGAACGGCATGCTCGCCTTCGCCACCTCCGGCACCTTCCTGGCCGTACTGATCTTCGGGACGGCCGTCATCGGCACGATGCTGCTGGCCGAGATCGGCTGGCTGGTGGAGGGCTGGCGGCTGCCGGGCGCCGCGGCGGACCTCAAGGTGCCCCGGGTGATCGCGGTGGCGATCGCCGGGGCGGGGGTCTACGGGCTGCCGTTCGCGGGGGCGTTGGGCGCCAGCGTCCTCGTCCGGCTGCTGGGGTGGTGGGCCGGGATCGGGGCCTTCGCCCTGCTGGCCGGGGTGGTGCTGCTGCCGGCGCGCTCGCCCGTACGGCTGCTGTACGGGCTGGTGGGCATCCCGGACGGGCACTGGCGGGTGGAGCCGGAGGCGGAGGCGGGAGCCGCGACAAAGGCCGGGGCCGGGGCGGAGGCTAGAAGAACCAGCCGACCTGGGTGACGAACATGGCCACGACCACGACCAGGGTCCAGCCGAGCACGTGCTCCAGCCAGGAGGAGGAATCGTCCTCGGGTCCGCCGGTGCGGGCCAGGTCACGGGCGCGGGCGGTCGGGGCGGCGCTGTGTGCGGTCATGTCTCCAATGTGACAGCGGAGGCGGCGCTCGCGGTAGAGACGATGGTCACGGGTGGCATGTCTCACGCCCCCGGCCGCTGGATGCGGACCGGGGGCGTGAGCGGTCGGTCGTACGTCGTGCGCTTCGGATCAGGTGGTGCGCATCAGGTGGTGCGCATCAGGTGGTGCGGTTGCGGCCCGCCATGCCCGCCATGGCCAGGGCCAGGCACAGGGCGATGCCGCCGGCGAGGACGTTGCTCCACACCGTGCGGGTGGTGCTGACGTCGCCGGAGATGACGAAGGGCGCGACGATCGTCCAGGCGGCGAGACCGACTGCCGTCCAGGCCATGGCGTGGGTGCGCTCGTAAGCGGAGCCGAGTCCGCTCATGCACAGACAGTAGGCCAGGCCCGCGATCAGGTTGTTGATCGCCAGCGAGCCGAGCCCGCTGAATCCGGCGATCCACGGCGACGCGGCGATGTAGAGGCCCGTCATCAGGGCGAGCGCCTCGACGACCTGGGCACCCGGGGTGCTGGTGACCCGCTCGAAGCGCGAACGCATCTCAGCGAGGTCGGGGTGGTGTTCGATTCTCGGTTGGGTGGTCATGGCGGGCTGCCTCCTATGAGAAGCTCCTCTTGCCCTTTTGCCCTTTATGTTCCGCTTACATGCCGTTCGGTGCAACGCAAAACCTCAGAGCACTCCGACCGCCCGCAGCGCGAGGACCTGGGCCGGGTTCGGCCGGATCGGACCGTAGAGGTAGCAGACGCCTCCGGTGCCCGAGACGACCTTGCCGGCCGCGTTGTGGCGCTTGGTCCGCAGCCAGTTGTTCTCGAATTGCCGACGGCTGTAGACCCGTCGCACGGCCGTGTTGTCGGCCGAGTTCGGGTCGTTGGCGATCACGTCGCCCGCGGCCGTGAACCCGATGACGGTCATCAGGTGCCCGGCCGTGCCGTAGCCCGCGCCCGTGAGCTCCTCCGCCGTGAAGGACTGGGAGGTGATGACCGGGACCCCGGCCCGCACCAGCGTCTCCAGGTCGGCGAGGGAGCCGAGGCGGGTGACGACGCCGGCGAGCTGCCGGTAGGTGGCGGCGTAGGCGGCGTTGAAGGGCCAGTTCCCGCAGCCCTTGTACGCGGAGTCGTAGGTGGAGCGGGCGGCGTGGCAGACCTGGGGGTCCGCGTACTCCTTCTTGACCCAGGCCACGGAGGTGGCGCTGGCCCGGCGGCCCCAGAACTCGATGATCATCTGCGAGGAGGTGGGGCTGCACCAGGCCTCGCCGCCGTTGTCGTACTCGGGGTACTGCCCGGCGTGCGTCTCCTGCGAGTACCTCGGCACCTTCAGCTCGTGGGCCCCGCCGGCCGGAGTGGACGCCGGGACGCCGAACCGGTCCGGGACGTCCGAGGCCATGGCGCCGGCCAGCCACACCGTGGGGCCGCGGCTCGCCCCGGGCTTGCGGTACAGGGTCAGGCGCAGCCGCCAGTCCTTGATCCGCAGCCCGCTCGCGGGGGCGTCCACGGCCAGGGTGTCGGTCCAGACGGTCGACTTGCCGTCGGTCTGCCCGTCCACGGACGTGCGCCGGATGTCGCCGTCGCCGGAGGCCCAGCGGCCCATCACGTACCAGGGGGTGGCGGTGCCGTCCGTGTAGGTGCCGCGCAGTTCGGTCTGGATCCAGGTGCCGGCGGGGGTGCGGGCGTTCCAGGAGGCGATGGCCTCCGTGGCGGGGACGGTGGAGGCGTGGACCGGGGAGGTCCAGACGGCGTACTCCCAGGTGCTCTTCTTCCCGGTGTGCGGGTCGGCGTACTCCCTGCGGCCCGTCGGGGTCTTGATCTCCAGGCCGGGGCGGGCGCCGCCGAGGGCGGTGGTGCCCTGGTGGAGGCCGGCGGTCCAGTGGGCGTACGAGTACCAGAAGCGGTTGTCCACCGTCTTGCGGGTGGCTCCGCCGGTGGCTCCTTCCGGGACCGGGGCCGGGGCCGGAGCCGGGGCCGGGGTCATCGGCTCCGGGCCCGGCCCGGCGGCGGAGGCCCGGCCGCCCGGGACGGTGGCCGCGGTGGCGGCCGCGAGGGCCACGGCCAGGAGGGCGCGGCGGGGTGTGGGTGCGGTCATCGGCGTGGCCCCCAGGGGTCGGTGCGGCGGGTCGGCTCCCGCACACCCTTCCAGTTCCCGGCTGCCGGGCGGCGAAGCCGCGATGCCGTGTCCGGGTGACGCCGGGCCGGCCCGCACGGCTGGGCGGCCCTGCGGGGGAGGTCCCCTACCCGCCCTTCCACCGTTCCCCGGGCTCCGCCCGGACCCTTGCCGGGTGCGGCGCCGTACCCGGGGGCCAGCCCCCGGACCCCCGCTCCTCAAACGCCGGAGGGGCTGGGTTTTGGCAGGCGGCCGGCTCGATTCGTTTGGCACGTACCCGCACATGCAGGCTGCGCCGGCCAAAATCCAGCCTCGCCGGCGTTTGAGGCGAGGGGTCCGGGCGCAGCCCGGTACCCCTTCCCAGCCCCTCCGGCGGAGGGCGGGTAGGGGACCTAGCCCCGCAGGGTCCGCCAAGCCGCGCTCGGGGGCACCCGGTGGCCGGGGGGCGGGCCCGTTCCTAGGATGGGAGGAAAGGCTCGGGGAACCCGGTTCAGGGGTGATCCGTCATGCGTAGGTTCCGGGCCGTCCCGGCCATCGCCGCCGCCTCCCTAGTGCTGACCACGCTGTGCGCGGGCACCCTGCCCGAGGGGCGGGCGGCGGATGTCGACGCGGCCACCGCCGAGCGCCTCGACGGTGCCATCACCGCGGCCATGAAGAAGGCCGGCATACCGGGGGTGGGCGTCGGCCTGTGGTTCGAGGGCGGAGGTTCCTACGAGCGTGCCTTCGGCACCGCGGACACCGCCACGGGCCAGGCCATGAAGACCGGCCTGCACACCCGCATCGGCAGCGTCACCAAGACCTTCACGATCACGGCCGTCCTCCAGCTCGTCGACCAGGGCAGGCTCCGCCTCGACGCCCCCGTCCTGCAGTACCTGCGCGGGCCGCTCGCCGAGCAGCTGAAGCGGGTGGCCGGCGCGGACGCCGTGACGATTCGCCAGCTCGCCGACATGCGCAGCGGACTCTTCAACTACACCGCCGACACTGCCTGGCTGGCCGAGCTGCAAGCCGATCCGAACCGTACGTACACCCCTGAGCAACTGCTGGGCGTCGCCTTCAAGCACCCCATGGACTTCAGTGCGGGGGCCAAGTGGGAGTACAGCAACACCAACACGGTGCTGCTCGGCGTGCTCGTGGAGCAGCTCAGCGGCCGGAGCCTCGCCGACTACCTGCGCGACCACGTGCTCGAACCGGTCGGGCTGGCGGACACCGCGCTGCCGAAGGGCGCCGAGATCCCCAGCCCGTACGCCCACGGCTACACGACGTTCTCGCCCGGCGGCGCGTCCGTCGATGCCTCCTCGTGGAACCCCTCGTGGGCCTGGGCGGCCGGGGCCATGACCTCCACGCTGGACGATCTGCACACCTGGGTCCCCGCGCTGACCGGCGGGCGGACGGCGGGCGGAGGTCCGCTCCTGAAGCCCGGCACCCAGGCCGAGCGGATGCGGGCCCTGCCCACCGGATACCCGGGCGTGGGCTACGGCCTCGGGATCGCCGAGGTGAACGGCTGGGTCGGGCACAACGGAGAGCTCCCGGGCTACGAGACGGTCGCCGCCGAGCTCCCGCAGGACCACGTGGTCCTCGTCGTCATCGTCAACTCGGACGAGGACCGGGACCAGGACGACGGGAGCCTCAGCACCCTCATCGGCAGGACCGTCACCGAGATCGCCACTCCGGACCACGTGTGGTCGCTGCCCGCCGAAGCGCAGCCCGACGCCACCCCTGATGCCACGCCCTCCGGGGGCTGAGCCCCCGGCCGACGTCATACGCTGGGGGCGTGGAGACTCAGCCGTCACTTCCGTCCCTTCCGTCGCTTTCTGCGCTTTCATCGGTCCAGCCCCTCGCTCGCGAGATCGCCGCGCTGCCGCCCTCCCTCGGGCCGGTCCGGGTGATCGGGATCGACGGGCACGCCGGCTCCGGGAAGAGCACCTTCGCGGGGGTGCTCGCCGAGGCCCTGGGCGGGGTTCCCGTGGTGCGGCTGGACGATGTGGCCACCCATGAGGAGCTGTTCGGCTGGGTGGGGCGGCTGCGCGCCCAGGTGCTGGAGCCGCTCGCCGCGGGGCGGGCCGCGCACTGGGCCCCGTACGACTGGGTCGAGCGGCGGTTCGGGCCGGAGCGGGTGCTGGAGCCCGGTCCGGTGCTGCTCGTCGAGGGGGTCGGTGCCGGACGGCGCGCCCTGCGCCCGCACCTGGCGCGGCTGCTGTGGATGGAGACGCCGCGTGCGCAGTCGTGGGGGCGCGGACGCAACCGGGACGGGCGCGAACTTTCCGACTTCTGGGACGGATGGGAGCGCGCGGAGCTCGCGCACTTCTCGGATGATCCTTCGCGCCCCTTCGCGGACACCCTGGTGCGGCAGAGCAGTACGGGATACGAGTGGACTTCCGGGGCGGCCGGGGCGGCCGGAACAGGTGCTCTCGTGACGGAAGGTGACGAGGCCCCCCAGGCCTGAAGGGCCACGGAAAGGACCGCCCCGCGGGTGTCTCCAAGCCGCTTGACCCGGGACCGGGACGGCCTTACGTTCTGTGGAAGCGGCTCTCACCGGCCGCCACGGACGCGAAGCCCCTGATTGTTCCCCCGTGATCGGGGGCTTCGTTCTGTCCGCCGGTCCCCCGCGACGTCCCGCCCGGCACTCCTCCGCCGCCGCGTCGCAGGGGGCACATCTCGGCCATTCCCTCACCCTCCGTCACGGCGGACCGCCCGGATCCGTACCCGGCCCGTCTTCGACGCACCCTACGTAAGGTGCGTAACCGCAGGTACGATGCACCCCTGATTTCATCGGCGCAGGAACAACTCGCGTGCGCATCGCGGGGGTTGCTGGGCACCACGGGGGCAGGCTTGTGGGGGATGTGATGGACTTCGCCGCGCACGGCAGCAGCGCGCACGCCCCGGCCGAACTCGCCTGGCTGCGAGGAGTGGACGCCTGCACGATGGGCGCCTACCCGCAGGCCGAGGAGGAGTTCCGGACGGCCGTACGACTCGATCCGGCGATGGCCGACGGCTGGCTGGGCCTGCACGCGCTCCGCGTCGACACCACCAACGCGTTATTGCGCATGTACGCCCACCAGGACCGCTTCGGGGAACAGCGGGCCCGCCACCGGCGGACGCTGAACTCCTGGTACTGGCTGGGCTGGTGGGTGCAGCCGGTGCTGGAGACCCGGCGGGACCTGCTGCTGGCGCACGCCTCGCACTGGCTGGACGGGCGCCACGTCCCCGAGCTGGACCAGGCGCTGGCCGCTCTGCCGCCCGTGGACACCGACCCCCAGGTGCGCTTCCTGCACGCCTGCCGGGCGTACCTGGTCAAGGACTGGGAGCAGTTGGTCCGCTCCACCGAATCGCTGGTCGACGATCCGCTCCTGGGCATCGAGGCGGGCCTGTTCGGCGGCATGGCCCGGGTCCGGCTGGAGATGTACGGGCAGGCCGAGCCGCTGCTGGCGGCCTCCCTGATGCGCTGCCGCAGCGAGCAGCCCCAGCGCAAGGAGCTGCGGTACTGGCTGGCGCGGGCCCACGAGGGGACCGGGCGCAGCGCGGCGGCCCTGCCGCTGTACCGGGCGGTGCACCGGGTGGACCCGGCGTTCATGGACACGGCGGCCCGGCTGACGGCGATCGAGGACAGCGAGGACGCCGACGGCCTGGCCGGATACGCGAGCGGCGGCGGCTACGAGGCCTTCGGCGGGCACGGAGCGGCCCCGGCGGGCGGGGACTTCGCGGCGGTGGCGCTGGGCGGCGGTCCCGTCCAGGGGGTCGCCGCCGACGGGCAGCCGGACCAGGAGCCGCCGATGGCGGCCGACCCGCCGGAGCCGCGGCACGGCGCGGGAGCGCCGGGACCCGGCGCGGGTCTGCCGGCCGGCGTACGGCACAAGGCCTCGCTGCCCGCGCAGGCGGCACCCGCGGGACTGCCGGCCGGACCGGCGGATCCGGCGGCGCTGGCCGAGGCGCTCGCGGAGCTGGAGCGGATGGTGGGCCTGGAGCCGGTCAAACGGCAGGTGAAGGCGCTCTCCGCGCAGCTGCACATGGCCAGGCTGCGGACGGGGCAGGGGCTGCCGGTGCAGCCGCCGAAACGGCACTTCGTCTTCTCCGGGCCGTCGGGCACGGGGAAGACCACGGTGGCGCGGATCCTGGGCCGGGTCTTCTACGCGCTGGGCCTGCTCGGCGGCGACCATCTCGTGGAGGCCGGGCGCGCGGACCTGGTCGGCGAGTTCCTCGGGCAGACCGCCGTGAAGGCGAACGAGCTGATCGACTCGGCGATCGGCGGGGTGCTGTTCGTCGACGAGGCGTACAGCCTCTCCAACTCGGGCTACAGCAAGGGCGACGCGTACGGCGACGAGGCCCTGCAGGTGCTCCTGAAGCGGGCGGAGGACAACCGCGACCACCTGGTCGTGATCCTCGCGGGCTATCCGGCGGGGATGGACCGGCTGCTCGCCACCAATCCGGGGCTGTCCTCGCGGTTCACCACGCGGGTGGACTTCCCCAGTTACCGGCCGCCGGAACTCACGTCGATCGGCGGGGTGCTGGCGGACGCCAACGGCGACCGGTGGGACGAGGAGGCGCTGGAGGAGCTGCGGAGCATCAGCGGGCACGTGGTGGAGCAGGGGTGGATCGACGAGCTGGGCAACGGGCGGTTCCTGCGCACGCTGTACGAGAAGAGCTGCGCGTACCGGGACCTGCGGCTGTCGGGGTTCACCGGTGATCCGTCCCGGGAGGACCTCTGCACCCTGCGGCTGGCGGACCTGATGCAGGCCTACGGGGAGGTCCTGTCGGGCCGCGGCCCCCAGGAACGGCCGGAGCCGCCGCCGCTGTGAGGCCGGCCTGATCGACAAGACACCCCCTACGGCAGGTCCGGGGGCTCGCCTGAGAAGGCCGCGAAGGCGGAGAGGACCAGGAAGGCGACGGCCGCGGCGATCAGGAACCAGCCCGCCCAGAGGGGCCGTCCGCCGTACTGCTCGGCCCATCGCTCGTCCGCCCCGCCGTCCCCGAGCCTGCCGTGCAGCAGCGCCCGGACCCGGTCCGCGAACTCCGGCTCGGCCGCGGCGCGTTGGATCAGGACCGCTTCGAGGGCCAGGGCCGCGGCCGGTGCGTGGGGTTCGCGCTCGAAGGCGGCGACGGCGCCGACCCGTTCGGGCGGCAGTCCGTCGAGGAGCACCTCGCGCAGTCGGCGCGCCACCGGGGAGGGTGCGTCGGGATCCTCCCGCAGCAGCTCCAGCACGGCACGCGCCGAGTCCCCGAAGTCCGGTTCCCCGGACACGCGTTCGCCGAAGTCGCCGTGTTCGCCGTCTTCACTGTGCTCACCGTGTTCACCGGATCGCATGAACGCCCCCTCCCGCCGCCTCAGACGAGTATGGCGGCCCGCCGCCTTCGCAGGACCCCTCGTACGAGAGGTCCTGCGGCGGCGTCAGCCGGTGAGCGCCCCCTCCGAACGGGGTTCGGGCCGGCGGGCGTGCGGCGCGGTGCGGTGGGCCGGGTCGCGGACCTCGCCGACCAGGGTTTCCAGTACGTCCTCCATCGCGACCAGGCCGAGCACCCGCCCGGACGGGTCCGCGACCTGCGCCAGGTGGGTGGCGTCCCGGCGCATGACCGTCAGGGCGTCGTCCAGCGGGAGCGTGGAGCAGACCGTGGTCATCCGGCGCCAGACCCGCTGGGGCACGGCCCGTTCCCGGTCTTCCAGGTCCAGGACGTCCTTCACGTGCAGGTAGCCCATGAAGGCACCGCTGTCGGAGCGGACGGGGAACCGGGAGTACCCGGTGCGGACCGTCAGCTGCTCGATCTGGCGCGGGGTGACGGCCGGGCCGACCGTGACCAGCCGGGCGGGGGCGAGGAGGACGTCGGTGACCGGACGGCTGCCCAGTTCCAGCGCGTCCTCCAGACGCTCCTGTTCGACCGGCTCCAGCAGACCGGCCTGCCGGGAGTCCTTGAGCAGGCGCCCGAGCTGGGCGGAGGTGTAGACGGCCTCGACCTCGTCCTTGGGCTCCACCTTGAAGAGCCGCAGGATCAGCGTGGCGCAGGCGCCCAGTGCCGTGGTGACCGGTCCGCAGACCCGCGCGAAGGCGACGAGTCCGGGGCTGAACCACAGGGCCGTCCTCTCGGGGGCGGCCATGGCGAGGTTCTTGGGGACCATCTCGCCGATGACCAGGTGCAGGAAGATCACCGCGGTGAGGGCCACCGCGTAGCCCAGCGGGTGGACCAGGCCTTCGGGCACGTGGGCGGCGTGGAAGACGGGCTCCAGGAGCCGGGCCACGGTCGGTTCGGCCACGGCCCCGAGGGTGAGCGAGCACATGGTGATGCCGAACTGCGCGGCGGCCATCATGCGCGGCAGGTTCTCCAGCCCGTGGAGCACCTGGCGGGCCCGCTTGGACCCGGCGGCCAGCGGTTCGATCTGGCTGCGGCGGACGGAGACGAGGGCGAACTCGGCACCGACGAAGAAGCCGTTGGCCAGGACGAGCAGCAGGGCGAAGAGCAGTTGGAGCGCGTTCACCGGCCACCCACCTGTGCCAGCTCCGCGGGGGCCGCGGACACGGAGGGCAACCCGTCGGAGGCGAGCCCGTAGGAGCCGGGGCCCGCGGGAGCGGTGCGCACGAGGCGGACCCGCTCGGCGCGGTAGCGGCGGACCTGGCGCACGGAGAGCTTCCAGCCGGGCAGTTCGGCGCGGTCCCCGGGGGCGGGGATGCGGCCGAGCAGATCGGCGACGAGCCCGGCGACGGTCTCGTACGGGCCTTCGGGGACCTCCAGGCCTATCCGGCGCAGGGTCTGCACGCGGCAGCTCCCGTCGGCCTCCCAGGAGGGGCGGCCGTCCTCGGCGGGTACGGCGGCCAGTTCGGGGCTGCCGTCCTCCGCGAGGTCGTGCTCGTCGCGGACTTCGCCGACGAGCTCCTCCACGATGTCCTCCAGGGTGACGACGCCGGCGGTGCCGCCGTACTCGTCGACGACCACGGCCATGGGCTGTTCGCTGCGCAGCCGTTCCAGCAGCGGCTGCACCGGCAGGGAGCCGGGCACCAGCAGCGGGGCCACGCAGATCCCGCTGACGCTGGTGCGGGCGCGCTCGGACTCGGGCACGGCGAGGGCGTCCTTGAGGTGGACGACCCCGGTGATCTCGTCGATGCGCTCGCGGTAGACGGGGAAGCGGGACAGGCCCGTGGCGCGGGTCAGGTTGAGCACGTCGGCCGCGGTGGCCGTGTGCTGGAGGGCGCTGACCTTGACCCGGGGGGTCATGACCAGCTGCGCCGTGAGCTCGCCGAGCGAGAGGGTCCGTACGAAGAGGTCGGCGGTGTCCTGTTCCAGGGCTCCGGCCTGGGCCGAATGGCGGACCAGGGAGACCAGTTCGCCGGGGGTGCGGGCGGAGGCCATCTCTTCGGTGGGCTCCACGCCGAGCGCCCGGACGAGCCGGTTGGCGACGGCGTTGAGGCCTGCGATGACGGGCCGGAAGACCCGGGAGAAGACGTGCTGCGGGCCGGCCACGAAACGGGCCACCTGGAGCGGCCGGGAGACCGCCCAGTTCTTCGGGACGAGCTCGCCGACGACCATCTGGACGGCGGAGGCGAGCAGCATGCCGATGACGACGGCCGCGCCGGGCACGGCTCCCTTGGGGAGGCCGGTCGCTTCGAGCGGCCCGGCCAGCAGGGCGGCGAGGGCCGGCTCGGCGAGCATGCCGACCACGAGGGAGGTGATGGTGATGCCGAGCTGGGTGCCGGAGAGCTGGAAGGACAGCTCTCGCAGGGCTGCGACGACCGTGCGGGCACGGCGGTCGCCCTCGGCCGCGGCGCGTTCGGCCTCGGGTCTCTCGACGGTGACGAGGCCGAATTCGGCCGCCACGAAGAAACCGTTGGCGAGGATCAGGGCGAATGCCGCCACGAGCAGGAGTAGCGGGATGGTCATGCCGCCGCCTCCGGAGGGAGGGCGGCGCGTGTACTACCGGACGATCCGTCCATTGCTGGAGGGAGTCACTCCTCAGGTCGATGGTGCCCACGGGCCACGGGGTCCCGGGGCGTGTGGGAGGGCACGCACGTGCGTGCCCCGCCCACCAGGTTAGTCATTGGGACCGCCGCCGCAATGGGACGCAGCGACGAGGTCGGGCCGGGTCAGTCGTTCTTTGAGCCGGTTCCGCGGGCTTCGGCCAGGGCGCGCAGGGCGCGGGCGTCGCCGATCGCCTGGGCCTTGGCGACCCCGGGCTGGATGCCGAGGGCGGGCAGGCTGGTGCCGTCGTTGAGGTCGAGGAACACCCAGGCGTCGCCGGGGCGGAGGTTGACGCGCAGGATCTGCGCCCACTCCAGGCGGCGGGTGGTGGTGAGGTTGACGACCGTGACCCCGGTCTCGTCGGCGACCACCTTGGGGCGGCTGAGCAGCACGAGGACGGAGGAGAGCAGGGCCGCGGTGAAGACGAAGGCGATCCGCTCACCGGGGTGCAGGGTGTCGAGTACCAGCGCGATCGACGTGATCGTGACGAACATGGCGGCGCCCACGCCCAGCAGGACGGCCCGGGTGCGGGTCGGCCGGAAGGTGACCGGCAGGGCGGGCGGTGCGGGCTGGGCGGTGGCGTCGGCCATGTGCGTCAGATGCCTTCGGGTGGTGCCGGGTGACGGATCGGGGAAATCGGGGAGACCCGGGGGGCCGTCAGAGGCGGCAGGCGTGGATCGAGGTGGTGAGGATCGCGCGCGCGCCGAGCTCGTACAGGTCGTCCATGATCCGCTGTGCCTCCTTGGCGGGGACCATGGCGCGGACGGCGACCCAGCCCTCGTTGTGCAGCGGGGAGACGGTCGGCGACTCCAGGCCCGGGGTGAGGGCGACCGCGCGCTCCAGGTGCTCGGCGCGGCAGTCGTAGTCCATCATCACGTAGCTGCGGGCGACCAGGACGCCCTGGAGGCGGCGCAGGAACTGCTGGGCCCGGGGGTCCTCGGGGTCGGTGCCGTTGCCGCGGATGACGACGGCCTCGGAGGTCATGATCGGCTCGCCGATGACCTCTAGTCCGGCGTTGCGCAGGCTGGTGCCGGTCTCGACCACGTCGGCGATGATCTGGGCGACGCCGAGCTGGATGGCGGTCTCGACCGCGCCGTCGAGGTGGACGACGGAGGCTTCGATGCCCTGGTCGGCGAGGTGCTTCGCGACGATTCCCTCGTACGAGGTCGCGATGGTCATCCCGTGGAAGTCCTCGGGGCCCTTCGCGGTGCCGGGGATGGTGGCGTAGCGGAAGGTGGAGCGGCCGAAGTTCAGCGGCAGGATCTCCTCGGCGCTGGCGCCGGAGTCGAGCAGCAGGTCGCGGCCGGTGATGCCGATGTCGAGCTTGCCGGAGGACACGTAGATCGCGATGTCCTTGGGGCGGAGGTAGAAGAACTCCACCTCGTTCTCGGGGTCGACGACCACGAGCTCCTTGGACTCCTTGCGCATCCGGTAGCCGGCCTCATGGAGCATCGCCGACGCCGGTCCGGAGAGTGAACCCTTGTTGGGGACGGCGATGCGCAGCATGGGGCTTCCTTTGGTGCGTAGGTGCGAAAGGGTGTGCTGGTACGTGTGCGGGGCGCGCGGACGCCCCGGCAGCCTGTGCCGGGGGCCCGCGCGGGACCGCTGCAGCCTGAGGACTGCCGGGGCCTAGAGGTGCGCGTAGACGTCTTCGAGGGAGATCCCGCGCGCCACCATCATCACCTGGACGTGGTAGAGCAGCTGGGAGATCTCCTCGGCGGCGGCTTCCTTGCCCTCGTACTCGGCGGCCATCCAGACCTCGGCGGCCTCCTCGACGACCTTCTTGCCGATGGCATGGACGCCCTTGCCGACCAGCTCGGCGGTACGGGAGGTGCTGGGGTCACCGTTGGCCTTGAGCTGGAGCTCGGTGAAGAGCTCTTCGAAGCTCTTGGGGGTTTTGTTCGCCATGATGGTCCTCAGAATACGGGGTCCGGGGCCGCCTACTGGCGCCAGGGTTCGCTGACGGTGCGCAGGGTCATGGCGGTGGAGACGGCGGCGGTGACCGCTTCGTGCCCCTTGTCCTCGTTCGACCCCTCGAGCCCGGCGCGGTCCAGCGCCTGCTCGTCGTTGTCGCAGGTCAGTACGCCGAAGCCGACGGGGACTCCGGTGTCGATCGACACCTGCACCAGGCCCTGGGTGACGCCCTGGCAGACGTAGTCGAAGTGCGGGGTGCCGCCGCGGATGACCACGCCGAGGGCGACGATGGCATCGTAACCGCGACCGGCCAGTACCTTCGCCACGACCGGGAGCTCGAAGCTGCCCGGGACGCGCAGCAGGGTGGGCTCGTCGATCCCCAGCTCGTGCAGGGCCCGCAGGGCGCCGTCCACCAGGCCGTCCATGACCTTCTCGTGCCACTGGGCCGCGATCACTGCAACACGCAGGTCTCCGCAGTTCTTCACGCTCAGTTCGGGTGCGCCCTTGCCGCTCACAGCTCTGCTCCTCGTTGCGTTCGTATGGGTTACTGCGTGGGGTGTGGGTGGTGCTCGGGGTGGTGCTACTGGTTGCCGCAGGCGGAGGTGGTCACGGTCCCCTCCAGCCAGGGCAGGTCGTGGCCCATCCGGTCCCGCTTGGTGCGCAGGTAGCGCAGGTTGTGCTCGCCCGCCTCCATGGGCATCGGCTCCCGGTCGGAAACCCTGATGCCGTGGCTGACGAGGGCTTCCGCCTTCTCGGGGTTGTTGGTCAGCAGCCGGACGCTGTGGACACCGAGGTCGGCGAGCATCTGGGCGCCGGCCCCGTAGTCGCGGGCGTCGGCCGGCAGGCCCAGTTCCAGGTTGGCGTCGAGGGTGTCGCGGCCGCGCTCCTGGAGCTCGTACGCGCGCAGCTTGGACAGCAGGCCGATGCCGCGGCCCTCGTGACCGCGCAGGTAGACGATCACCCCGCGGCCGGCCGCCTGGACCCGCTCCATGGCGGTGTGCAGCTGGGGGCCGCAGTCGCAGCGCTGCGACTGGAAGATGTCGCCGGTCAGGCACTCGGAGTGCATGCGGACCAGGACGTCCTCGCCGTCGCCGATCTCGCCGTGGACGAGGGCGACGTGCTCGACGCCGTCGACGGTGGAGCGGTACCCGTACGCGGTGAAGTGGCCGAAGGCGGTCGGCAGGCTGACCTGGGCCTCGCGGCGCACGGTCGGCTCGGCGGAGCGGCGGTAGGCGATCAGGTCCTCGATGGAGATGATCGTCAGTCCGTGCTTGCGGGCGAAGGGGATCAGCTCGGGCAGGCGCAGCATGACGCCGTCCTCGCCGGCGATCTCCACGATGGCGCCGGCCGGGCGCAGGCCGGCGAGGCGGGCGAGGTCGACGGCGGCCTCGGTGTGGCCGTTGCGGACCAGGACGCCGCCGGGCTTGGCGCGCAGCGGGAAGACGTGTCCGGGACGGACGAAGTCCTCGGGGCCCGAGACACCGTCGGCCAGCAGCCGCAGGGTGGTGGCGCGGTCGGCGGCCGAGATGCCGGTGGTGACGCCGTGGGCGCCACTCGCGTCGACGGAGACGGTGAAGGCGGTCTGCATCGACTCGGTGTTGTGCTGGACCATCTGCGGGAGTTCGAGGCGCTCCAGCTCGTCGCCCTCCAGCGGGGCGCAGATCAGGCCGCGGCACTCGCTCATCATGAAGGCGATGATCTCGGGGGTGGCCTTCTCGGCCGCGATGACGAGGTCGCCCTCGTTCTCGCGGTCCTCGTCGTCGACGACGACCACGGGGCGCCCGGCCGCGATGTCGCGGATGGCCTGCTCGACGGGGTCGAGCCGGAAGACCTCTTCGTGCTCGACGTCGGGCACGGGCTTCAGGACGGGGTTCGGGGTCATGCCGTTGCTCCTTCCAGAGCCGGGGCGGTGGTGGTGCGCGAGCGGAGCCACCAGTCGCGCATGCCCCACAGGACGAGCGCGCCGTAGATGACGTAGACGAAACCGGAGAAGGCGTAGCCGTTGGCGAAGTTCAGGGGCACGCCGACCAGGTCGACCAGGAGCCAGGCGAACCAGAACTCGACCATGCCGCGCGACTGGGCGTACATGGCGACGACCGTGCCGACGAAGATGTAGGCGTCGGGCCAGGGGTCCCAGGACAGGGCCGGGTAGGCGGTGAAGAGGAGGGCGACGGCGACCGTGCCGACGGCGGCCGCGGCCACCAGGACTCCGCGTTCGCGCCAGGTGGCGAAGCGGACGGCGAGCCCGCCGTCCTGGGCCTGCTTCCGGCCCCGGTTCCACTGGGCGTAGCCCCACGCGGCGACGAGCATGACGATGACCTGCTTGCCGGCGCTGCCGGAGAGGTGGCCGGCGGCGAAGGCCACGAAGAGGATCGCGCCGGAGAGGAACTGGGCCGGCCAGGTCCATATGGAGCGCCGCCAGCCGAGGGCGAGGGCGATCAGACCGATCGTGTTGCCGATCATGTCGGACCACTTGATGTGCTGGTCGAAGGCGGTGAACGCCTCCGAGTTCAGCCAGTTCAGGGCGCTCATCGTGCCGTCTCCCCCTGCCCGCCGTTCGCGCCGAGCAGCCGCTCCACGTACTTGGCCAGCACGTCGACCTCGAGGTTGACCGGGTCGCCGGGCTTCTTGATGCCCAGGGTGGTCAGCGCGAGGGTGGTGGGGATGAGGCTGATGGTGAACCAGTCGGCGGCGGCCTCGACCACGGTGAGGCTGACGCCGTCGACCGTGATGGAGCCCTTCTCGACCACGTAGCGGGAGAGGTTCTCCGGGAGGGCGACCTTGACGATCTCCCAGTGCTCGGAGGGGGTCCGGTCGAGGATCTCGCCGGTGCCGTCCACGTGCCCCTGGACCAGGTGGCCGCCGAGCCGTCCGCCGAGCGCCATCGGGCGCTCCAGGTTGACCCGGGAGCCCTGGGCGAGGGCGCCGAGGCTGGAGCGGTTCAGGGTCTCCTGCATGACGTCGGCGGTGAACTCGCCGTCACCGGTCTCCACGACCGTCAGGCAGACGCCGTTCACGGCGATGGATTCGCCGTGCTTGGCGTCCTCGGTGACGACGGGGCCGCGCAGGCGGAAGCGGGAGGCTTCGGCGAGCTCCTCGACGGCGACGACCTCGCCCAGTTCTTCGACGATTCCGGTGAACACTCAGTGCTCCTTGAGGGCTGTGGGGGCGGAGGGGGCCGACTCGGGGACGGCGGTGACGCGGATGTCCGTGCCGATGCGGACGGTTTCGGTGATCCGGAGCCGGAGCGCGTCGGCGAGGGTGCCGATGCCGGCGTCGGCGAGGGCGAGGGGGCCCGCGCCCAGGAGGACGGGGGCGAGGTAGCCGACGACCTTGTCGACGGCTCCCGCGGCGACGAAGGCGCCGGCCAGGGTGGGGCCGCCTTCGAGGAGGACGGAGCGGATGCCGCGCCCGTGCAGTTCGCGCAGCAGGGCGTCCACGGAGATCCCGTACTTGTCGTACGGGAGCCGGGCCAGCTCCACTCCGGCGAGGTGGCGGGTGTCCGCATCCTCGGCGACGGCGACGAGAGTGGGCGCGGCCTCGTCCAGGACCCGGGCGGTGGGCCGGATGGTGGCGTGGGTGTCCAGGACCACGCGCAGGGGCTGGTCGGCGGAGGTGAAGCCGTCGATGCCCCGTACCGCGAGGTGCGGGTCGTCGGCGCGCAGGGTGCCGGAGCCGACGACGACGGCGTCGGACTCGGCGCGCAGCCGGTGGACGTCGGCGCGGGACTCCGGCGAGCTGATCCAGCGGCTGGTGCCGTCGGCGGCCGCGATGCGGCCGTCGAGGGTCGCGGCGTACTTCCACAGGATGTACGGGCGGCCCAGGCGTACGGAGGTCAGCCAGGCGGCGTTGCCCGCCGCGGCCTCCTCGGCGAGCAGTCCGGCCTCCGTGTCGATCCCGGCGGCGCGCAGGGTGGCGCCGCCGCCGCTGGCCTGCGGGTTCGGGTCGGAGACCGCGTAGACCACGCGGGCGATCCCGGCGGCGATGAGGGCCTGTGCGCAGGGTCCCGTACGGCCGGTGTGGTTGCAGGGTTCGAGGGTGACGTAGGCGGTGCCGCCGCGGGCGGCCGCGCCGGCCGCGTTCAGGGCGTGGACCTCGGCGTGCGGGCCGCCGGCCCGCTCGTGCCAGCCTTCGCCCACGATGCTGCCCGAGGCGTCGGTGATGACGCAGCCGACGACCGGGTTGGGGCTGGTGGAGCCGAGTCCGCGGGCGGCGAGCTCTACGGCTCGGCGCATGGCGCGGGTGCCCGCGTCGGGTGCTGCGTGCGCGGCGTGTGTCGCCACCGGGTCCTCCTGCCTCATCGGGCACGGACTCCGGGGCCTGTCGGGAAACGACAGATGAAGCGGGTAGCACACGCGGGGACGCCGGGGCCGGGAGATCGGTCCGTTCGACGGCACGTCCCGAGGGATGTGCCGATGGACCGCCGACGGCGGCGTACCGGTGACTGGCCCGCCGCGCACTGCCTCCCATCCGGACTTTAACCGTCGGTCCAGGAATTTCACCTGGTCAACCGGCCGCTGGCTGCGGACGGGTCGCGGACTATAACCGCCGGTTCGGAATTACACCGACCCCGGAGTGCGCTGCTACTGGTACTGAAGCCAGTGTGCCACGGGTGATCGGCAGCCATACAGGTGAGTCAATGTGGCCTGGGTCACACATGCGGTCACCCCGGGGCGCGCGGATTGCGCCGTCCGGCCGATTCCCGCCCCCCGCACATGCGCGGAAGATCCCCTTGACGGAACCCGCGCCGGACCTTGCCGGATCGCGCACTTTGGTCCAGACCTATTGACGGGTTGGTCTAGTCCTCTTAACGTTCCCTTCATCTTCCCCGGGAGACAGCCCGTCAGATGTGCGCACGTCACGGGCCAACACGCACCACCTTTCAGCCTGTTGTGTCCTGCCATCCTCCCCTCCCCAGGAGGCACAATGCTGTCCCCCACCAAGACGCGGGCCATGCTCCTGACGTCCGGCGCCGCAATCGCCGGACTGCTGGTCGCGGGGCTCTCGGCGGGCGTCTCGCACGCCGCCGACAACGAGTCCTGTCGCCCCGACGGTCTGTACAAGACCGCGGGTGTGGACGTCCCGTACTGCTCGGTCTACGACACCGAGGGCCGCGAGAAGATGGGCGCCGACCACCAGCGCCGCGTCATCGGCTACTTCACGGGCTGGCGCACGGGCAAGGACGGCACCCCCGCCTACCTGCCCAACAACATCCCGTGGTCCAAGGTCACCCACCTGAACTACGCCTTCGCCCACGTCGACGGCAACAACAAGATCTCGGTCGGCAACGACAACGCGAACAACTCCGCCACCGGGATGACCTGGCCGGGCGTCGCGGGTGCCGAGATGGACCCCGCCCTCCCTTACAAGGGCAACTTCAACCTTCTGAACAAATTCAAGAAGCAGTACCCGAACGTCAAGACGCTGATCTCGGTCGGCGGCTGGGCGGAGACCGGCGGCTACTTCGGCGACGACGGCAACCGCGTCGCGTCCGGCGGCTTCTACTCGATGGCCACCAACGCCGACGGCTCGGTCAACACGGCCGGCATCAACACCTTCGCGGACTCCTCGGTCGAGTTCATCCGCAAGTACGGGTTCAACGGCGTCGACATCGACTACGAGTACCCGACCACGATGAAGGACGCGGGCAACCCGCTCGACTGGCAGCTCTCCAACGCCCGCCGGGCCGGACTGGTCCAGGGCTACGACGTCCTGATGAAGTCCCTGCGCGAGAAGCTGGACCGGGCCGGCGCCGCCGACGGCAAGCACTACCTGCTGACCGTCGCCGCCCCCTCCTCCGGCTACCTGCTGCGCGGCATGGAGACGTTCCAGATGCAGAAGTAC
This sequence comes from Streptomyces sp. NPDC051563, assembly GCF_044454225.1. Lineage (NCBI taxonomy): Bacteria > Bacillati > Actinomycetota > Actinomycetes > Kitasatosporales > Streptomycetaceae > Streptomyces > Streptomyces sp. NPDC051563. The sequence continues at coordinate 78,037 of NZ_JBITDL010000026.1, forward strand.
CTGGACTACGTCAACATCATGTCCTACGACCTGCACGGCGCCTGGAACGAGTACGTCGGTCCCAACGCCTCGCTCTTCGACGACGGCAAGGACGCCGAGCTGGCGGCCGCCAACGTCTACGGCAGCTCCCAGTACGGCGGCATCGGCTACCTCAACACCGACTGGGCCTACCACTACTTCCGCGGCTCCATGCCGGCGGGCCGCATCAACATCGGCCTGCCCTACTACACCCGCGGCTTCAAGAACGTCCAGGGCGGCACCGACGGTCTGTGGGGCAAGGCCTCCGCGACCACCTGCCCGGCCGGCGCGGGTCTGACCAAGTGCGGCGACGGCGCGGTCGGCATCGACAACCTGTGGCACGACAAGGACACCAACGGGGTCGAGTCCCCCGCCGGTTCCAACCCGATGTGGCACGCCAAGAACCTCGAGAAGGGGATCGTCGGCGACTACGTCACCAAGTACGGCTTCCCGGCGAACACCACGCTGACCGGCACCTACGTCCGCAAGTACGACGCGAACCTGGTCGCCCCCTGGCTGTGGAACGCGCAGAAGAAGGTCTTCCTCTCCACCGAGGACGAGCAGTCGGTCGCGGCCAAGGCCGACTACGTGGTCAACCGCGGCATCGGCGGCACCATGGTCTGGGAGATGGCCGGCGACTACGGCTGGAACGCCGCCAAGGGCCAGTACGAGATCGGCGACACGCTGACCTCGGTGATGTACGACAAGTTCAAGGCGGCCTCCCCGTACGGCGCCAAGAAGTCCAACACCGCGCTGCCGACGCAGGCCGTGGACATCAAGACGGAGTTCAACGAGTTCAAGCTCGGCGACTCCAACTACCCGATCACCCCGAAGCTCAAGATCACCAACAACACGAACGCGACGCTCCCGGGCGGCACGGAGTTCCAGTTCGACTACTCGACGGCGGCTCCGGCCAACGCCTCCGACCAGTCGGGCTTCGGCACCAAGGTGATCAAGAGCGACCACACCGGCAGCAACGTGGGCGGTCTGAAGGGCGACTTCCACCGGGTCTCGCTGAAGCTCCCGGCGTGGCAGACGCTCGCCCCGGGCGCCTCGGTCGACCTGGCCTTCAACTACTACCTGCCGGTCTCCACGCCTTCCAACTGGACGGTGAACATCTCCGGCACGACGTACGCGCTCGCCGGTGACCTGGCGCGCGGCACCACGGTGGTCCAGCCGGGCAGCACCACCCCGCCCACGACCCCGCCGACCACGCCGCCCACCACCCCGCCGACGACTCCCCCGACCACGCCGCCGACCACCCCGCCCACGACTCCTCCGGGCGGCACGTGCACCAACCCCGCGTACGTGGCGGGCACGGTCTACAACAGCGGCAACGTCGTCTCGTACCAGGGCCGCAACTGGAAGGCCCAGTGGTGGACGCAGAACGAGACTCCCGGCACCACCGGCGAGTGGGGCGTCTGGAAGGACCAGGGCGCCTGCTGACTCCCCGCGCGGTGACCGCACAGGTGACCTCGTAGGTGAAGGAACGTGAGGACCCGGTGGCCCGGCGGCCACCGGGTCCCCGCGTTTCCCGGACCGTCCGGCGATCTTGCCGGGTCCCGCCAACTCCCTTGGCCCCGTGGGCTGTACGGTCCCCAGGTGGCGGGCTCGCACGGGAGCGCGCGGCGGGCTCGCACGGGAGCGCGCCGGCCCGGGAAGGGAGCGGAACCATGGGCGGCGTCCTGGTCACGGGAGGCACGGGGAACCTGGGTGCAGCCGATCGCTTCGTCCGCGGCGGGAACCTGGCGCCCGCGCACGCGGTGGGCAAGAAGACCTTCGCGCAGTTCCTGGCCGGCCCCGGGGCCGGCTGAGGGCGGCCGGGCGGGCCGCGCTGAGGTCAGCCCGTGAAGAGGTCGGCCTGCGCCGACTCGCGGGCGGCGAGCCGGGCCCCCGTGAGCACCGCCGTGTCGCCGAGCGCGCCGGCCCGGACCTCGGTCGGGATCGGGCTCAGTGCGGCGAGGCGGCGGGCCACCAGGGCTGCGAGCCCGGGGCCGCCCGCGCGGCCGAGCTCCCCGCCGAGCACGACGCAGCCGGGGTCCAGGATCGCCGCGACGGCCGCCGCGCCGAGGGCGAGGCGCTCGGCCAGGGCGTCGAGGAACTCCGGCCCGGCCGCGCCCGCGACGGCCTCCTCGACCGGCCCGTCGTAGCCGTGGGCCGCGGCGAGCGCGGCCACCCCGCCCCGCCCGGCCAGTTCGTGGAAGCCGCCGTCGCAGTTCGTGGCCGACGGGAGGCCGCCCGTACCGGGCACCGGCAGGAAGCCGATCTCCCCCGCGCCGCCGGAGGCGCCCCGGCGCAGCCGTCCGTCGAGGACCACCGCGGCGCCGACCCCTTCGCCGAGCCAGAGCAGCACGAAGGAGTTCAGGTCCCGGGCGGCTCCGACCCGCTGTTCCGCCAGGGCCGCCAGGTTGGTCTCGTTCTCCACCGCGACCACCGCCGGCAGCCGCCGCTGCACCGCCGCCACCAGGTCCCGGTGCCAGGCGGGCAGGCCGGCGGTGTCGCGGAGCTCTCCGCTGCCGGGGGCCACCAGTCCCGGCGCTCCGATGACCACCGTGTGGAGCCGGTCGGCGCCCGCCTCCCGGACGAGCTCCTCCAGCCGGTCGACGGCCTCCTCCACGGCGTCCACGGGCAGGGCCGCCTGCGCGAGCGGCCGGCCGAGGAGGTCGGCGACGACCGCCGTGGCGCTGTCCGTCCGCACGTCGAGGGCGGCGAGGTACGCCCGTCGCGCGACGATCCCGTAGAGCTTGGCGTTGGGTCCGCGCCGCTGCTCGCCGGATTCCCCGACGACCTCGATCAGTCCGGCTCCGGTGAGGCGTTCCACCAGGTCGGCCACGGAGGGCCGGGACAGGCCGGTCAGCTCCTTGAGCTGGGGCGCCGTCAGGGGTCCCTCCTCCTGGAGGAGTTGGAGGGCGAGCCGGTCGTTGATGGCCCGGGCCGTGCTCGGCGAGGCGGGGGACGGAGCCGGGGACGCGGCGCGGGTGGAGGCGCGGGTGGCGGCGCCGGCGGTGGCGGTCAGGGCCTTGGCAGGAGTCACGAAGCCCATCTTAGGAGTTCCGGGGGCTAACTATCAGGCAGGGTCCCTGATAGTTTACGGGTCATGACCGGGGAAACCGACCTCAGCCCGGCGCGACTGCGCCATGCCCGCTTCGCCATCGCCGGCGTCTTCTGCGCACACGGCGCGGTCACCGGCTCCTTCGCGACCCGCATCCCCTGGATCCAGGAGCACGCGCAGCTCAGCGCGGGCACCCTGGGCCTGGCCCTCGCCTTCCCCGCGCTCGGCGCGGCCTTCACGATGCCGCTGGCCGGACGCATCAACCACCGCTTCGGCGCGCGCACCGCCCTGCGGATGCTGCTGAGCCTGTGGACGCTCGCCCTCGTCCTGCCGAGCCTCGCCCCGAACCTGTGGACGCTCTGCTTCGTGCTCTTCGTCTACGGAGCCACCGCCGGCATGTCGGACGTGGCGATGAACGCGCTGGGCGTCGAGACCGAGAACCGGCTGGGACGCTCGATCATGTCCTCGCTGCACGGCATGTGGAGCGTGGGCGCCCTGATCGGCTCGGCCGCCGGCACCGTGGCCGCGCACGCGGGCGCCGATGCCCGTCTGCACCACCTGATCGCCGCGCTCGCGCTGACGCTGGCCGGGCTGATCGCCGTACGGGGCGTCCTGGACCTGCGCACCGACACCGGCGGGGAGGAGGCTCCGCCACACTTCGCGCTGCCCCCGAAGTCCGCGCTGTTCATCGGCGCGATCGGCTTCTGCGCCGTCTTCGCGGAGGGCGCGAGCCTGGACTGGTCCGGGGTGTACCTGCGGGACGTGCTGCACACCGACGCCGGTCTCGCAGCCGCCTCGACCACCGCCTTCGCCCTGACGATGGCGCTCGCCCGGCTCGTCGGGGACAGGGTCGTGGACCGGTTCGGGGCCGTGCGCACGGTCCGGGCGGGCGGCGCTCTGGCCACCGCGGGCGGGCTGCTCGTGGTCACCGTGCACCAGCCGGCCGCGGCCCTGGCCGGGTTCGGGCTGATCGGGCTCGGCATCGCGGTGGTGGTCCCGCTGGCCTTCGCCGCGGCCGCGCGCAGCGGCCCGGCCCCGGCGCAGGCCATCGCCGGCGTCGCGACGATCACGTACACCTCGGGGCTGATCGCCCCGTCGGCCATCGGCGCGGTGGCGGACGCGACCTCGCTGGTGGTGTCGTTCGGGCTGGTCACGCTGCTGTCGTTCGCCCTGATCGTGGGGGCGACCGTCCTGCGGCAGCGGCCGGTGACGGCGCAGGCCCCGGCCGTCAACCAGGACGAACCTGCACCTATCCGGCCGTAATATGTCGCCTGGCCACCTACGGCCTCGTAGCGTGACCACGCTCCTGACGAACGACGCAGAACGAACGAAAAGCGGTGGAACATGGGCCTCGGCGTGCGCTGGACCCTGCACGGAGACGGGCGGACCCCCGCCCCCGGCGCGGTGGTGCGGCCGGACGAGCGGCTGTCGTGGCCGCGGACCGCCGGGCTGGGCGCCCAGCACGTCGTGGCGATGTTCGGGGCGAGCTTCGTGGCCCCGGTCCTGATGGGGCTGGACCCGAACCTCGCCATCATGATGTCGGGTGTCGCCACCGTCATCTTCCTGCTGGCGACCCGCGGCCGGGTCCCCTCCTACCTGGGCTGCTCGCTCTCCTTCGTGGGCGTCGCGGCGGCGATCCGGGCGAGCGGCGGGGACAGCGCGGTCGTCACGGGCGCGGTCTTCGTGGTCGGCGCGGCGCTGTTCCTGGTGGGGCTGGCTGTCCAGCGGTTCGGGGCCCGGATCATCCACGCGGCGATGCCGCCGGTGGTGACGGGCGCGGTCGTGATGCTGATCGGGTTCAACCTGGCGCCCGTGACGGCCTCCACGTACTGGCCGCAGGACCAGTGGACGGCCCTGCTGACGATGGCCTTCACCGGGCTGGCCGTGGTCTGCCTGCGGGGCTTCTGGTCGCGGATCGCGATCTTCCTCGGCCTGCTCTTCGGGTACGGCATCTCGTGGATCTTCGACCTCGTCTTCGGCAAGATCCACTCGACGGTGGGCGGTCCCGATGCGGTGGACCACTGGCGGCTCGACCTGTCGGGGGTGGCCAAGGCCGACTGGGTCGGGCTGCCGGCCTTCCACGCGCCGGCCTTCGAGTGGTCGGCGATCCTGATCGCGCTGCCGGTGGTCATCGCGCTGATCGCCGAGAACGCAGGACACATCAAGGCCGTCGGCGAGATGACGGGCGATCCGCTCGACGACCAGCTCGGCACGGCCATCGCCGCCGACGGCGCCGCCTCGATGCTGTCCACGGCGGTGGGCGGCCCGCCGAACACCACGTACTCCGAGAACATCGGCGTCATGGCCGCCACCCGCGTCTACTCCACGGCGGCCTACTGGGCGGCGGCCGGCTTCGCCCTCCTCTTCGGGCTGTGCCCGAAGTTCGGCGCGGTCGTCGCCGCGATCCCCGGCGGGGTGCTGGGCGGGATCACCGTGATCCTTTACGGCATGATCGGCCTGCTCGGCGCGCAGATCTGGATCAACGGCCGGGTGGACCTGCGCAATCCGCTGAACCTGGTGCCGGCCGCGGCGGGCATCATCATCGGTGTCGGCGGGGTGCAGCTCCACATCAGCGACAGCTTCGAGCTGGGCGGGATCGCGCTCGGCACGATCGTCGTCATCACGGGCTACCACGCCCTGCGCTACTTCGCCCCGGCGCACATGAAGCAGCAGGAACCGCTGCTGGACTCGGGCACGTCGGCGTACGACGAGGCGGCGGAAAGCGATTCCGTGGACCCCGGTGACAAGCGGGGTTGACGGAGTTTCGCCCGAACCGGCGAAGCGTACGGCCAAGTTCCCCTGATCCCGGTCCGCGGCTGCGACGCTGCGTCCCATGGTCCCCATGGAAGCGGTGCTGGCGCGAATGCGCGCCCTCGACGAGCGGCTCCCCGAGCGGGACGGCGTCGCCGTCTTCAACCGGGTGTACCTCACGGTGACGCAGACCCTGCACGAGGGGATCGCGCACGGTGCGTTCCCCTCGCCCCGCCGGGCGGAAGCGCTCAGCGTCCGCTTCGCCGAGCGCTACCTGACGGCGGTGGAGGCCGACCGGGCCCCGGCGTGCTGGCGGCCGCTGCTCCAGTACCGGCGCCACCCCGGGATCCGGCCGCTCCAGCACGCGTTGGCCGGGATCAACGCGCACATCGGGCATGACCTGGCGCTGGCGGTGGTCGCCACCTGCCGCTCGCTCGACTGCGAACCGGACGCGCTCGAAGCGGACTTCGACCGGGTCGGCGACACCCTGGTCTCCCTGGAGGAGCACATCCGGGAGGACCTGATGCCGGGGCCGGACCTGCTGGAGATCGCGGACCCGCTGACGCACCTCCTCGGCGCCTGGAGCCTGGAGCGGGCCCGGGCCGGGGCGTGGGCCTCGGCCCGCCTGCTCTGGTCGCTGCGCCGCTCCCCCGATCTGGCGGAGGAGTTCACCGAGTCCCTCGACGCGGGCGTCGGCCTGGTCGGCCGCTGCCTCCTGACACCGACGGGCTGAAGCCCGGCCCTGCGGGGCGGAGGTCCCCTACCCGCCCTTCCACCGTTCCCCGGGCTCCGCCCGGACCCGTTCCCGGGTGCGGCGCCGCTCCCGGGGGCCAGCCCCCGGACCCCCGCTCCTCAAACGCCGGAGGGGCTGGATACACCCAGGACGGGCATGAGCACGGGCCGCCCCCGTGCTCGCGCGCGTGGGGGCGGCCCGTGGGTGCGGGGCCGGAGGGGCGGGTGGGTCAGTCCTCCGGGAGTTCGACCGGGGCTATTTCGTCGTAGACGTCGCCCGGGCCGGGGTTGGTGGAGTCCGTGGCGCCGCCGAGGTGGTGCATGACGCCCCAGACGGCGTTGAGGGCCGTCTGGACCGCGCCCTCGGCCCAGCCCGCCGTCCAGGAGATGTCGTCGCCCGCGAGGAAGATGCCGCGCTTGTCCTCGGGGAGGCGGTCCTGCATGAAGTGGGTGAACAGGCGGCGCTGGTAGCGGTAGTGGCCCGGCAGGTTGGCCTTGAACGCGCCCATGAAGTAGGGCTCGTTCTCCCAGGACACGGTCACCGGGTTGCCGATGATGTGGCGGCGGATGTCGACCTTCGGGTAGATCTCGCCGAGGGACTTCAGCATGACCTCCATCCGCTCGTTCGCGGACAGCGGCAGCCACTTCAGGCTGTCGTCGCACCAGGTGTAGGACAGGCAGATGACGGCCGGCTTGTCGGGGCCGTTGTCCAGGAGGTAGGTGCCACGGGTCATGCGGTCGGTGAGGGTCATCGACATGACGTCGCGGCCCGTTTCCTCGTCCTTGTCCAGCCAGAAGGGCCGGTCCACCGGGATGAAGAGCTTCGAGGACTCCATGTAGTGGGTGCGCTCGATCGCCGTCCAGTGGTCGATCGGGAAGAGCGTGTCGTCGCACGCGATCTTCGAGAGCAGCATCCAGGACTGGGCGGTGAAGATCGCCGCGCGGTACGTGCGGATGTCGCCCGAGGCGTCCGTGACCGTGATGCGGTTGCCCGCCGTGCGGTGCAGGCGGGTGACCGCCGGGCGCGGGGTGCCCCCGTGCAGGGAGGAGAGGGAGGTGCCCTGGGCCCAGTGCACGATCTTCTCCGGCTCGCGGTCCCACATGCGCAGCGGCAGCTGCTGCGAGCCGCCCACGATGCCGCGGTGGTGGTCGTCGGCCTCGGTGTAGACGACGCGCAGGATCTCCAGGATCGAGTTCGGGAAGTCGGTGTCCCAGCCGCCCGTGCCGAAGCCGACCTGGCCGAAGATCTCGCGCTTGCGGAAGGACTTGAAGGCCTCGGACTTGCAGAGGAACCCGTAGAAGGTCTCGTCGTCGAGCTTCTCGACGAGCTTCGCCCAGATCTCGCGGATGCGCGGGACGTCCCGCTCGCGCATCGCGGTGTTCATGTCGGAGAAGTCGGCGCCCTCGTCCAGGCAGGCGTTCCACGCGGCGGACACGTCGCGGTAGACCTGCGGGAGGTCGGCGATGGTCTCGGCGTAGTGGGTCTCGCCCTTGAGGTCGACCACCGTCGAGGGGGTGGCCTCGGCGAGCGGGTTCGGGAAGGGCTCGGTGACCAGGCCGACGAGGTCGATGTAGTGCTGGAGGGCGGTGGAGGACGGCGGGAAGCGCATGGCGCCCATCTCCGCGGTCAGTTCCTCGGTGCCCGCGCCCTCGAAGCCCACGGTGCGCAGCCGGCCGCCGATCTGGTCGGCCTCGTAGATGACGGGCTTGAGGCCCATCTTCATCAGCTCGTAGGCGGAGATGATGCCGGACAGCCCGCCGCCGATGACGGCGACCTCGGTGCCGTGCTCGGTCGCCGGTATCTGCCCGAGGCCCGCCGGGTGGGCCAGGAAGTCGTCGTACGCGTACGGGAAGTCCGGGCCGAACATCGTGATCGGCAGCGTGCCGTCGCTGTGCGGGACGGCGGTGGTGGGCACCGTGGACGTCATGGGGTACGACTCCTAGCGGGGTGGGGCAGGGGGGAAGCAGGGCGGGCGGGGGCGACGGCGCTCGGCCGGGCCGGGTCCGGGGGTCAGACGAGCGAGGCGTACAGCCCCGGGCGGCGGTCGCGCAGGTACGGGTTGGTCTCGCGCGAGGCGCGCAGCAGCTCGGGGTCGGCCTCGCCGAACACCAGCTCCTCGCCGCGGCCGGCCCGGGTCCGGGTGACCCCGTCGGGACTGGCCAGGCAACTGAGGCCGACGAACTCGAACTCGCCCTCCGGGCCGGTGCGGTTGACGTATGCGATGTACATCTGGTTCTCGAAGGCCCGTACGGGGACCAGCTGTTCGGCGACGAACTGGAACGGGTGCATCTGCGCGGTCGGCACCAGGAGGAGGTCGGTGCCGGCGAGCGCGTGGGCCCGGACGTTCTCGGGGAACTCGACGTCGTAGCAGATCATGACGCCGACCCGGAGGCCGCCGAGGTCCGCCTGGACGACCGGGGTGTCGCCGGGGGTGAAGGCCGCCTGCTCGAAGCAGCCGAAGAGATGGGTCTTGCGGTAGTTCGCGAGCCGTTCCCCGTCGGGGCCGACGAGCTGGGCCGCGTTGTAGACGGCGTCGCCGTCCCGCTCCGGGTAGCCGTAGAGCACGGCCAGCCCGTGGCGGCGGGCGATCTCGCCGATGGCGCGGGCGGACATGCCGTCGGCCGGTTCGGCGAGCCGGGCGATGTCCTCCAGCTCCAGGGCGTAGCCGGTCAGGAACATCTCCGAGGTCACGAGGAGCCCGGCCCCCGCCTGTGCGGCGCGGGCCGCGGCCTCGTCGAGCGCCTTCAGGTTGTCGGCGGTGTCGCCGAGCCGTCCGGAACTCTGGAGGAGGGCGGTGCGCAGCGGGGGCATGGGCGTACCTCTGTGGCAGGAGGGGTGGGGGTCCTTAGACGGTACGTTCGCGCGTTCGACCGGGACAAGCCGTGACCGTTGCGCTCCGCGCATCGATTCGTTGCGCATTGGCGGGAGGATGCGGCGATTCGTTGCGCGGAGCCCGTACGAACGGTCCGAAAGGCCCTTCCGGGCGTTCTACGGGCCCTGCCTGTGGGGCCCCGCTGACGGGGCCGCCTACGGGGCTGAGCGGAAGGCCGGGTGCACGCTCAGCCTGCGCAGGTCTTCCAGGATGTCGGGAGTGTGGTTGGAGACCACCCGGCCGCTCCAGCCGTCACAGAGGGCGGGGACGGTGAGCGTGCCGTCGTGGTCGTGCCCGGCGGCCTCGTAGGCGCGGCGGAGCGCTTCGTGCCCCGCGGGGTCGGAGCCGGGCCGCAGGACGGTCAGTGCCACGGTGTCCCGCAGGCCCAGGTCGGCGAAGGCGGCGGTGACGCCGAGGCAGCTCGGACAGTCGTCGGCGGCGACGAAGAGCCGGTACCGGTGCGGTTCCGGCGAGAACCCGGTCCCGATGCGGCCCCGCAGGACCGCGGCCCGGACGCGCCGCCGGGCCGGCGCCTGGACCGGGGCGGCAACGGGGGCGGCGGCGGGGACGGTGGGCTGGGAAGCCGTCTGGACAGGGGTCTGCACAGGCGCCTGGACAGGGTTCTGGACATGCGTCTGGACATGGATCTGGGACATGGTGCTCCTCGGTCTGCGTGCGTACGTACCTGCGTGCGTGCGTGTTCGGCGGGGGCCTCAGGAGGCCGGGGCCGTGGCACTGCAGACGCGGAGGAGGTCGATGTGCAGCCGGCGGGTGAGCCAGGAGCGGCGCAGCGGGGTGGCGGCGGATGGAGCGGTGAGCTGGTCCACCGGGCCCCCTTCCTGTCCGCGACCCCCATTAGGCTGGCGTTCGCAGTCTCATGGCACCGCCAGGGGCCGTCAAGACCGCCCGCAAGAGTGCTCGCAGGAGCTCCCGCGCCCGTTGGCGCAGGAGTGCCTGCGCCCGTTGGAAGGAAGCTCCCACCCATGTCCCGTGAGTCCCGGCCCGGCGCGGTCCTCGACAATCCCGTCTGGGCCGCGCCGGGCGGCCCGCACCGGGCCTTCGCCGAGACCGGTCCGGCTGGGCTGGCCGCCCGCTACCCGGCCGCTGTGTCGCCCTTCGCCGCCCTCTGCGATCCGGAGGATCCGCGGGCCTGGGCGGACCTGGCCGAGCTCGTGGGTCCGGGCCGGGAGGTCTGGGTGACCGGGCTGCCGACCCCGCCCGCGGGCTGGGAGACGCTGATGTCGATACCGGGCGTGCAGCTGGACGGTCGGGCGGTAGGGGGCAAGGAGGAGCCGGAGGCGGTCCTGCTGGGGCCGGCCGACGTGCCGGAGATGCTGGAGCTGGTCGAGCTGGCCCGGCCCGGCCCGTTCGGGGAGCGCACCGTCGAGCTGGGCACGTACCTCGGGATCCGCCGCGGCGGCCGGCTCGTCGCGATGGCGGGCGAGCGGATGCGGCCGACGGGCTGGTCGGAGATCAGCGCCGTCTGCACGCACCCCGGACACCGTGGCGAGGGCCTCGCCGGGCGGCTGATCCGCGCGGTCGTGGCCGCTGTGGAGGAGCGCGGGGACGCCGCCTTCCTGCACGCCGCGGCGGAGAACACCGCGGCCGTGCGGCTGTACCTCTCGATGGGGTTCGCCCTGCGCCGCGAGCCGGTCTTCATCGGGCTTCGCACGCCCGACACGAAGCGTTAACACGGATTGACATTCCATCCGTTGTGGCCCGGTCCCCTCTGATCTAGCGTCGGAAGAACGACCGGACACCGTGCACCGTGCACCGACCGGGGAAGGGGGTGGCCCGGCATGACCGTTCGTACCGCCGGCGACCCCCTCACCCCGCGCCGCGCCGTCCGCCTGCACTCCCGCGCGCACATCGACCTGCTGCGCGTCGCGGGCTCCCTCTGTCGTTCCTGATCAGCGTTCCGCGCTTCTGCGAGTTGCTCCGTCCTTCGCCGCGCCCCCCGATCAGGAGGCAGTTCCGCCATGTCCGTGCACCCTTCCCCCTCTCCCTCTTCTTCCCGTTCGTCCTCCCCCGCGCTCCATCTCGCCGTCGCCCTCGACGGGGCGGGCTGGCATCCCGCCGCCTGGCGCGAACCGGGTGCGGACGCCGGCCGGCTGTTCACCGCCGGCTACTGGGCGGCGCTCGTCGCAGAGGCCGAGGCGGGGCTGCTGGACTTCGTCACCTTCGAGGACTCGCTGAGCCTGCAGTCCAGCGATCCGGCCGGGCCCGACGGCCGCACCGACCTGGTGCGGGGCCGGCTCGACGCCGTGCTGGTGGCCGCCAGGGTGGCGCCGCTGAGCCGGCACATCGGACTGGTGCCGAGCGTGGTGGCCACCCACACCGAGCCCTTCCACGTCTCCAAGGCGCTCGCCACCCTGGACTACGTGAGCCGCGGGCGGGCCGGGCTGCGCATCCAGATATCCGAACGGCCGGACGAGGTACGCCACTTCGGGCGCCGTACGGACCCCCTGGACCCGGCCGGGCTGTATGCGGAGGCCACCGACCACGTCGAGGTGGTGCGGCGGCTGTGGGACAGCTGGGAGGACGACGCGGAGATCCGCGACGTGGCCACCGGACGGTTCATCGACCGCGCCAAGCTGCACTACATCGACTTCGAGGGCCCCCGGTTCAGCGTGAAGGGCCCCTCCATCACCCCCCGGCCGCCCCAGGGCCTGCCCCCGGTGAGCGCGCTGGCCTCCGACGCCGCCGTGTACCCCTTCCTCGCCCGCTCGGCCGACATCGGCTACGTGACGGCGCAGGATGCCGGCGAGGTCCGCGCGGCCGTCGCCGCGCTCCCCGGCACCCCGCACCTGTTCGGGGAGCTGACGGTGTTCCTCGACGAGCAGCCGGCGACGGCGGAGCGGCGCCTCCAGCGGCTGGACGCCGCGCACGGGGCCGCGTACACGAGCGACTCCCGCGTCTTCGCGGGCACCCCGGCGGACCTCGCCGACCTGCTGCTGGAGTGGCAGGAGGCCGGGCTGACCGGCTTCCGGCTGCGGCCGGGGGTGCTCGCCCACGACCTGCCGGCGATCACCCGCGGCCTGGTCCCGGAGCTCCAGCGGCGCGGGGCGTTCCGGCGGTCCTACGCCGCCTCCTCGCTGCGCGGCCTGCTGGGGCTGGCGCGCCCGGCGAACCGGTACGCCGCCGCACCGCCGGCGGCCCCCGCCGCCGCTGCTTCCCCCGCCGCCTGATCCCCCAGGAAGGACCGACCGCCACCATGAGCAAGCCGCTCAAGCAGATCCATCTCGCCGCGCACTTCCCCGGGGTCAACAGCACCACCGTGTGGAGCGACCCGGCCGCCGGAAGCCAGATCGACTTCGATTCCTTCGTCCATTTCGCACGGACCGCCGAGCGCGCGAAGTTCGACTTCCTCTTCCTCGCCGAGGGCCTGCGCCTGCGCGAACAGGGCGGCGAGATCTACGATCTGGACGTCGTGGGCCGCCCGGACACCTTCACGGTGCTGGCGGCGCTCGCCGCCGTCACCGAGCACCTCGGGCTGACCGGCACCATCAACTCCACCTTCAACGAACCGTACGAGGTGGCCCGCCAGTTCGCCTCCCTCGACCACCTGTCGGGCGGGCGTGCCGCCTGGAACGTGGTCACCTCCTGGGACGCCTTCACCGGGGAGAACTTCCGGCGCGGCGGATTCCTGCCGCGCGAGCAACGCTACGAGCGGGCAAGGGAGTTCCTGGACACCGCGCACGAGCTGTTCGACTCCTGGGACGGCGGCGAGATCCTCGCCGACGCGGCCTCCGGGGAGTTCCTGCGGGACGCGGGCCCCGGCGCCTTCGCCCACCGGGGCGAGCAGTTCGACATCTCCGGCCACTTCAACGTGCCGCGCAGCCCCCAGGGGCGGCCGGTGATCTTCCAGGCCGGAGACTCGGACGAGGGCCGGGAGTTCGCCGCGGCCTCCGCGGACGCCATCTTCGGCCGGTACGGCACGCTGGACGAGGGCCGCGCCTTCTACGCGGACGTCAAGGGGCGCCTGTCCCGGTACGGACGCACCCCCGACGAGCTGAAGATCCTCCCGGCGGCGACCTTCGTGCTCGGCGACACCGACGCCGAGGCCCGGGAGCTGGCCCACGAGGTGCGGCGGCTGCAGGTCAGCGGGGCGACCGCGATCAAGCAGCTGGAACACGTGTGGAACCGCGACCTGTCCGCCTACGACCCGGACGGGCCGCTGCCGGACGTGGATCCCGAGCCCGGGGAGAACACCATCGCGCTGGGGCGGGCGAGCGTGCGCATGAACCGCGACCCGCTGGCCGTCGCGCGGGAGTGGCGGGAGCGGGCGGCCGCCCGGAACCTGTCGATCCGGGAGCTGGTCATCGAGACGACCGCCCGGCAGTCCTTCGTCGGCTCCCCGCTCACCGTCGCCCAGGCCATCGACGCCCTGGTCCAGGCGGACGCGGCCGACGGCTTCATCCTGGTCCCGCACCTGACCCCCGGCGGGCTCGACGTCTTCGCCGACACCGTCGTTCCGCTGCTCCAGGAGCGCGGGGTGTTCCGCCGCGAGTACGAGGGGCCGACGCTGCGCGACCACCTCGGGCTGGCCGCGCCCCGCGCGCTGGCCCCGGTCCGGGGCTGAAGCCCGCGGATCCGCAGGACCGCCCGTCTCCACGCCTGCGGGCCGGCGGGCGCACGGCAGCCCGGCCCGCAGGCACGTCACCCAAGCACGTCACAGAGAAGGGGGCACACCATGCCCGGCATCCCGCTCGGGGTCCTCGACCTCATACCGATCCCGTCCGGTTCCACGGCGGCCGAGGCCCTGCGCGGCACCGTGGACCTGGCCCGGCAGGCCGAGCGGTTCGGGTACACCCGCTACTGGTTCGCCGAGCACCACCTGAACGTGGGGGTCGCCGGGACCTCGCCGGCCGTCGTGCTGGCGCTGACCGCCTCGGCCACCTCCACGATCCGGATCGGCTCGGGGGCGGTCCAGCTCGGACACCGCACGGCGCTGTCCACGGTCGAGGAGTTCGGTCTGCTGGACGCGGTGCACCCGGGACGGATCGACCTCGGCCTGGGCCGCTCGGCGGGTGGGCCGCCCGCGCGCCGGGCCGGCGCCGAGCCCCCGGAGGCGTACACCACGGCGAACGGGCTGCGCATCCCGAAGCCGTTCTCCTTCGCCCACCTGCGCGATCACCCGCGCATCGCGCTGCAGCACCGGCTGCTCCAGCTGCCGGGGGCCACGCCGCAGGAGTACTCCGAGCAAGTGGCCGACATCCTGGCCCTGTTGCGCGGGGAGTACCGCTCGCCCGAGGGGGTGGAGGGGCACGCCGTACCCGGCGAGGGCGCCGAGGTGCAGGTGTGGATCCTGGGCAGCAGCGCGGGCGTGAGCGCGGAGACGGCCGGGGCCGGCGGGCTGCGCTTCACGGCGAACTACCACGTGAGCCCGGCGAGCGTGCTGGAAGCGGCCGAGGCGTACCGGGCGGCCTTCAAGCCCTCGGCGGGGCCGGGCGGGCTGGACCGGCCGTACCTGAGCGTGTCCGCCGACGTGGTGGTGGCTCCGGACGACGAGGAGGCCCGGGAACTGGCCGCCGGGTACGCGCCCTGGGTGCACGGCATCAGGACGGGCGACGGCGCGATCCCCTTCCCCTCGCCCGGGGAGGCCCGGGCGCTGACCCGGGACTGGTCGGCGGCCGATCACGAGCTGGTCGCGGACCGGGTGGAGACCCAGTTCGCCGGCTCCCCGGCCACCGTCGCCGACGCGCTGGAACGCTTGTGGGAGGCGACGGGCGCGGACGAGCTGCTGATCACCACGATCACGCACGGGCACGCCGACCGGGTGCGCTCGTACCGGCTGCTGGCCGGGGAATGGGCCCGCCGGGGCCATCTGCGCTGGTAGGGGCGGCCGTTGCGGGGAATCCCGTGGGCCCGGGTTTGGTACGGAGCGATGCGGTCACACGCGTGGGGACAGCCCGTGACCGCATCGTGAAGGGAACCGTCATGACCCGCAGCCCCTCCAGGGCGACCACGTCCACCGCGACCCAGGCGAAGCCGCGCATCCCCGCGGCCCGCGTGGCCCCGCTGCCCGGATCCGCCGGACACCACTGGCAGTGGCAGACCCGTGCGGCCTGCCGCGACCTCGGCTGGAACCGGTTCTTCCACCCCGCCGACGAGCGGGGCGAGGACCGGGAGCAGCGCGACGCGGCCGCGAAGCGGGTCTGCGCCGAGTGCCCGGTGCGCGCGGCGTGCCTGGAGCACGCCCTGCGCACCCGGGAGACGTACGGGGTGTGGGGCGGTCTGACCGAGGAGGAGCGCCGCACGCTGGTGCGCTCCCGGAGCGGCAGGAGCGCGGCCGGCGGCGGGGCCGCCGCGCCGGCCACCGCACCGGAGGGACGGACCGGGCGGAGCGGTCCCGCTACGCGGGCGCCCCGGAAGTGAAGCGGCGCAGCAGCGGGGAGAGGACGAGCACGGATTTGGTGCGCTCCACGAAGGGCTCCCCCGCGATCCGCTCCAGGACCCGCTCGAAGTGCCGCATGTCGGAGGCGAAGATCTGCACGAGGGCGTCCGCGTCGCCGGTGACGGTCGACGCGGACACCACCTCGGGGTAGCGCTCCAGGCCCCGCCGGATGTCGTCCGGCGAGGTGTTGTGGCGGCAGTACATCTCGATGAAGCCCTCGGTCTCCCAGCCCATGGAGGCGGGGTCCACGCGGACGGTGAAGCCGGTGATGGCTCCTTCGGCGCGCAGCCGGTCCACCCGCCGTTTGACGGCGGGGGCCGAGAGTCCGACCTCGGAGCCGATGTCCGCGAAGGAGCGGCGGGCGTCCTTGGCCAGGGCGTGCACGATGCGTTCGTCGAGATCGTTCAGTCGCACTGCGCGTGGATCACTTCTCTGCTGTGGCCGGCTGCATAGCGGTCGGCTGGGCTGCGGCCAGTCGGGAGCGGCGGATGCCGTACAAGAAGTAGATCACGAGCCCGACGGCCATCCAGCCACCGAAGACCTGCCAGGTGACGGCGTCGAGGCTCCACATCACCCAGCCGCAGGCGAGGAAGCCGAGGATCGGCGTGAGCGGGAACAGGGCCACCTTGAAGGTGCGCGGCATGTCCGGTCGGGTGAAGCGCAGGATGATGACGGCGACGTTGACCAGGCCGAAGGCGAACAGCGTGCCGATGCTCGTGGCGTCGGCCAGCTTGCCCAGCGGGATGGTGGCGGCGAGGAGTCCGCAGAAGAGACCGACGATCACCACGTTCGCGCGGGGGACGCCGGTGCGCGCGTTGACCTTGCCGAAGGCCTTGGGCACCAGGCCGTCGCGGGACATCGCGAAGAGGATGCGGGTCTGGCCGTAGAGCACGGCGAAGACGACCGAGGCGATGGCGACGACGGCGCCCGCGGCGAGGACGACGCCCCAGACGGTGTGGCCGGTGACGTCGGTCATGATCTGGGCCAGCGCGGCCTCGGTGCCCTCGAAGTCCTGCCAGGGCATGGCGCCGACGGCGACGAAGGCCACGAGCACGTAGAGGACCGTGACGATCAGCAGCGAGAGCATGATCGCGCGGGGCAGGTCGCGCTTGGGGTTCTTGGCCTCCTCACCGGCGGTGGAGGCGGCGTCGAAGCCGATGTAGGAGAAGAAGAGGGTGCCGGCCGCGGCGGTGATGCCCTCCCGGCCGAGCGGGTTGAAGTTCGCGTAGTTGCCGGACTTGATGCCCATGGCGCCGATGCCGATGAAGAGCAGCAGGGTGACGATCTTCACGCCGACCATGATCGAGTTGATCCGGGCGCTCTCCTTGGCTCCGCGCATGAGGAAGACCATGGCGAGCAGGACGACGACGAGCGCCGGCAGGTTGATGAAGCCGCCCTCGCCCATCGGGGCGGAAATGCTCTCCGGGATCTTGACGCCTATCGTCCCGTCGAGGAATTCGTTGAGGTACTCGCCCCAGCCGACGGCGACCGCCGCGACGGAGACCCCGTACTCCAGGATCAGGCACCAGCCGCAGACCCAGGCGACGAGCTCGCCCATGGTGGCGTAGGCGTACGAGTATGAGGAGCCGGAGACCGGCACCGAGCCGGCCAGCTCCGCGTAGGACAGGGCGGAGAACAGGGCGGTCAGGCCCGCGATGACGAAGGAGATCGTGACGGCGGGGCCGGCCTTGGGGGCGGCGGTGCCGAGGACGACGAAGATGCCGGTGCCGAGCGTCGCGCCGATGCTGATCATCGTCAGCTGCCACATGGTGAGCGAGCGGCGCAGGGAGCCGCCCTCGCCCTGGCCGCCCTCGGCGACCAGCTGCTCCACGGGCTTGCGGCGCAGGAGCGGGTGGGCGGGCTTGCGCGGCGCCCCGGGGGCGGGGGCGAGCGGTGGCGCCTGGCCGTGATCGAGCACGAGGGGACTCCTTTGTCACTGCGGGTGGGGTTGTCAGGCGTCGACCGCAGCGGTCCGGAGCAGGAGCAGGCCGAGAAGGCCTGGGCATGGGGGACCGCCGAGCAGGCGGTCCACGCCACTCCACGTACAGCGAGTGAGCCTACGAGCTGAGTGATACCGCCCGTAATGCACCATCCTTGCACATTGGCGACTGATCGTTGCGCGGATCTGTCCTGGATGGTCCTTTGTTGCGCGGGGATGATCGATCAGTGCGCGGCCGATCCCGACCCGCATTCTTGACACTTCGTCAGATCTGCCGCAGCGTGCCGCCATGGACCTGGACGTGCTCTACGAGATCGACGTGCCGCGGCCCTGGCGGGGAGCCCACCCGCACGGCCAGCGGGCCGCTGAGCAGCGCGCTTACCGGGAGGCGGTGGAACAGATCCGGCTCGCCGACCGGATGGGCTTCCGTACCGTCTGGGCGGTCGAACACCACTTCCGCGAGGGCCGCTCGCACTGCCCGGCCCCCGAGGTGCTCCTCGGGCACCTGGCGGGGCTCACCGAGCGGATCCGGCTGGGCTTCGGCGTGACCCTGACCCCCTTCGCCTTCACCCCGCCCCAGCGCATCGCGGAGAAGGTCGCCACCGTCGACGTGCTCTCCGGCGGCCGGGTGGAATGGGGCACGGGCCGGTCCACGCCCATGGAGCAGGCCGCCTTCGGGGTGGACCGGGAGAAGTCCCGCGAGGACTGGCGCGAGGCCATCGGGATCGTGACCGGAATGTGGCGCGAGGAGTACTTCGCGTACGAGTCCGAGCGCTTCCGCTTCCCGCGCCGCATGGTCACCCCCAAGCCGGTGCAGGACCCCCACCCGCCCGCCTGGATGGCGGCCACCTCCCCCGGCTCCGCGGAGGTCGCGGGCGCGCACGGCCTCGGGCTGCTCTCCTTCTCGATCATGCAGCCGCTGGAGGCGATGGCCGCCCAGGTGGCCGCCTACCGGGCGGCGGCCGCCGCCCCGAGCCCCCTCACCGACGTCACCACGGACCGGGTCGCCGCCTACACCCTGGTCCACGCGACCGGGCGGCGCACCGAACCGGGTCCCCGGGTCTGGGAGTCGGTCGCCTGGTGGTACTCCAACCTGGCGCAGTTCACCCTGGAGTGGGAACTGCCGCACCTGAGCCCCGAGGAACGGGAGCGGACCTTCCCGCTGCTCACACCGATCCTCGAAGGGAACGTACCCGTACGGGAGTTCAGCGACGGGGACATGATCCTCATCGGGGACGCGGAGACGATCGTCACCAAGGCCAAGCGGTACGCGGACCTCGGCGTCGACCAGCTCATCTGCTACGTCCAGTGGGGGTACCTGGAGCACCGGGAGATCCTGCGGACCCTGGAGATCCTCGGCAAGGAAGTCATCCCGGAGCTCGCCCGCTACACGCCCCGCGGGGCCTCCGCGTGAGCGACGGCCGCGACACCTCGCCCCTGCCCCGCAGCGCACCCGGCGCCTCTCCCGTCCCCGACGGCGGGCCCGACGTCTCCCCCGCCCCCGATACCTCCCCCGCCCCCGATACCTCTCCCGTCCCCGACTACGCCGCCCTGCACCGCCTCGACGGCCGCGGCCTCGTGCTGCTCGGTGCGGGCAACGGCATCGGGCGGCAGACCGCGCACGCGCTGGCCGCGGGCGGCGCCCGCGTGCTCTGCGTGGACGTGGACGAGGAACGGGCCCGGGCGGTCGCCGCCGAGACCGGGGGCGTCCCGTACGCCGCCGACGTCACGCGGCGCGAAGCCGTGCGGGAGCTGTTCGCCGCGGCGCCGGAGCTGCTCGGCGGCCGCCCGGTCGGCGGGGTCGTCGACATCGTGGGCATGGCCCGGTACGCCGCGCTGCCCGAGCTGGACGACGCCGGCTGGGACTGGCACTTCGACCTGGTGCTGCGGCACGCCTGGCTCGCCGTCCAGTACGGCGGCGAGGCCGTCGCCGCGGCCGGCGGCGGCCCGCTGGTCTTCGTCGCCTCCGTCTCCGGGCTCACCGCTGCCCCGCTGCACGCCGCGTACGGGGCCGCGAAGGCCGGCCTGATGTCGTTGGTCCGCTCGGCGGCGGTAGAGCTGGGCCCGCGCGGGGTACGCGTCAACGCGGTGGCACCGGGTGTGGTGTGGACCCCACGGGTCGCCGCCCTGCTGGGCCCCGAGGGGCGCAGGCTGAACGCGGAGAACGCCCCGCTGGGCCGGGTCGCGGAGACCCGGGACATCGCGGCCGCGCTGTACTTCCTGGCTTCGCCGCAGTCCTCGTACGTGACCGGCCAGACGCTGGTCGTGGACGGCGGCGTCGGCGTGAAGTTCCCGTACCCGACGGTCGGAGAGACACGATGAGCACACGGGAAGCCGGACCGGCCGCAGGGCCGGACACAGGCCCGGGCGCGAGCCTGGGCACGAGCCCGGGCCCAGGCCCGGGCCCGGAGGCGGGCACGGCCGCGCAGGCGTCCGCGTCCGCGCACGCCGGTGCGGAGCACGCCGGTGCGGAGGCCGGGCCGTGGCTGGATCCGGGGCCCTTCCTGCGCGGCGTGGCCTGGCTGGACGGGGGCCGGCCCGTGCGGGCCGACCCGGCCGACACCATGCGGCTGCCGTGGGACACCGGCGAGCGGGCCACCCTGCCCATCGGGGTGCGCCTGGAGTTCACCGCGCCCGGCGCCCGGGCCGTGGAGATCCACTACCGGGCGACCGTGCCCGGCCCCACCGACGCGCTGCGCGACCTCGCGCACGGGTTCGCCCTGTGGGACCGGCACGGGGTGGTCGGCGAGCTGTACACCGAGCCGGCCGCGGAGGCCGTCGTACGCCTCGAACTGCCGGGCGGCTCCGGCCCGTTCACCATCCACCCGCCCGAGACGCAGTCCCCGCTGATCCTCGGCCTGCGCGGGATCGGCGGCCCGCTCGCCCCCGCACCGCCCGCCACCCGCTGGGTGGTGCACGGCGACTCCATCACCGAGGGCTGGTGGTCCACCCGGCCCGCGCACGGGTGGCCCTCGGTGGCCGGGCGGGCGCTCGGCTGGGACACCGTCAACCTCGGCTACGCGGGCGCCGCGCGCGGGGAGCTGGCCTGCGCCGAGCAGATCGCCGGACTCCCCGCCGACGTCCTCACCCTCGCCTTCGGCACCAACTGCTGGTCCCGCGTGCCCTTCTCGGCCCCGCTGCTGTACGAGACCACCCGCGCGTTCCTCGAACTGGTCCGCCAGGGCCACCCCCGGACCCCGCTGCTCCTCCTCTCCCCCGTGCTGCGCCCCGACGCGGAGCGCACCCCGAACAAGCTGGGGGCCACCCTGGGCGCCCTGCGCGACGCGATGGAGCGCGCCACCCGGGAGCGGATGGCCGCCGGCGACGAGCGGCTGGTGCTGCTGCC
The DNA here is from genome assembly GCF_044454225.1 of Streptomyces sp. NPDC051563. Lineage (NCBI taxonomy): Bacteria > Bacillati > Actinomycetota > Actinomycetes > Kitasatosporales > Streptomycetaceae > Streptomyces > Streptomyces sp. NPDC051563. The sequence continues at coordinate 99,145 of NZ_JBITDL010000026.1, forward strand.
GGGGCGGGAGGTGCTGGGCCCCGAGCACCTGGCGGACGGGCTGCACCCCAACGACGCCGGACACCGCACGCTCGGCCTCGCTGTGGCCACGGCCATGAAACGCGCCGGGTTCGGCCTGGGGTGAGTGAAACAGCCCACATCGGAGGAATTGAACAGATCGGCTCCGACAGGGCGTGTCCTGCACACAGTTGCCGCCGCTCCGCTCCGCTCGACCGGACGGACGCGGCGGCGCAGGCAGGGACACACACGTGGGAGAGATCAAGATGGGCATCAAGCGCGGAACCACCCTGGCGGCCGTGGCGGTCGTCGTCGCACTCACCGCGACCGCGTGCGGCGGGAACGACTCGGCGGGCGACACCGCCAAGCCGGCCGGAGCGGTCGCCGCCCCCTCCCAGGCCCCCTCCTCGGGCGACGGCTACGGCGACGGCTACGGCTCGGGATCCGGCGCCGACGCGGCCGGCGCCGCGCAGCCCGGCGGTCAACTGGCCATCGCCCAGAACGAGAAGCTCGGCTCTGTCCTCGCCGACAGCGCGGGCTTCACCCTCTACCGCTTCGACAAGGACACCGCGAAGCCGTCCAAGTCCTCCTGCGACGGGGACTGCGCGAAGGTCTGGCCGGTGGTCGCGGCCGGCGACGCCACCGCCGCGGCGGGCATGGACCCGGCGCTGCTGGGCGAGGTGGTCCGCACCGACGGCAGCAAGCAGCTGACGGTGGCGGGCTGGCCCGTGTACCGGTACAGCAAGGACACCAAGGCGGGCGAGACCAACGGGCAGGGCGTCGGCGGGACCTGGTTCGCAGCAGCGCCCGACGGCAAGAAGGCGGCCAAGGCGGCTCCCGCGGCCGCGGGCGCCGGCCAGGCCTCCGGCGCGCTCACCGTGGCCAAGGACCCGAAGCTCGGCGAGCACATCGTCGACGGCAACGGGATGACGGTCTACCGCTTCAAGCCCGACACCGCGTGGCCCATGGTCTCCAAGTGCGAGGGCGACTGCGTGGCCAAGTGGCCGGTCGTGCCGCCGGTGGACCGGGCCGACGCCAAGGGGATCATCGAGAAGAACTACCTGGTGCTCGACCGCCCCGACGGCAAGAAGCAGCAGACGGTGAACTGCTGGCCCGTCTACACCTTCACCGGTGACAAGAAGGCGGGCGACATCAACGGGCAGGGCGTCGGCGGCACCTGGTACGCGGTGGCCCCCGACGGCAAGCTCATCACCGTCCAGTAGCCCTCGCCGGCCAGCGCCCCTCGCCGGCCAGCGCCCCTGCGACCACCTGACCGCGCGGCCCCCGCCTCCCCTCCCCCCCGGGGCGGGGGCCGCGCACCGTTTCGCCCCGGCCGGGCGGAACCTAGACTCCGCATCATGCTGCGCGTACTGGCCGTCGACGACGAGAAGCCCCTGCTGGAAGAGCTCCTCTACCTGCTGCGCTCGGACCCCCGGGTGCTGAGCGCCGAGGGCGCCTCGGACGCCACCGAGGCGCTGCGCCGGATCACCCGGGCGCTGGAGAGCGGCCCGGACGGGGCCGACGTCATCGACGTGGTCTTCCTCGACATCCACATGGCGGGGCTGACCGGGCTGGACATCGCCCGGCTGCTGGCCGGGTTCGCGCGGCCGCCGCTGATCGTGTTCGTCACCGCGCACGAGGGGTTCGCCGTACAGGCCTTCGACCTCAAGGCCGTGGACTACGTGCTCAAGCCGGTCCGCCCGGAGCGGCTGGCCGAGGCCGTACGGCGGGCCTGGGCGCAGTCCGGCCGGTCCGGGGAGCAGCCCCCGGCCGCCGCCCCCGAGGCCGTACCCGGCGTACCGGCCTCCCGCGCGGCCCTCCCCGAGGGCCCCGCGGCCCCCGCCGCCCCGGCCGCGGCCGCCGCCGCCCGCGGCGCGGACCGGGCGCCCGAGCAGATCGCCGTCGAACTGGGCGGCGTCACCCGCTTCGTGGCGATCGCCGACATCGCGTACGTGGAGGCCCAGGGCGACTACGCCCGCCTGCACACGGAGGAGGGCAGCCACCTGGTCCGGATCCCGCTGTCCACACTGGAGGAGCGCTGGGCGGCACGCGGCTTCGTCCGCATCCACCGCCGCCACCTGGTCGCGCTGGCCCGCATCGACGAACTGCGCCTGGACGCGGGCACCACCACGGTCCGCGTAGGCACGGCCGAACTCCAGGTGAGCCGCAGGCACACACGGGAGCTCCGGGACCTACTGATGCGCCAGGCGATGGGCTGAACCACCCCCGACGCGGGGCACAGCCCGGAGGGGGTCCGGGGCACAGCCCCGAAGCAGGCCCGGGGCGCAGCCCCGAGGGGGGTCCGGGGCGCAGCCTCCAAGCGGGCCCGGGGCACAGCCCCGAGGGGG
>NZ_JBITDL010000026.1:101588-123228 GCF_044454225.1 Streptomyces sp. NPDC051563
GGTCCGGGGGGCGCAGCCCCCAAACGGGCCCGGGGCACAGCCCCGAGGGGGGTCCGGGGGGCGCAGCCCCCAAACGGGCCCGGGGCACAGCCCCGAGGGGGGTCCGGGGGGCGCAGCCCCCAAACGGGCCCGGGGCACAGCCCCGGGGAACGGGCGAAGGGTGGGTAGGGGACAGCCCCGCAGGGCGTGCGCCGACCGTCCGGCGCGGCGGCGGACCGTTCACCGTGCGGGCAGGGACGTACGGCGATCCGCCCGGGCCGTCGGCCGCAGCACGGGCCGGACCGGCCACCCGCACGGACCCCCGCGGGTATCGTGGATCTTCGGCCCCGGGAGGAAGCAGATGTCCGAAATCCAGGCGCTGCTCGACGCACTCACCGGTCTGCCCCGCACCCGCCCGGCCGGCCCCGCCGAGGCCGAGGTACTGCTGGCCCGCCTGCGGAGCGCGGCCGCCCGCTGGGCCGACGTGCTGTACGAGGCCCACGAGGGCGCGTACGGGCACCTGCCGCCCCGCGCCGAGGCGGCCCTGACGCTGGCCTTCCGCCGCGCCGAGGAATCGTACGTGGAGCTGGAGATCGCCCTGCGGGACTGCGCCGAGCACCGCGATCCCGCCCGCTGAGTCATATCCGGCCTGACCTGCGAGAGGGCCTGTCGCCCGCTCCGGGGGCGTGCGTAGACTCCCGTGACCCCGACACCCGCGCAGGGCCGCGCCCGCGCCCCAGCCGAAGGACCCGCCGGTGAACCAGACGTACGCGCTGACCGCGGTCACCGTCGTCGTCCTGGTCACGGTGCTGGTCGGCGCGCTGGGCCTGCGCATCTCGCGGACCACCTCGGACTTCTACGTGGCTTCGCGCACGGTCGGCCCGCGCCTCAACGCGGCGGCCATCGGCGGCGAGTACCTCTCGGCGGCCTCCTTCCTCGGCGTGGCCGGGCTGGTGCTGCTCCAGGGGCCGCAGATGCTCTGGTACCCGGTGGGCTACACCGCCGGGTACCTGGTCCTGCTGGTGCTGGTCGCGGCCCCGCTGCGCCGCTCGGGCGCGTACACCCTGCCCGACTTCGCCGAGGCCCGGCTCGAATCGCAGGCGGTGCGCCGGATCGCGGTGCTGTTCGTGCTCGGCGTCGGCTGGCTGTACCTGCTGCCGCAGCTCCAGGGCGCGGGCCTGACCCTGGAGATCCTGACCGGGGCCCCGCACTGGGTGGGCGGGTTGGTCGTCGCCTGCGTGGTGACGGCGGCGGTGGCGGCCGGCGGGATGCGGTCCATCACCTTCGTGCAGGCCTTCCAGTACTGGCTGAAGTTCACCGCCCTCCTGGTGCCCGCCTTCTTCCTGCTGGCGGCCTGGGCGGGGGACGGCGCCCCGCGCGCCTCCTTCGACGCCCCGGCGGTGTTCCGCGAGCACACGGCCGTCACCCTGGCCGAGGACGTACGGCTGTCCCTGGACGCGCCGCTGACGGTCACGGTGACCGGGCAGGTGGACGGGCGGGCGTACGCCGGGCAGCCCGTGACCCTCGGCGCCGGGCAGCATGCCGTACGGGCGCACGCGCGGCTGGAGTTCGCCCCGGACTCCGCGGTGCCGCAGAGCCGGGCGGAGGCCCGGCCCGGCGTGTCGAGCTGGTCGGAGCCGCTGTCCGGGGACCGGCCCGAGCTGCGGCTGTACGCGACGTACGGGCTCATCCTGGCCACCTTCCTCGGGACCATGGGGCTGCCGCACGTGGCGGTGCGCTTCTACACGAGCCCGAACGGGCGGGCGGCGCGGCGCACCACGCTGGTGGTCCTCGGCCTGGTCGGCGCCTTCTACCTGCTGCCCCCGGTCTACGGGGCCCTGGGCCGGATCTACGCCCCGGAGCTGGCCCTGACCGGGGAGGCGGACGCGGCGGTGCTGGTGCTGCCGGCCCGGGTGGTGGGCGGGCTCGCCGGGGAACTGCTGGGGGCGCTGCTGGCCGGTGGCGCGTTCGCCGCGTTCCTGTCCACGGCTTCGGGACTGACGATGGCGGTGGCCGGGGTGCTGCACCAGGACGTGCTGCCTTCGCGCGGGGTACGGAGCTTCCGGGCCGCGGTGCTGGTGGCGATCCTGGTGCCGCTCGCCGGGAGCGTGGCGGTGACGGAGGTGCCGGTGGCGGACGCGGTGGGGCTGGCCTTCGCGGTGTCGGCTTCGTCCTTCTGCCCGCTGCTGGTGCTGGGGATCTGGTGGCGCGGGCTGACGCCGCCGGGGGCGGTGGCCGGGCTGGTGACGGGGGGCGGGGCCGCCTTGAGCGCGGTGCTGGCGACGCGGGCCGGGCTGGCGCCGGCGGGGTGGGCGAACACGCTGCTGGCCTGGCCGGCGGTGTGGTCGGTGCCGCTGGGGTTCCTGACGATGGTGCTGGTGTCCCTGGGGACGCGCGGGCGGATCCCGCCGGGCACGGCCGCGACCCTGGCGCGGCTGCACCTGCCGGAGGACGTGGCGGACCTGGCCCCCGCGGCCGGCGGGGCCGGGGGCGGCGCGGCGGGCACGGGCACGGGAACGGGAACGGGAACGGGCTGGTCAGGCTCCGGCGCGCCCGCCGGAAAGGGCGATGCTCTGTGACCGGATGCTCTGCAACCGGAGCGGCACACCGGAACGAGAGCGCCGCTCTGATCGCGGCGCGCCGCTCCAAGGCCGGAGCGGAGCTCACGGCGCCGGACCTCACGACAGCCGAGCTGACGGCAGCTGCGGGGGCACCGCCCCGGAGCACCGCTCGCAGCCGTGCCCGGTGCACTCCGACCGGAGCACCGCTCTCGACGAAGGGCGGCACACCATGACCGGAGCACTGCTCTCGGTGCTCGGCGCGGCCGGCGGGGCGCTGCTGATCGGCCTCGGCTGGATCGGCGGCCGCCTGCAGGCCCGCCGGGGCGAGCGGGCCCTCGGCCTCGACCTCGGCACCCCCGTGGAGCGGGCCACCTTCCACACCCTGCACACCGCTTCCCTCGCCGCTCCCCCGCTGCGCGCCGGCCTCACCGAGGACGCCGCCCGCAAGGCCGCCAAACGCCTGCGCTCCCTGCTCGGCACCGAGGCCCTGTGCCTGACGGACCGCGCGCACGTCCTCGCCTGGGACGGCCCCGGCGCCGACCACCACGAGCGCCGTGCGATGGCCCGGGTCGCGGTGATGCTGGAATCGGGGCGCAGCCAGAGCGTGCGCACCGAGTGCGAGCGGCCCGACTGCCCGCTCAAGTGGGCCGTGGTCGCCCCGCTGACCGGCGAGGACGGGATGCTGGGCGCACTGGTGGCCTACGGGTCACGGGAGTCGGCGGTGCTGGTGCGGGCCGCGACCGAGGTCGCGCGCTGGGTGTCCGTGCAGCTGGAGCTGTCCGAGCTGGACCGGTCGCGGACCCGGCTGATGGAGGCCGAGATCAAGGCGCTGCGCGCGCAGATCTCCCCGCACTTCATCTTCAACTCCCTGGCGGCGATCGCCTCATTCGTGCGCACCGATCCGGAGCGGGCCCGGGACCTGCTGTTGGAGTTCGCGGACTTCACCCGCTACTCCTTCCGGCGGCACGGGGAGTTCACCACGCTGGCCGAGGAGCTGCGGTCCATCGAGCAGTACCTGGCCCTGGCCGGAGCCCGGTTCGGGGAGCGGCTCAAGCTGACCTTGCAGGTGGCGCCGGAGGTGCTGCCGGTGGCGCTGCCCTTCCTGTGCCTGCAGCCGCTGGTGGAGAATGCGGTCAAGCACGGGCTGGAGGACTCCACCGCGGAGTGCCGGATCACCATCGCGGCCCGGGACGCGGGCGCGGAGGCGCTGATCACCATCGAGGACAACGGCGTCGGGATGGATCCCTCCCTGCTGCGCCGGATCCTGGCCGGGGAGCAGCCGGGCTCCTCCGCCGGCATCGGACTGCCCAATGTGGACGAGCGGCTGCGCCAGGTCTACGGGGACGGCCACGGGCTCGTCATCGAAACGGGTATGGGCGCGGGCATGAAGATAACGGTGCGGATTCCCAAATACCGTGCGGGGGTGCACAGTTCGGCCCCACCTGGCCGAATTCCCCGGCGCTGACCGGACCGTGAGCTGCCATCCTGGAGGGGGCGCGAACGACCGGAGGGATCGCCGACGTGCGGGTCGGGCGAGAACAGCACCGCGAGGACTGCCGTGACGCGTTGCGGACATGGGTGCGGGCGGGTGCGGAGGGCGGCGGAGCCTGCCTGCTCGTGGAGGGGGAGCCCGGCGCGGGCCGCACCTTCTTCCTGCGCGAGGCACTGACCGAGGCGGCCGCGCTCGGCTGCCGGGTCCGGTACGGGGCCGCCGAGGCGCTGGGCACCGGACTTCCGCTGCGCGCGGCCCTGGACTGCCTGCACCCTTCCGGCCCCGGCCGGGCCCGGGCGCTGGCCCTGCTCCGGGAGGCGGCCCGGTCGGCCGAACCGGGCGGCGCGCTGCTGGCGGCCGTGGACCTGCTGGCGGCCGACGTCGAGGAGTGGTGCGCGCAGCGGCCGCTGCTCCTGGCCCTGGACGACCTCCAGTGGGCCGATCCGGCCTCCCTGCTGCTGTGGCGCCACCTCGCGCGCGCCGCGCAGCGGCTGCCGCTGCTCCTGCCGGCGGCCCGGCGGCGGCTTCCCCGGCGGGCTGACGTGGAGGAGCTGTGCGCCTCCCTGGGCGGCGGGCCGGGCGGGCGCACGCTCCGGCTGGAGCCGCTGACGGGGGCGGAGTCGGCCGCGCTGGTGCGCGAGGCGCTGGGCGCGGAGCCCGGCCCCCGGCTGCGCGAGGCCGCCGGGCACGCGGGCGGCAATCCCCGGCTGCTGCGGGAGCTGCTCGCCCACTGGTCCGGGATCATCGAGGTCCGCGCCGGCTCCGCGGAACTGACGCTCCCCGTCGGCGAGTTGCCCGCTCCCCCGGAGGCGGTGACCCGGGAGCTGGGCGGGCTTCCCGCGGGGGCCCTGGCCACGCTCCGGCACGCGGCGCTGCTCGGACCGGCCTTCACGGCGCGCGAGCTGGCCCTCGTACGCACGCTCCCCGTCCGGGACCTGCTCGCGGACCTGGAGACCCCGCTCCTGACCGGGGTGCTGGAGGCCGGCCCCCTGCCCGCCGGGCTCCCGCCGGGCCCGCCCGCGCCGGGCAGCCCGGAAGGCGGCCCGCCCTGCGCCCCGGAAGGCGGCCCGGACAGCGGCCCGTACGGCGGCACGGTCGGCGGTGAGGCCCTGCGGTTCCGGCAGCCGGCCGTGCGGCTGGCCCTGTACGCGGAGCTGCCGCGGGCCGCCCGCGGCGTCCTGCACCAGGACGCGGCGCGCGCCTTCGCCGGGGCCGGGCTCGATCCCGCCCGGACCGCCGGGCAGTTGCTGGCCGGCGGGGTGCTGGACCCGTGGGCGGTGCGGTGGGCGGCGGAGTCGGCGCAGGCGCTGATCGCGGTGGCGCCCGAGACGGCGGCAGCGCTGCTGGGCCGGGCCGTGCGACAGGTCGCGGAGCAGCCCCCCGGCCGGACCGGGAGTCCGTACCGGGAGGCCCTGGAGGATGGGCTCGCCGACGCGGCCCTGATGCTGCGGCGGCCCGAGTCCGTGGAGCTGCTGCGCACGCTGCGCGAGCGGGCACAGGATCCCGGGCGGCGGTCCGCGCTCGCCTTCAAGCTGGTGTCGGCGCTGATGATCCAGGGGGACATGGCCCGCTCCCTGGAGGTCACCGAGGAGGCGCTGGACGAGGAAGTCCCGGGCGCGGGGCTGCGGTTGCGGCTGGAGGCGTGCCGGGTCCTGGCGCTGGCCGATCTGCACCGGCCGGAGGAGGCGTACGCGCTGGCCGGACCGCTGGTCGCGCGGGCGCGGCTGCTCGGCGATCCGCTGTGCGGCGCGGAGGCCGAACACGCCATGTCCTTCGCGCTGTTCCACCTGAACCGGGGCCGGGAGTCGCTGCGCCACGTGGCGGCCGGGATCGCGCACGCCCGCCGCAGCCCGGCCGCCAACGACATGCGGCTGCTGCTGCTCGCCAACCAGGCCGAGGGCCATCTGCGGTTCGACGAGCCGCACGCCGCCGCGGCGGCGCTGCGCGAGGCCCGGCAGCTGGCGGCCCGGACCGGTTCCACGGGCCGGCTCGTGGTCACGGAGGCCCTGCTGGCCGGTCTCCGCTACCGGCTCGGCGACTGGGACGCCGCGCTGGAGGGCCTGGCCCGGGCCCAGGGCATGCCCGTCTCGGACGGCTGGCTGCCGGTGCTGACCAGTGGGCTGCGCGCCCTGATCCTGGGCCATCGCGGCGAACAGGAGGCGGCCAGGGCGCAGTTGGCCCTGCTGGGCCCGGAGGCGTACGAGCCGCCAGCGGCCCGCCGGCACACCGCGCACATCCTGCTGGCCCGCGCCCTGCTGGCGGAGCGCGACGCGAACCCCGGCGAGGCGCTGGCGGCATTGCTGCCCGCGCTGGAGGACGGGGTGGACGAGGCGGTGGCCTTCGACCGTCCCTGGGCGCTGTCGGAGGCCGTCCGGCTCGCTCTGGAGAGCCGGGACACCGAGGCGGCCCGGTCGGCGGTGGCCGCCTGCGCCCGCACGGCGGCGGCCCTGCCGGAGCAGCCGGGTCCGGCGCTGGCGCTGCTGCGCTGCCGCGGGCTGTTCGCCCAAGACCCGGAGCTGCTCGCGGAGACGGCGGCCCTGGCGCGGGGCGGGCTGGTGGCGGGCCAGACCCTCGAGGACCTGGCGGTGGCCCGGGCCTGGCACGGGGACCTGGCGGGTGCGCGGTCGGCGCTGACCGGCGCGGTGGCCTCGTACGAGCTGCTCGGCGCCCGGTGGGACATCGCCCGGGCCGACGCACGGCTGCGGAGCCTGGGGGTGCGGCGGGGCAGCCGGGCGTCCCGGCGGCGGCCGGCGCGGGGGTGGGAGGCGCTGACTCCGGCGGAGTTGAAGGTGGCGCTGCTGGTCGCGCGGGGCCGCACCAACCCGGAGATCGCCTCGGAGCTGTTCCTGTCCCGCCGGACCGTGCAGACCCACGTCTCGCACATCCTGGCCAAGCTGGAGGTCCGCTCACGGGCGGAGGTGGCCGTCTTCGTAGCCGGGCAGGAGGGCGCGCAGGGACCGCAGGGCGTAGTAGGTACGGGATTTGACCGTGCCGGCGGGTATCCCGAGCGCTTCGGCGGCCTCGCAGACGCTCGCTCCGCGGAAGTAGATGAGCAGGAGCACGGCCCGGTGATCGGGGCTGAGTAGGCGCAGGGCCTCGCGGACGTCGAGGACGGCGACGGACCGCTCGGTGCGGTCCTCGTCGGCGGGCGACTGCTCCAGCCCGTCGGGCCCGACCTCGGCCGGGCGCGACAGGCGGGCCCGGCGGGCGTCGATGGCCACGCGGCGGGCGACGGTGTAGAGCCAGGGCCGCATGGAGGCGTGGGCCCCGCTCTCCAGGGCTTCGGGGTGCTTCCAGGCACGGAACAGGGTCTCCTGGACGAGGTCCTCGGCCCGGTGGCGGTCACCGAAGGTGAGGCCGAGGAGGAATCCGTGGAGCGCCTTGCCGTGTTCCCGCTCCAGCCGGGCGAGGGCGTGGGCGTCGGTGCGGCGGCGGGCGACCGTGACGGTGCCGGCGTTCGCGGACGTGAGCGGCACGAGCGGCGCGAGCGGCATGGCCGACATGGGCTACCCCTTCCGGGTCGGGACGCGGGTCGATGTGCGGGGCGGGGCGCGGGCGGTGCGGTGGTGCGGGCCGGGATACGGACGGGGTGACGGGCCGGGATCCGGGCGGGGACACAGCCCGGGATGTACCGAGCGTGCCGGACCACGCGCGCGGAGTTATCCGCCGCCTGACGTATCCCGGTGCGCCCTGCGCCGACCGGTCGTCCCACGTCGGTGAACGGTCGCCCGCGGGCCGCGGCAACGGGCCGGCGGCGGTACGGCGGTACGGCGGTACGGCGGTACGGCGGTACGGCGGTACGGCGGTACGCGAACGGCCCCGCCGCCGTCCGGGTGGACGGCGGCGGGGCCGCGGGAAGCGGGGGCCGGGCCGCGCGGAAGGGCGGCCGGGCCGGGGAGCTCAGTCCTGGGACGGGGTCAGCACCACGAAGTCGGCGTTCGCCGGGTCGAGGCAGACGGCGAGGCGGCCGACCCCCTCGGCGTCCGCGGGCCCCATCTGCACGCTGCCGCCGCGCGCGGTGACCTCGGCGACGGCCGCGTCGCAGTCGGTGACGTGGAAGACCGGGTGCCAGTACGGACGTCCGCCCGCCACCGCGAGGTCCTCGGCGGAGAGTTCCATGAGACCGCCCTGCATGCTCCCCTCGGGCTGCCCGGCGGGGGTGATCAGGGTGTACGTGCCCTCGCCGCCCGGCATCCGCATATCGCCGAACTGCCAGCCGAAGACGGCCCCGTAGAACTCCCGGGCGGCCGCGGCATCGCTCGTGTACAGCTCGGTCCAGGCGAGGGATCCCGGCTGGTCCACGAGCTCGACGCCCTTGGTGTCCCCGGGCTGCCAGACGGCGAACTGGCCCCCCAGCGGGTCGCTGTACTGCGCCATCGTGCCCCAGGCGTCGAGCTGCCTCGGCGCCACCCGCACGGCGCCGCCGGCGCTCTCGACGGCGCGGGTCGCGGCCTCGGCGTCGGGGACGGCGTAGTAGATCATCCAGGCCGGGCGGGCACCCTCCTCGGTGAGCTTGCCCAGCCCGGCGACGATCTTGCCGTCCTTCCGGAACATGCCGCCTTCCATGTCCTCCCCCTCGTCCATGGACTCGTAGTCCCACCCGAGGACCGCTCCGTAGAAGGCAGCAGCCGTGGGGACGTCCGGTACGCCGAGGTCGAGCCAGCAGGGGGAGCCGGGGACGAAGTCAGTGCTGATCATGACGGGTGCCTTTCGCGGATCGAGTACGACCAGCGTGGCACCGGACCCCTGCCCCCGCCCGTCGGTACCGGGCGGCGCGAGGTGTGCGGCACCAAGGCACCACGTCGAAAATCTCGGGTGCCGTAGAGGTACGGTCGGCCGCCCGCCTCCGCGCAGGCTTCCAGCAGTTCCCGCAGGACCCGCTTGGTCTCGGAGATCCCGCGGGCCGGGGGACAGCGTCTGGCCGTCGGTCGAGCGGCCGGCTCCCGGACGGTCATGTCCCGGACGAGCCGGACCGGGCCGCGGACAGCACTGCGCCGGGGCCCCCACGGGGACCCCGGCGCAGTGGTGAAGAAGAAGCAGAAGAAGGGGACTAGCTCCAGCTGGCGTGCAGCGGCTTGCCCTCGGCGTAGCCCGCCGCGGACTGGATGCCGACGACGGCCTTCTCCTCGAACTCCGCGAGGGAGGCCGCACCGGCGTAGGTGCAGGAGGAGCGGACGCCCGCGATGATCGAGTCGATCAGGTCCTCGACGCCCGGGCGGGCCGGGTCCAGGAACATCCGCGAGGTGGAGATGCCCTCTTCGAACAGGCCCTTGCGGGCGCGGTCGTAGGAGGACTCCTCCGAGGTGCGGTTCTGGACGGCGCGCGCGGAGGCCATGCCGAAGGACTCCTTGTACAGGCGGCCGTCGGCCGACTGCTGGAGGTCGCCCGGGGACTCGTACGTGCCGGCGAACCAGGAGCCGATCATGACGTTCGAGGCACCGGCGGCCAGTGCCATCGCCACGTCGCGCGGGTGACGGACGCCGCCGTCGGCCCAGACGTGCTTGCCGTGCTTCTTCGCCTCGGCGGCGCACTCCAGCACCGCGGAGAACTGCGGGCGGCCCACGCCGGTCATCATGCGGGTGGTGCACATGGCGCCGGGGCCCACACCGACCTTGATGATGTCGGCGCCGGCGTCGATCAGGTCCTTGACGCCCTCGGCGGCGACGATGTTGCCCGCCACGATCGGGACCTGCGGGTCGAGGGCGCGGACGGCCTTGATCGCGCTGATCATGGATTCCTGGTGGCCGTGCGCGGTGTCGATGACGAGCGTGTCCACGCCCGCGTCGAGCAGCTGCTTGGCCTTGGCCACGAAGTCGCCGTTGATGCCGACGGCGGCGGCGATGCGCAGCTTGCCGTTGGCGTCGGTGGCCGGGGTGTACAGGGTCGCGCGCAGCGCGGCCTTGCGGGTGAGGATGCCGACGAGCCTGCCGTCCTTGTCGACGGCGGGGGCCAGCTTGCGGTGGCCGGCGTCGAGCTTGGTGAAGGCCTCGCGGGGGTCGATGTCGGCGTCGATGAGCAGGAGCTCCTTCGACATGACCTCGGAGAGCTGGGTGAAGCGGTCCACGCCGGTCAGGTCGTGGTCGGTGACGACGCCCACCGGGCGGCCGTCCGCGTCGACGACGACGCCGGCGCCGTGTGCGCGCTTGGGCAGCAGGGACAGCGCGTCGGCGACGGTCTGGGTGGGGGCCAGGGTGATCGGGGTGTCGAGCACGAGGTGGCGGGTCTTCACCCAGGAGATCACGTCGGTGACGACGTCGATCGGGATGTCCTGCGGGATGACGACGATGCCGCCGCGGCGGGCGACCGTCTCGGCCATCCGGCGGCCGGCGATGGCGGTCATGTTGGCCACGACCAGCGGAATGGTGGTGCCGGTGCCGTCAGGCGCGGAGAGGTCGACGCCCTGGCGGGAACCTACCGCGGAGCGGCTCGGCACCATGAACACATCGTCGTACGTCAGGTCGTACGGCGGCTTCAGGTCATTGAGAAAACGCACGTGCTGAACATCCCAGTCGTTCGGAGGTGACCCCGACAGGGCAGTCGAGGAACGCACGTACTTCATTCTCACACGACCTGGAGTTCACACCGCCCCGGCCGATCGTCCAGGACATGTGGGGCCGAATGGTCGGTTCCTACGGGACCTTCCGCGGGTCCTTCTACGGGACCTTGGCCCTCGGGACGGGAGCCGGCGGCTCCGCGGCCCGGCCGTGGACGGCTCCTTGGCTCCAGGCCAGCGGGAGAATCGTTCCTCCGTACCGGACGGCCGTGAACTCGGCGGCGATGGCGAGCGCGGTCTCCTCGGGGGTCGCCCCGCCGAGGTCCAGGCCGATCGGTGACCGCAGCCGGGCCAGCGCGGCGGCCGGCACGCCCTGGGCCCGCAACCGCCGGGCCCGCTCCTCGTGGGTGCGGCGCGAGCCCATGGCTCCGACGTACGCGAGGGGCAGCCGCAGGGCGAGGGTCAGGAGCGGGACGTCGAACTTGGCGTCGTGGGTCAGCACGCAGACCGCCGTACGGGAATCCAGCCGGCCCCCCTCCCACTCCGCTGCCAGGTGCCGGTGCGGCCAGTCCACGACCACCTCGTCGGCGTCGGGGAACCGGGCGGCCGTGACGAACACGGGCCGGGCATCGCACACCGTGACCCGGTAGCCCAGGAAGGCGCCGACGCGGGTGAGGGCGGCGGCGAAGTCGATGGCCCCGTAGACCAGCAGCCGGGGCGGCTCCGCGGCCGATTCGACCAGGAGGGTCAGGGGCTGCCCGCAGAGCCCGCCCGCCGTGCCCAGCTCGGCGGTGCCGGTCCGGCCGGCCGCGAGCCAGTCCCGGACCCGCTCGGCGGCGGCCCGGTCCAGCTCGGCGCCCCCGCCGAGGCGGCCCTCGTAGGAACCGTCGGCGTGCACGGCGATGGCCCCGCCCAGCTGCTCCGGCGGCCCGCAGACCACCCGGCCCAGCGCGGAGCGGGCCCCGCCGCAGGCGGCGTCGAGCACGGCGCCGATGACAGGGCGCACGGGGTCGTGCCGGCGCACCGGGGTGATCAGGACGTCGAGGACTCCCCCGCAGGTCAGCCCGACCGCGAAGGCGTCGTCGTCGCTGTATCCGAACCGGTGCACGCTGCTGCGCCCGGAGGTGATCGCCTCCAGGCACAGTTCGTGCACGGCCGATTCCACACAGCCCCCGGAGAGGGAGCCGAGGGCGGTGCCGCCGGTGTCGACGGCCAGCGAGGCGCCCGGACCGCGCGGCGCGCTGCCGCTGACGGCCACCACCGTGGCCACGGCGAAGTCCCGTCCGGCGGCGCACCACGCGCGTAGCTCTTCGGCGATGTCGAGCATCAGCGGATGTACTCGCGGCGCGGGCTCTGCCCGGGGATGACCGGTCTCGGCGGCAGCGCGGGAGGTCCGGCGGCGTGCCCGGCGGCATGGACGGCGGCGACCGCGCGGGTGGGGGCGGTCCGGACCGGGCCGGGGTACGCGTCGGGCTGTGACGGGTGGGGGCCCCGGCCGCGCGCGCCCAGCAGCATCGCGGCGTGGGCGACGCTGGCGAGGGTGGCGTGGTGGTGCCAGCCCCGGAAGGAGCGGCCCTCGAAGTCCCGGATTCCGGCGGGCTCGCAGACCTCCGTGAAGTCGAGCGCGACCCGGTCCGTGAGTTTGGCGAGGAGGAACAGCTGCGCGAGCGGCCGGTCCCCGATGTTGGTGATCCAGAACTCCGTGGGCAGCAGGGCGGCCTCCGTCCAGGCCCCGACGAGCAGCAGCGGGGTGGGCGGCGCCGGTACGAGGCGGTCCTCACCGGGGGTGGCGAAGATGGTGGCCGAGGTGAGCAGGGTGACCGCTCCCTCGGCGCGGCCGTGCCGGGTCCATTCGACGACCCGGCGCTGGGAGCGCAGGGAGTCGATGAGCTCCCGGGCCGGCGCGGTGTGCGGCCCGGGTTTGTGCCGGCCGGCCCCGCCGAAGGAGACGGGCAGGGTGCCGTCCACTTTGAATACGAAGGGGATGTCCTGCATCGCGAACGATTCGATGCACTGGGGCAGTTCGGCGTTGGAGACTTCCATCACCACGGGCCGGCGCTGGAGTTGCCAGGTGGCGGCCATACGCTGGACCGCGTGTACCGCGTCCTGGGCCGGGGTGAGCGAGCGGGCCGTGTCGGGGATGCCGGCCCGCCGGCGCCGCAGGAGTTCCGCCGTCCAGGGCCCGGGGAGGGTGAGGGTCCATTCGACGGGGAAGCCCGCATCGCTGGAAGTGAGCCAGATCCCGCTGGCCTGCTGACAGTTGGCGGTGCGTCCCAGCTGGGGGACGAACTGCCGTCCCACTCCCACCGACCGGTCGCCGGCCTTCTCGATGACCATGGGCTGCACCACCCAGGCCAGCGGGCGCTGCGCGGTGCGTTCCAGGTGCTGGGCGAGGGAGCGGCGGACCGGGGTCCAGTCCCAGGGGGATTTGCTGATGAACTGCTGAAGGCTCTGCTCGACGGAACTGGCCCCGGTTCCGGCGATGTTACGAATTGTTTTCTTGCCGTTCGTCTGTACCAGGCCGTTCAGGTATACGCGGGCCCAGTTTCGCTGGTCCCGCCGGGGTAACGACTCGAAGAAGAGCGAGATCAGAACGTCGATCAATTCGGAGATTTCCTTCGTGGATTCCTCCGGCAGGACTACGCGAGCCATCTGGGCCTCCCCCGCGACCAGCTAGATCCATTACCCTACTTGACCGCGGAGAACGGCCGTAGGTCCCGGCGGCTACTTCCTGAGGTCGCTCGCAGTTTCGAGCCGCTCTTCCTCTACCACGAGGGGGATGGGGATCTGGTTCGCCGCATAGTAGAGCGCGATCAGGAAGTGTGCGACGAGAGTGAGCGGAGCCGAGAAGAAGGCCAGGACGACGGTGCACGGGTAGGCGATGGCACCCAGACCGAAGCGGACCCTGGTGGCTCGTGCGCCGTCCTTGTCCACCTGGTCGTGGAAAAGGTGTCCGACGCGGGTGACGTACCACCAGAAGGCCAGGAAGGCCAGGGCGTAGGCCACGGTGAGAAGGCTGTAGAGGACCGCGGCCGCGTTGGCCGATCCCCCTTCTTCCATGAGGTGTTCGGCGAGCACGTTGGTGGTGTACGGGATCACCGATACGACCATCAGCACCAGGAGGTTCAGGAACAGCAAAGGACGGTCGACCCGCTTGATGTGACGGAAGATGGTGTGGTGGTTCACCCACATCACGCCGATGATGAGGAAACTCACCACGTAGGCGGCGTAGTGCGGCCACTGCTCGCGCACTCCGTGCCAGAAATCGGAGCCGGTTTCTTCCGGAACTTTCAATTCCAGGACGAGGATGGTGATGATGATCGCGAATACGCCATCACTGAATGCCTCGACCCGGCCGGTTTCCGTTTCCATGACCTCCCCTTCACGCTTCTTGCATATATCTACGGCTGTCGCACATACGGGGAGGGTGCACATCCCCACCCTCCCCGCACACGCTACCCAGATTTCCGCAATCAGCCGCCGAATCCGGCAGTCTGCCGCCAGATCCGGCCATCCCGGACGACGAGCGTCCCGAACGCGTGCTCCGGTTCCCCGTTCAGGTTCATGATCGCCCGGTAGAAGATCGTGTCGTCGGTCTCGACGTACTCCTGGAGCTCCACGAGGGTGGGCTTCACCGTCAGGTACCCGGTGAAGGTCTCGCGCACCGCGTCGATGCCGACGGAGACACCCTCGAAGCGCAACAGCACCGCGTCGTCGGTGTAGTTCTTCATGACCGCCTCGATGTCCAGGGCGGCGAGCGCGTCCATCTGCCGGACGAACACCGGGTGCAGCGTGGAGATGTCGTACTTGGGCATGTCGACTCCCTTTCAACTCTTCGATGGGGATGGAGCGATGGAATCGGTGGGATCGGTGGGGTCCGCGGGTACGGCCGGCACCGCGCAGGACGGATCGGTCCCGGACAGCGGCAGCCGCACGGTCATCCGGGTCTCCCCCGGCCGCGAGCGGGCCGTGATCGAACCGTGGTGGCGCTGGGTCACGATGCGGTAGCTGAGGTGCAGGCCGAGGCCCGTGCCCTTGCCCACGTCCTTGGTCGTGTAGAAGGGTTCGAAGATCCTCGGCAGGGATTGCGCGGGGATGCCAGAGCCGGTGTCGGCGATCTCGACCACCATGCAGACGCCTTCGACCCGGGCCCGCAGGGTGAGGGTTCCGGAGCCCTCCATGGCCGCCGCGGCGTTGTCGACCAGGTTGGTCCACACCTGGTTCAGCTCGCTCGGATAGCCCGTCAGTTCGGGCAGGTCCGGGTCGTACGAGCGCACGATCCCGATCCCCGCGAGCTTGGCACGCAGCACGACCAGCGTGTTCTCCAGCCCTTCGGTCACCGCGAAGCGCTGCTCGGGGGCCCGGTCGAGATTGGCGTAATCCCGGGTCGCCGAAACGAGTTGGGAGATCCGCGGACCGGCCGCCCGCAGCTCGGCGGCGAGCGAGCGGATCTCCAGCAGGGCCGCCAGATGGTCCAGCGCCGCCGGCAGGGCGCGCTCGCCGACCCCCTCCAGCCGCTCCAGCAGTCCGCCCAGCTTCAGTCCGAGGTCGGAGACCCCCGAGCCCAGCAGCCCGGCCCGCTCCGCGCCCGCCTCCTCGGCCCAGTCGGCGATCTCCTCCTCGGCGTCCGCCTGGGCCAGCGGATCGGTGACCTCCGGCGGCGCCACCTTGTCCAGCTCGTCGGCGAGCTGGTCGAACACGGAGCGCTCGGCCGCCGTGGCGGCCGCGCCCCAGGCCTGGGCGGTGCGGGTCAGCTGGTCCAGGGCAGGCGCCAGTTCCTGCGCGGCCCGGGCCACGGCGGCGGCGGGATTGTTCAGCTCGTGCGCGAGGCCGGCCGCCAGGGTGCCCAGCGCTTCGACGGTGGCCCGTTTGCGGGCCTGGACCTCGGAGGACTTGATGCGCCAGGCCAGTACGGGGATCAGTACGGCGGCCACCCCGTGGCAGCGCGTCAGCATCTCGAAGAAGACCGGCTTCGCGTAGGCCACCACGGTGGTGGCAGGCCCGCTCGCGGCGGCCGTGGCCACGTACGCCCCGTCCGTCAGCAGGGGCAGTTCGCCGGTGAACCGGTGTGCGGCCGAGGGTTTGCCGTCGTGGTCCTCGGCGGCCGCGCTCTCCTCCTCGGTGGAGTGCCGGGTCAGGACCTCCTCGCGGCCGTCGACCACCTTGGTGACCACGAGGCCCCCGGAGAGCAGGACGTGGAAGCCCGTGGCCTCCTCCCCGTCCCGGAACAGGACCTCTCCGTCGGCGAGCACCCTCGGTTCGGAGACCGAGACCAGCCAGTCCAGCTGCTCCTCGGTGAGGCCCTCGAAGATCTCGAGCCCGCGCAGGGCGGCGCGCAGCGCGGCGGTGTCCGGGGAACCGGTCATGCGGTGCTCCCTTCCGTCCTGTTCCGGGCCGCCAGCCGCAGGGTGGCCAGCAGGGCCAGGGCGCACACCGCGGCGACGGTGGCCATGAAGCCGACCGAGGTGCGGTGCAGTCCGTGGATGTTGGTGAGCAGTCCGGCGAGCACCGCCGGCACGCTCATCGCGAGGTAGGCGAACACGTAGACGGCCGCCGTCAGTTCGCCCCGGTGGGCCGGCTCGGCCAGTGCGCTCAGGGCGCGGAAGGAGCCGAGGAAGGCGGCGCCCCAGCCGGCCCCGAGGACGGCGGTGGCCACGAGGAACACGGGGGCCGAGCGGAGCCCGAGCGCGAGGAGCACCAGGGCCAGCCCGCCCAGCAGCCCGAGCAGGCCGAGGACGGCGGTGCGCAGGGCCTCGGTGCGGCCGAGCAGGAGCTGGGCGGCGGTGGCGGCGCCGGCGAGGAGGGCCACGGTGGCGCCGCCGACGAGGTAGTTGGTGCTCTCGAGCAGGGACAGGGCCAGGTGCGGGCCGAGCGAGAGGTAGAACCCGCCGACCGACCAGACGGCCACGATGGTCAGGATCAGCACCGCGAAGCGGCCGCGCACGGCCGCGGGGATGTGGATCCGGTGCGGGGCCAGCTTGAAGCGGCCCCCGGCCACCCCAGGTGCCCCGGCCACCCCGGCCACCCCAGGCGCCCCGGCCACCCCAGGCGCCCCAGCAGCCCCACCCGCCGCCCTCCCCGGCGCGCTCTCCGCCATCCGGGCCACGCCGACCAGGCAGACGGCGAAGGCACCCACGAGCAGCACGTAGGTCAGGACGGTCGGGGCGGGGGCGTACTGCACCAGCAGCCCGGCCCCGATGCCGCCGAGGCCGATGCCCACCGTCGGGCCGGCGCTGTTGACCTGGGCGCCGAGCGCGGGCCGAGAACGCGGGGCCAGTTCCAGCAGGGCCGCGCCCATGGCCCCCGTGGCCAGGCCCACCGCCAGCCCCTGCACGGCGCGGGCGGCGAGCAGCAGGCCGAGCCCCTGGGCCGCGGCGAACAGGCCCATGGCGACGATCGCGAGGACCAGCCCCGCGGCGAGTACGGGCCGCCGGCCGAGGGTGTCGGACAGCGAGCCGAACAGCAGGAGTCCGGCGAGCACGGTGACGGCGTACAGGGCGAAGACCACCGTGATCATGCCGGAGGACAGGCCCCACTCCTGCTGGTAGAGCACGTAGAGGGCCGAGGGGACGGAGGAGGAGAGCATCAGCAGGACGAGGACCGCGCCCACCACCCAGAAGCCGGAGCTTCCCGGTGCGCCTGCGGCGCCGGCGGCTGGGCGCAAGGTGACCCCCGTGGTGGTCGCGGACGGCGCGGTCCGTGCTGTCGTGGGCAACGGTTCCACTGCTTCAACTCCCCCGTCGTGGGCCGTCAGGCGGGTGCCTGGACGGCCCTCGTGAGCGCGCGGGCGGTGAGTACGCCCGCGAGGTGGCCGAGGTACTCGGCCGAAGTGCCGCGACCCGGGACGAACAGCTCCCGGGGCTCGGCGCGGAAGGCCGCGAGCACGTTCTGCGTGCTGTACGGGCCCTCCCCGATCCGTTCCTCGACCCCGCGCAGCCGCACCGCGCGGACGGTGGCCCCGGTGACCGCGATCCGCGGCCCGTCGGGGGTGATCCGTACGGCGGCGGCGCAGACCGGGTAGCGGGTCGCCCGGTCGGCGGTCTTCTCGAAGGCGGCGCCGCCGCCGGCGACCACCGGGACGAGCAGGGCGGTGATGACGGTGCCCGCCGGAACCCCGGAGGCGGCCAGCTCCTCGGCGGTGAGCGTCGACACCCCGCCGGGACCGGCCAGTTCGGCCGTGGCGCCGGCGGCGATGGCGGCGACGGGCAGGTCGGTGGCCCGGCCGGTGGCGGCGAGGTTGCCCCCGGCGGTGCCGAGGTTGCGGACCTGGGGGTCGCCGTTGGCACGGGCCGCGGCGGCGATCTCCGGAGCCCCGGCCAGGACCAGGGGGTCCGCGGCCAGCTCGGCCAGGGTGGTCAGCGCGCCGATCCGGAGCCCCCCGGGCACCGGCTCGACCCCCCGGAGCTCTTCCAGCCGGCGCAGGTCGACGAGCAGGGAGGCCCGCTCCTCCCCCGTGCGCAGGTCGGGCAGCAGGCTCTGCCCGCCGGCGAGCACCCGGGCGCCGGGCCGGCCGGCCAGCAGGGTCAGCGCCTCGTCGAGGCCGACGGGGCGTACGTAGTCGAAATCGGCGAGGATCACTGGGATTCCCCTCTCAGGCGGCGCCAGACCTTCTCGGGGGTGACGGGCATGTCGATGTGCTGGACGCCCAGGTCGGACAGGGCGTCGACGACGGCGTTGACGACGGCCGCGGCGGGCGGCACGGTGGCGATCTCGCCCGCGCCCTTGGCTCCCAGCGGGTTGTGCGGGGAGGGCGTGGTGGTCTTGTCGAGGGTGAAGAACGGCGCGTCGATGGCGCGCGGCAGGGCGTAGTGGTTCAGGTCGCGGCTGACGAGCCGCCCGTCCGGGTCGTACTCGGCGTGCTCCATGAGGGCCTGGCCGAGGCCGTGCAGGATGCTGCCCTCGATCTGGCCGAGCACGATCTTCGGGTTGCCGATGTTTCCGGCGTCGTCGACGGCCGTGTAGGCCACCACCTCGGTCTCGCCGGTCAGTTCGTCGATCTCGACGACCGCCACGTGCGTCCCGAAGGGGTAGTTGAAGTCCGGCGGGTCGAAGTGGGTGGTCTCGTCGAGGGCGGGCTCGATCTCGGGCGGCAGTCCCCAGCCGTACCACATGGCCATCGCCAGCTCGGCGAAGGTCTTGCTGTTCTCCTCATTGCCCTCTTCGAAGACCTTGCCGTCCGCGTAGACGACCTTGTCCTCGGGGACGCCGAGGAAGACGGCGCCGGCCTTGACCAGCTTGCTCTTGATCTTCCGGGCCGTCAGCGCGATGGCCGGCCCGGCCATGCTGTAGGAGCGCGAGCCGTAAGTCCCCTGGCCGTACGGGGCCTTGAGCGTGTCCCCCTCGTACACCTGGACCGTCGCCGGGTCGATGCCGAGCTCGTCGGCGGCGACCTGCGCGAAGACGGTGCCGTGGCTCTGGCCGGTGGAGGCGGAGCCGACGGTGACGGTGACCTCGCCGGTGGGGTGGACGCGGATGTTCGCGCTCTCCCACGTGCCGCCGAGCATGCCCTCCTTGGACATCCGGGTGGAGGGGCCGACCCCGCAGATCGCCACGTAGGAGGCGATGCCGACGCCGAGCCGCTTGCCGCGGGTGCGGGCCTCGGTCTTGCGGGCGGGCATGTCCGCGTAGCCGGAGAGTTCGATGGCCCGGTCGAAGTTCAGCTGGTAGTCGCCCGAGTCGTAGGTCCAGCCGAGGCCGTTGTCGTACGGGAACTTCTCCTTCGGCACCAGGTTCTTGCGGCGCACCGCCGCCGGGTCCATGCCGATCTCGGAGGCGTAGCGGTCCACGAGCCGCTCCATCAGGAACGCGGCCTCGGCCCGCCCGCTGCCGCGCTGGGCGCCGAGCGAGACGGTGTTGGTGAAGGCCGCGTAGACCTCGCAGAACGCCGCGTCGATGTCGTACATGCCGCTGATGGAACGGCCCATCAGGGCGGTGGCGACACCGGGGCCGATGGTGGAGGGGTAGGCGCCGAGGTTGGCGTAGCTCGTGCAGCGCACGGCGGTGATCCGGCCGTCGCGGGTGCCGGCCAGGGTGACGTGCTGGCGGTGGTCGCGGCCCTGGACGGTGGAGTTCATCAGCCCGGTGCGGGTGTCGACCCATTTCACGGGCCGGCCGAGCGCCTTGGAGAGCAGCAGGACCAGCGGCATGTCGGGGTACAGGTATCCCTTGGTGCCGAAGCTGCCGCCGACGGTCGGGGCGACGACCCGGAGCTTGTTGAAGGGGATGCCGAGGACCAGCGCGGAGAGCAGGAAGCGGTGGTTGTGCGGGCCCTGGGTGGAGGCGTACAGCGTGTACTCGCCGGTGGCGGGGTTGTAGTCGCCGACCGCTCCGCGCGGCTCGATGGGGCTGTTGATCGTGCGCTGGTTGACGAGGTCCAGCTCGACGGTGACCTCGGCCGCGGCGATGGCCGCGTCGGTGCGGTCCTTGTCGCCGCAGGTCCAGTAGGCGTTCAGGTTCCCGGGGACGGCCTCGTGGAGCTGCGGGGCGCCTTCGGCGAGGGCCTCGTCGGCGCGGGTCACCACGGGCAGCGGCTCGTACTCGACCGAGATGGCGGCGAGCGCGGCGGCGGCCTGGCGCGGGGTCTCGGCGACGACCACGGCGACGGGGTCGCCGACGTGGCGCACGGTGTCGCCGGAGAGCACCGGGCGGGAGCCGGGAAGTCCGTAGGGGTGGGGCGGGAAATGGCTCTCGACCCCGCCGGGTATCCAGATGCAGGGCAGCGGCATGACGTCGGTGAAGTCGGCCGCGGTGGCCACCTTCAGGACGCCCGGCAGCTGCTCGGCGGCCTTGGTGTCGATGGACAGGACCTTCGCGTGGGCGACGGGGCTGCCGAGGATCGCCATGTGGGCGGTGCCGGGCAGGTCGATGTCGCCCACGTACGTGGCTTCGCCGCGCAGGAGCTGCGGATCCTCGCGGCTGTCCAGCGGCTGCCCGAGCAGGCCGTTGCCCTGGACCGGCGCCTGGAGCGGGGTCTCCCCCGTGACTGCGGTCATCTCCCTCACCCCTCCTGTCCGGACGCGGCGGCGGTGGCCGGCTGCGCGGCGCCTTGGTCGGCGGGCACGTGCGTGCGGGCCGCGGAGCAGGCGCGCTGCACTCCTCGTACGACGCTGTGGTAGCCGGTGCAGCGGCACAGGTTGCCGGTGAGCCACTCGCGGATCTCGGGCTCGGTGGGCGCCTCGCGGCCGGTCGTGTTGTCGACCAGTTCACCCAGGGCCATGACCATGCCGGGGGTGCAGAAGCCGCACTGGGTGCCGTGTTCCTCGCGCAGGGCCTCCTGGAGGCCGTTGAGCTCACCGCCGGGGGTGGTGACCCCTTCGATGGTGGTCACCGCGGAGCCGGCGGCCGCCGCGGTGAGGATCAGGCAGCTCTTGACGGAGCGGCCATCGAGCCGGACGACGCAGGTTCCGCACTGGCCGGTGTCGCAGCCGACCTTGGTGCCGGTCAGCCCGAGGCCGTCGCGGAGTCGTTCCACGAGCAGTTCGTTCGGCTGCGCCGAGAACTGCTCGGGTCTTCCGTTGACGTTCAGTGAGAGGTCCATGCCAGCGCCTGCGCTTCCGTGAGCGGCCGGTTGAAGAGGGGCCCGCCGGGCTGCTGGAGAATTCCTCCGGAGTGCAGCGGGCCGGTGTCCACGGGGGCGAATCCGAGATCCGCGATGATTCCCGCGACTATTTCCTTGGCTTTCCCGTCGTCGCCCGCCGTGAAATGGGCCAGACGCGGGCCCTGCGCGGTGCCGGCGACGGCGAGCGTCTCGAAATGCATGGTGTTGAGGGATTTCACGATCCGGGTCTCCGGGTACCAATCGGCGACGAGTTCGCTGGATCCCCGGCCGCCGAGGTCCCGGGCGTTGCCCGGACCGTCGAACGCATTGGTGGCGTCCACCAGGACGGTGTCCCGTACGGCCTCCTGCGGCAGCAGTCCCCGGACGCTGTCGAACGGCACCATCAGGACCAGGACTTCGGACCGGGCCGGGGGGGGGGGGGGGGGGGGGGGGGGGGGGGGGGGGGGGGGGGCCGGGGGGCCGGGGGGGGGGGGGGGGGGGCCGGGGGGGCGGGGGGGGGGCCGGGCGCCCGGGGCCCCCCCCCCGCCCCCGCCGGGGCGGGCGGGGCGCCCCCCGAC